>CAYXUS010000051.1:0-38351 GCA_964468415.1 uncultured Caldithrix sp.
GTCTGGAAACCATCATTCCCGATGATATCTGGCCTTTCCCCAAATATTCGGAAATGTTGTTCATCATGTAATTTGGCAGGGATGGGAAAGGGTGAAGGGTTAAGGGTGTAAGAGTTAAGGGGAAGCGTGCCAATCTGTGCAGATCAGTGGCCGGGAAAGTTGAATGGTTGATTAGTTGAATTGTTGATTAGTTGAATCGTGCCACCACGAAGTGGTAGGCATCCCTTCGGGATTGAATGGTTGTTCGGTGCTTCTTCGGTGCGGTTCGGTGGCCAGGATGAGTGATGAGTTAAGGGTGTAAGGGTTAAGGGAAATCAGTGCCAATCTGTGTGGATCAGTGGCCCAGATTCGTAATTTTTAATTCCCTCCCGGGCAGGCAACCGGCGGTCTTTTCCCCCTCTCCTTTTTCTTTGGCGCAAGCCACCACTTTTGTGGTTTTCATTTTTCCTTTTTCATTCCTCCGTGCTACCGGAAAGTGGGTCCTGTTCCCGAAGAGCTACTTCCTTGGGAAAGCATCCCGAAGGGATGCACCGCGATTAGCCCGCCATTTCAATGGCGGGGAACGAACGTCCTCACCCCTCCTCCCATCCCGTTAGGGATGGAATTACAATTCATTGACGGGTATCGCACCAACCCCACGTTTAGCCCCCGTCCTGCAGGGACGGCTGTTCTCACCACCATCAAATGTCCCTACGGGACATTTTTGCGTTTGTGGGATTCCCATCCCAAGCCCCCAATGAATTGGGGGGCTATTTTCAGAAATCCCTCCGGGATTTTTAAGCGGAGATTTGTTGAAGCGTTGAATGGCTATTCGGTGCTTCTTCGGTGGGCGGGATGAGTTAAGGGTGAAGTGTTAAGGGGAAGCGGTGCCTCGATACGTCCCGGCAAGCCGGGACTACTCGGCAACCGGCGTCGGGTAAATTTTGCAGTTTGCTGCGGTGTTTACCCCCCGTAGCCCCTCTCAAGGGGGCTTTTTGATTGTGGCTGTTTGCGGCCCTGCGGCCTTTTCCCCTTTCCTTTTTCCTTTATCATTCTTCCTGTGCAGATCAGTGGCCGGGGGAAGGGTTAAGGGTGTAAGGGTTAAGGAAAATCAGTGCCAATCTGTGTGGATCAGTGGCCCAAATTCGTAATTCGTAATTCGTAATTTTTAATTCCCTCCCGGGCGGGCAACCGGCGGCCTTTCGCCCTATCCTTTTTCTTTGGCGCAAGCCACCACTTTTGTGGTTTTCATTTTTCATTTTTCCTTTCCTCTGTGCAGATTGGTGGCGAATTTTAATTGAAATTCATGACTAAAATGTGCGAAGGAAACGATCCGTTGTCCCCAACGGGGATGCGGCGCATCCAATAAATTTTTAAATTAAGAGCCGAAAATCGTAATAAACGGATTAAGGAGATTTCATGCGTGTACTCATGCTTTATGCCGATCGCTTTGCCTACAAAACAAGCGTAAAAGGTCTGGAAGGCACCGAAGATATTCAGGAAGAAAAGGTCATCGAAAACGCATTGGTGGGCTTTATTCATGTGGAACCGCAAGATGAAGAAAATTTAAGTTCCAAAGAAACAAAACTCATCAAAAACTTAAAATGGGCCGCACGGAAAAACGAAACGAACATTATCGTGTTGCATTCGTTTGCCCATCTTTCCGAGGCCAAGGGAGACCCGGATGTGACGAAAAAACTGTTCGACGGTGCACAGGCACGGCTGGAAAATGCCGGTTACGAAACCTATCAAACGCCGTTCGGTTATTTCCTGGACATTGACGTCAAAGCCCCCGGACACTCGTTTGCGCGATTGTTTAAAGAATTTTAGTCAGGAAGAGTAATTGCATTGAGCGTGCAGGGCTAAGAGGGCGGGCAGGGAATTGGTTTTACTCTCAACCCTCAGCCCTCAGCCCTTAACTATTAACCATCAACCCTTAACGCAACCATCTCCGTAAAAAAACAGGAACAGACAATGGATGAACAATATCGACAAGCGGCACGGCTGTTAAAAAATGCCCGGCGGGCCGTGGCTTTTACCGGAGCGGGCATTTCGGTGGAAAGCGGCATTCCGCCCTTCCGCGGGGAAAACGGCTTGTGGAGCAAATACGATCCGACCTTTCTGGATATTTCCTATTTTCGCCGCCATCCCAGGGAATCGTGGGCGTTGATCAAAGAAATTTTTTACGACTTTTTTGGCAAAGCCCAACCCAATGCCGCCCATCGTGTGCTGGCGCAAATGGAAAAGGAAGGTATCATTAAAGCGGTCATCACGCAAAACATCGATCATTTGCACCAGATGGCGGGCAGCCGGAACGTGTACGAATTTCACGGTACGTCGCGTTATTTGATTTGTGAGCAATGCCATCACCGTTTGCCTGTAGAAGAAGTGTCTCTGGACGAATTGCCGCCCTTGTGTCCCAAGTGCCGTGGTGTTTTGCGGCCGGATTTTGTCTTTTTCGGCGAGCCGATTCCGGAACCGGCCAATAGTCTTTCTTTCAAAGAAGCCGATTTAGCCGACGTGTTTCTGGTCATCGGTACCACGGGAGAGATCATGCCGGCTTCGCTCATCCCCGGTTTGGCCAAAAAGAACGGCGCGAAAATTATTGAAATCAATCCCGGAATTTCCCAGTATTCATGGGAAATTTCAGATATTCACATTCGGGAAAAGGCGACGATAGCGATGGAAAATCTGTGGCAGGCTCTGCAGGAAGTACAAGCCGAGGCAACAAAAGAAGGGAATTAGACAATGAAACAGAAAAAAGACGCGCCGAAAAAATCCTGGAAGCACTCACTAATCAAAGCTGGTAAAAATGTAGGGAATGCACTTCCCATTATTATTGGCGTGCTGTTGCTGTTCGGACTGTTTCGCACGTTTGTGCCCACTTCTTTCATCCGCCAGGTCTTTTCGGGCAATCCTTTTAAAGACACCTTAATCGGCGCTGCGTTAGGCAGTATTTTTGCCGGAAACGCAGTCAACAGTTACATCATTGGCGGGGAATTACTGCGCAACGGGGTGAGTCTGTTTGCTGTAGCGGCCTTCATTATTACCTGGGTTACGGTAGGTTTTATTCAATTACCTGCCGAGGCGTCCCTTCTGGGCAAATCATTCGCCCTTAAACGGAATGCGCTTAGTTTTGTGCTTTCGTTTTTTGTGGCTATTGCAACGGTACTTACATTAAATTTGTTGGGTTAAATGATGAAAGAGAAGAAGAATATTCAAACACAAAATAAAAAATCCGGCAAGGGCGGATATTTGTTTTTAGGATTGGTGGTCTTGGCTTATGCGGGGCTTTCGCTGTACAATGCATCGAAGGTGCTGCACGCTTTAAAGGTAAGTGCCCGGCTAATATTGGAAATAGTTCCGGTTTTGCTTTTTGTCATTTTGATTATGGCCTTGCTTGACTATTTCTTAAAACCGGAAAAAATCAAACGAATTCTCGGGCGGGAAGCTGGCTTGAAGGGCTGGCTTATCGCCATCGCATTTGGCATTGTGAGCCATGGCTCTGTGTACGCCTGGTACCCGCTTTTACGGGAATTGCGCAGTCATGGCATGCGTGAGGGGTTAATCGCCGTTTTTATTTACAATCGGGCGATTAAAATTCCCTTTATCCCTTTAATGATTTATTATTTCGGCCTCAAGTTTTTTGTTGTTTTAACTTTTTACATGATCATAGCTTCGGTGATCGAAGGTTTGCTCATCGAAAAAATTTGACGGAACCGTAAAAATACCTTAGCGTTGGAAAAATTCACAAAGTTAGTAAGGAGGTTAAATGCGCGTTGCCATTGGAACCGATGATTTGACAACGATTCGCAGCGGACATTTCGGAGAGAGCAAATATTTCAAAATTTTTGAAGTGGAAGACGGCCGGGTTACGGAAAAAGAAGTTCGGGAGAATCCTTTTCTGCAGCCCGAGAGCGAAGACACCCATCATCACGGGGAGGCCAAAAAAATAATGGGCTTTTTGAAAGATTGCGACATCTTCATCGCGCGCAGCATGGGATTGCACTCTATCCCCAAGCTTATTAAAATGGGCGTAAAGCCGCTTATTACGCGTCAAACGGGAATACGGCAGGCCGTCGAAACCTTGGCGAAGGGCGATACGGATTCGTTTTTGTGCTTTGACGGAGAAACAAAGAAATTTAACCCTTGCAAAGAAAGGTTTGAATGATGTTAGATCAATCCGTTTCCAAAGTGGAAATTAAAGGTGCCATGGCCCGTTTTTACGACAAAATTATGGACGTGGGTAGTTTGGGCTTTTACGGCAAATTCTTGAAATCGGCCATTGCCAAAATGAATATTCAACCCGAAGACGCCATTCTGGATTTGGGCTGCGGTACGGGCCGCAACGATTGCCTGATGGCGCAATATTTAAACGAAAAAGGCAGAATTGTCGGCGTGGATTTGGGGCAGGAAATGATCGAGCAGTTTGAAAAAAATTGCGCCCATTTGCCCAATGTTACCCTGCATCGCCAGAGCATTCTGGAACCCTTGCCTTTT
Organism: uncultured Caldithrix sp.; assembly: GCA_964468415.1. Taxonomy (GTDB): domain Bacteria; phylum Calditrichota; class Calditrichia; order Calditrichales; family Calditrichaceae; genus Caldithrix. Next base: position 4,480 of record CAYXUS010000051.1, read on the forward strand.
GAAAACGAATTCGACAAGGTGTTCATGTCATTTGTCTTCCACGGCTTTACGCAGGAGAATCGCAAAATTATTGTCGACAATGCGAAAAAGGCGCTCAAAAAGGGCGGACAGTTTATCCTGTTGGATTTTAACGAGTTCGATTTTAAAGCCAAACCGTTTTGGTTTCGGATTGGCTTTAAGGCCATTGAATGTCCGCTGGCTTTCGATTTTATTGCGCGGGACTGGAAAGCCCAATTGAAGGAATGGGGCTTTGACCATTTTGAAGAACACATCTGGTTCATGGACAGCATTCGATTGTTTAAGGCAACCAAAGTGGCAGACTAATAATGGAAGCGGTGGTTAGGCCCAACATGGAAGCGCACGATCTGTTGCGCTATTTGCTGCGCCACTACGTAAAAAAGGCCGATCATGTTCTGGAAGTGGGGGCGGGAAGCGGACAACTGTTGCGCGAAGTGGCTCAATTGTACCATGCCTTTGGCTGTGCTACCGATCCTTACCTGGCGGAAAGAGATGAAGACACCGTTTGCTTTCGTGCCTTAAAATCGGAAGAGCTCTTCCGTTTGCAACGCCGCTTCGATTTGATTTTTACGGTCCATGCGTTGCACCATTTTTTTGACGTGGAAAAATTTGTACAATCCCTCGGGCTCATTTTAAGCTGGACGGGCACCTTTGTACTGGTCGATTGGAAGCAGGGGGCCGACACGGGCATTCCCGAAGCGTATTTTTCGCGGGAAGAGGCGCGGCATCTTTTTACCGCGGCGAATTTTAGGATTTTGGCCGAGGGCGAGACGAACGACAATTTTTATTTGATCGCGACCTTGCGTAACCGACGGTTAGCCGTGGCTGTGGATGAAAGCGGCAAGAATATCTATTCCGGTATGTTTGGTCGGGCGCCACAGTTCGCCATTTTTGAAACAGGGCCTGGCGGGACACACTTTCTGGAGACGCGAAGCAATCCCTATCAGAAAACATTGCAACACAACAAAACCTGGGATGTGTACCGGGTTGTTGCAGATTGTCCGGCTCTGCTTGCCGGACACATCGGGAGAAAGGGACAGGAGCGTTTAAAGCGCGCAGGTGTTCGGCTGTTTTTCGACAAAGGCGCGGTGACGGCGGCCCTGAAAAAATTGCTGACAGAGAACAAAAACGAAAAATAATGGGAATTGGGGGACGATTTTTGCGCAAAAACGGTTCGGATGCGAAACTACCGCGGAAATCGGACGAATTTAGGGAATGAAGGTGTCCGCAGAGACACGGCAAAATGTCGTAAAAGATGCCCTCAACATACCCTCCTCAAATTGGGTTGAACGGTGGCTTCTGTTAAAATAGACAGGAGCCACTTTTTTTATTAAACTACGTTCGTCAGGGTGAAATCAAGAAGACGAAAATGAAAACGTATGTGATTGCTCGTTCAGGAGTCTTTCCCGATTTTTCTGCGAAAGTGGGAAGCTTTCCGGAAGATGAAGCACACAAAGTGCAGATAAGCGAGTTTTTGAAAGAGAGCAGTGCCCACCGCCCGCGCACAGAAGTTGCTCTTGTGTACACCGATGAGGGCCTGTGGGGAAAATTTAAGGTAAACGATCGCTATGTGCGTTGTGTGCACACAACTTTTCAGGATCCGGTGTATCAGGATGCCTGTGTGGAGTTTTTCGTGCAACCCGCCGGAGCGCAAAGTTATTTTAACTTCGAATTCAATGCCTGCGGAACGCTTTTGGCCAGCCATGTGCTTAATCCCGAAAAGGACAAAAACGGACTGCCCAGAGAATTTATCCCCTTAACCGTCAAAGACCTTGAAGACATTAAAGTACGTGGCTCACTGCCTGCTCCCGTCGTTGAGGAGATTACGGAAGCCGTAACCTGGACGCTGGAATTTTTTATTTCATTTGACCTGTTGGCGCGTTATATTTCGGACATGAAAAGGCCTGCCTGCGGAGATGTGTGGCGGGGCAATTTTTACAAATGCGCGGAGAACAATTCGCATCCCCATTGGGCTGCCTGGGCGCCTGTGGATGCCTTTGATTTTCATCTGCCGCGCTGTTTCGGAGAATTGGTTTTTGCGTAATACTAAATTGTCCAACAATTAGGGAAATCTTTTGCAGGTAATCGAAGAAAAAAAATACACGGATACAAGTTGGGATTTTGCGGAAGCAAACACCAAAACCCTGACGCATTGTTTTCATGCCTATCCGGCGATGATGATTCCCCAAATCGCTTCCCGTCTGATTGAAAAATACGGATCGCAAGCCCGACGGCTGTTCGATCCCTACTGCGGTACGGGTACCTCATTGGTTGAGGCCAATGTACACGGCATCGAGGCCATAGGCACAGATTTAAATCCTTTGGCCCGCCTGATTGCCAAAGCCAAAACCACGCCCATTCCTGCGGATGTTTTGGATCATTACATTCGGGAATTTTCCACCATGTTGCTGGCGATTCGTCTCGGTAAAACCGATGACGAATCCGTTGAATTACCCGATTTTCCGAATATCGATTTTTGGTTTACCGAAGAAGTCCAAAAGAAACTGGCGCGGTTAAAAAGTTTTATCGATTCGATTGACCGGCCGTCTGTGCGACGCTTTTTTTACGTAGCCTTCAGCGAAACCGTGCGCGAAAGCTCCCTGACGCGTAATAGCGAATTTAAATTGTATCGCTTACCAAAAGAGAAAAGAGAACGCTTCCGTCCCGATGTCTACGGAATTATGGAACAGAAAATTATGCGCAACCGCAACGGATTGCTTGCCTTTATGCAACAGCGAACCGAGCCGGTACGCGCACGCATTTTTTCCTTTAACACGGTGCACGGTGTTCCCGCTAACATTTTGCCGCAATCTTCTGTGGATTTGATTTTGACTTCGCCGCCGTACGGCGATTCCCGAACAACAGTGGCCTACGGCCAATTTTCGCGGTTGGCCAATCAGTGGCTGGGATTTCGCGAGGCCTCCCAATTGGATAAAGAACTCATGGGAGGGCGTCCTCTCGATTTGAACGGCAAGTTTGACATTGATGTGTTGGATTCTGTTTTGGATGAAATTAAAGCACGCGATGAGAGACGGGCCAAGGATGTGCATGCGTTTTACCGCGAATATCAACAATCGATTCGTCATATTTCCGAAACATTACGATCCGGTGGCTATGCCTGCTTTGTGGTTGGCAATCGTCGGGTTAAATCCGTTACTTTGCCTACCGACGAAATAACGGTAGCACTATTTGAGAAAAACGGTTTTGACCATGTGGAAACAATCGTACGTCGCATTCCTAACAAGCGCATGCCTTCGCAAAATAGCCCTACAAACGAAGTCGGTAAAAAAGATTCGACCATGAATTTCGAGTACATTGTAGTCATGCGGAAAAAATAGAGGATGGGCAATGAACTTAAAAGAAGTGACCGAGCGACTTAGGCAAATTGAAAGTTTGGGTTATGTGAAGGCAAAGCGCAAAGGAAATACCGGCATCGGATATACTTTCGAAACCTTATTCGGATTGGATGAGACGAATATTCCCATTCCCGATATTGGCGGGCGTGTCGAAATAAAAACGACCCGAAAAGACAGTTCTTCTTTGGTAACTCTTTTTACTTTTAATCGAAGTGTTTGGCAAAAAACTCAAAAGGTAATCGTCGAAAAATACGGGTATCAAGATGAAAAGGGCAGGCAAGCACTCAAATCCACAATATTTTTGCAGCGTCCGAATTCATTGGGTTTGTCATTATCGATTGACGAAGAAAGAAATATTATTTGCCTGCGAGGGCCGGAAGGTGAACTGTTGGCAGAATGGGATGTTTTTGTTTTGGTCGGAAAATTTTCATCTAAATTAAGCCGTTTGCTTTTTGTTCTTGCCGATAGGCGCATCCGTGACGGACAAGAAGAATTCCACTACAATGAAGCTTACCTTTTGACCGAACCAAATCCGCGGAATTTTTTGCATGCCTTCAAAAAGTCTTTGGTCGGCATCGATTTGCGCATGCATTTAAAAGAGAATGGGGCGGTACGTAATCGGGGCACGGGCTTTCGCATGCGTGAAAAGGATATGATCGAATTGTACAAAAGACGCATACGAATTATCTGATTTGCGTGCTATTTAAAACGTTACTTTTCCTGAAGGATGCGCCTGATTTCCTTCGCTAATTTTTCGATTGAGTAAGGCTTCTGGATAAAATTTACTTCTTTCCCCAAAGTACCATCGTCATGAAGAAGGTGGTTATCCGTGTATCCCGAGACAAATATGATTTTTAATTCCGGATAAATGGCTTTAATACGTTTTGCGAGCTCCTCTCCGTTCATTTCTGGCATAACGATATCGGTAATTAGCAAGTCAATGTGTGGGGAATCGGTTTCAACTAATTCAATCGCCGTTTGGCCGTTTGAAGCCCAAATTACTTTGTATCCCAAGGTATTTAAGGCCTCCACGGCAAACTCCCGGACTGAAATATCATCCTCCACTAAAAGGATAGTTTCGGAGCCGGGTAGTAATCTCTTTTCAGCAACCAATTTGTCTTTTTCCGCTTGCTCTTCGGTAATTGGCCAGTATATTTTAAAAGTAGTGCCTTTGTCGGGCTCGGATTCCACAAAAATATGGCCGTTGTTTTGTTTTACAATACCATAAACCATAGAAAGCCCTAATCCCGTGCCTCGGTGTTTTTCTTTGGTCGTAAAGAACGGTTCGAAAATTTTTTGTTTCGTTTTTGCGTCCATGCCGATGCCGTTGTCAGCGACCGTGAAAAATACATATTTGCCAACCTTTGTATCCGGATGCGTAGCCACATAGTCTTCATCCAAAGAAGCCGTTCCGGTCTCGATAATAATTTTCTTCTTAAAATTGGGGCGTTTTACCGCTTGCACGGCATCCCGTGCATTAACAACCAGATTGGTGAAAATTTGTTCGATTTGTGTGGGATCGGCTTTGATGTTCGGAATATCTTTCTTAAGGATCGTTTCTATCCGGATGTCTTCACCGATTAATCGCCTTAACATTTTATCTATCGAGGCAATAATGTCATTAATATTTACAATCTCAGGATTTGAAATTTGCTTTCGGCTAAATGCCAACAATTGACTGGTTAAACTAACCGCTCTCTTTCCCGCATTTAAGATTGCCTCTAACTCTTTCTGAACGGCATGCTCTTTTTCAAGTTTAAGCATAGCCATTTCGGCATATCCGTTGATTACCGTTAATAAATTATTAAAATCATGAGCGACGCCACCGGCCAATGTTCCGATGGATTCCATTTTTTGCGCTTGGCGTAATTGCTCTTCCAATTCCTGAAGCCGGGTAATGTCACGGCTGATTTTACAGAAATTGACAATTTTACCCTGAGAATTTTTTAAGGGGAACACGACGGCTTCTTCATAGTAAATATCACCGTTTTTCTTTTTGTTGACAAATTTACCGTTCCACGTTCCACCTTTTGTAATCGTATCCCAGAAATTTTGATAAAAACTTTGATCGTGGTATCCACTTTTGAAAATTCGCGGATTTTGTCCAATGACCTCCGCAGCCGAATAACCGGTAATTTTTTCGAAGGTGGGATTTACATATTCGATTTTTCCCTGGGGCGATGTAATGACAATGATCTCACTTGTTTGCTGAACAACTGCGGCTAAACGTTTGACTTCATTATAGGCTTTTTCTTTTTCCGAAATCAATTGCAGCTTTAACAGGGTTAAGGAGGCAAGATGCGTGAATTCTTTGCTGAATTCGATTTCCGCTTTATCCCATTTGTGAATTTTTTGTAAATGATTCAACACCAATAGAAAGATTCTGTCACTTTCAAAGCCAAAGGGAAACCACAACAAACTTTTTATGGATAGTTGGCCATGTAAAATTTTGTCGGATCCTTCTTTAAGAAACAGTGGATTAATATTATCCACATGACTTTCAATCCATACTTTATGCGTTAAAAGATAATGAGCACTTTCTCGGAACATTTTAAGGGAATATTGATTGGAATGGGGAGGAAGATTTTTAAAATGAGGATTTCGCCAAGTGTAAAACAGCGTAGCCGTCTCGTTTTTTATATCTATTCTGTACAGCGAGCAGGTATCGGTGCCCAATGTTTGCCCAAAAGTGGACACTAACAGTTTTAAAATTTTCTGTTCGCTTTTCTCCATTATGATTTTTTCACTAACAGAATTAATGGCTTGTGCGTATTGAAGTTGCTTCTGCAAAGCCGTTTCTGCTTTAATCCGATCGCTAATATCCACGCTGATCCCAAGGATGTGCGAAATATTGCCTTTTGAGTCCCGAATGGGAGCGGCGGCGCGCATAACATGAACAAAAGTTCCGTCTTTCTTGCGCATGCGCACATCGGCGGTTTGCATCTTCCCTTTTAAAAGGTGTTTTATCTTTTGTTTGAATATTTTTTTGGAAGGCTCATCCAAAAATTCGGTGATTTTTTTGCCGACCATTTCATCAGGACGATACCCCAGCATTTTGTACGTCCTGGGACTACATTCTTTTATATAGCATTCTTTATCAAATATTTCGCCTCCATAAGGCAGTAAGTTGAACAGGTTGCGATAGCGGCTTTCGCTTTCCTTTAATTTTTTGAGAATATTTTTTTCTTCGGTTACATCCCGTGCACTTCCTACAATTCCAATCATGTTGCCATTTTCATCAAACAAGGGAGATTTACGTACATCGAGAAAGAGAAATTTCCCTTTAACATTTCCAAATTCGTCAAACCGGGCACTCTTCTGAGTCTCGAGAATTACTTGATCCGAATCCTGGCATATCTCACCGAAAGTATGGTATTGCGGATTTTCAGGGTGCGTGCGGCGTTCCCGTTCGGCAAAAAATAAGTCGGTTTTGCCGAGTGGCTCGTTCACGTCTTTGGCATTTAGCAGATTTGTACAGATAGCTTTATTAACAAAAATAAACCGTTTGTTCAAATCCTTTGCCCAAAGCATATCGGTCATATTATCGCTGATAGCACGGAAAAGTCGATTTAAGGCCTTGTATTTTTGATTGCTTTTAAGAAGTTCTTCTTCGGCTAATTTTCGGCTGGTAATGTCTACCATGGTCCCTTCAAAATACAAGATGTGCCCTTGTTTATCTTTTACCGGCCGGGTATTTAATAGCACCCATAAAAGACTGCCGTCGGCACGTTTCATTTTTACTTCAACATTATCTAAGCGCTCTTCTTTATTAATTTTGTCAATAAGGTGTTTCCGTTCTTTAGCATCCCAACAAAGAAAACTCGTATCGGGTAAATTTAACATTTCTTCTTTTGTTTTAAAGCCAAACATTTTAACCATAGCAGGATTTACCGTCATTAATCGTCCATCCGGGGTGCTTTGGTAGATTCCTTCTGCGGCATTGTTAAAAATCTCCCGATATTTTTTCTCGGTTTCTTGCAGGCGTTCAAAGGCTTGAAAACGGCTAATGATGGCCGAAAGATTTTGGGCAATAATTTGGACTAATTTTGTTTTTTGTCGGGTGCACGGTTCCGGATTGTTAAAATAAACCATGAATTTGCCCATAAGCCGATCCTGGCCTGCCAGCGGCACAAACATTAACGACCGAATGCCTTCGTCCAGAACGATTTTTTTGAGATCAGGAGCGATATCTGCTTCCTTTATGTCGGGATAGCAAATGGGCTCGGCTTGAATGTCGGCCGGATCCCAGGGAAAATGTCCGTCTACTGCCTGGCGATAAAAGGGTGATAAATTGTGCCAGGCTTTAAAATGCACTTTATTGTCATCCCCGAAGAGTAGAATTGCGGAACGGTCTGAATCCAATATTTTAATAATGCCTTTTACCGCCGTTTCGAGCGCCTCGGAAAATGATGTCGCCCTATTAAGACGGGCTGTGAGATCGTGTATTAATTCCAGTTTACTGGCATGATAGAGTAATTGTTTTTCTGCCTGTTTTTGTTTTGTAATATCAACCACATAACCTAAAAAATGAGAAATTTCATCCTGGGCATTCCATTTAATAATTGTGTGTTGGAGCAGCCAAACGATTTTTCCGCTTTTGCTCTGAATGCGGTAGGGGCGATGTTGAAAGGTTTTTAGTCTTTTTTCTTTGATTTGACGTAGCTCATTGAGAAGGTGCTTCAAATCATTTTTAACAATTATATCGCAGTAAGCAATTTTTTTTGTCAAAAAATCGGAAGAGGAATAGCCAAAAACTTTCAGCACATTGGGAGAAACGTAAATAACGGGAAGCCCGGGTGCATTTTTCCACTTAAAGATGGTGGTGGGACCTGAAGTGAAAATTTCTCGTTCTTCTTTTAAAAGTTCTAAATTGCGTTCTTCAAGAAGTATGGAAGTTTTTAAATCTGTAATGTCACGGTTACTGCAAATACGCCCTCTGAATGTTTGTTCATCGTCAAGTACAGGCCAGCATTTGTGATGAATCCAACGTACCGCACCCTGTTTGGTAATAATGCGAAGCGAGAGTTCTCCCTGAAGGGTTTGATCTGAATGGATTTTTAAGTGTTCCTGCCAAAGCGCCCAGTCTCTGGGATGGATTATATCTTTTTCTAATTCTGGATTGTTTTTAAATTCAGAAAGAGAATAACCAGTAATGGATTCGAATGCAGGAGAAACGAATTTGAGCTTACCCTTTTCGTCTAACCAGTACACCCAGTCGTCCACATATTCGGCAACAGTCCTGAGCAGATAATATTCATGATCGTCTTGCGTTGCCTTTGGAACAAGATTTTTATTCATGGCATTACTCGAAATGAAGATGAGCCGCTTTAACTTTCTATTTATTTTCGAAAGAATACTAAAAAACTTAATTTTTTCTTACCAAATCATGCAAATGCACTGCTATTCAAGATAAATATCCGGGAATAGCAATATCAGATTTCCTGGTTGTTTGGGCGTTGGCCGTTTAAAATTTTGCCATGTATTTTTCCTTTAGTTCCCCCGTTTAACCACGTAAATTTCTAACGGATCAAAATCATTTTCTTACTTTGGCGCCAAAGATTGTTTACTGTTAAACGACAGAGATAAATTCCACTGGGGAATCTATCTCCGCGAAAAATAACAGAGTGGCTGCCGGCATGTTGTTTTTCGTTAACCAGCGTTGCTATTTTTTGCCCGTTTAGGTTAAAGATTTCCAGTTTTACGTCATATTTACTTTGTCCGTTTTCCAAAAAATAGGTTATCGTCGTTTGAGGATTAAAGGGATTTGGAAAATTTTGAAATAAATGATGTGTTCCGGGGATGATTGTCTTTGCTTCCTGTGTTGATGTTACCAGAGTGTTTTCGAGCACGTATCCCAACCCTTTGTGGTAAGTGGATCCACCATGGTTTTTCCAGGCCGTAAAAATATAGCCGTTTTCTACATCGAATTTTTGCAATTGGATATTCGTCGTAACGCCTCCCTGATCATTTACTTTGTACAGGCTGTAATACCCGACCTGATGAATATTTTGAATATCCTGAATATCCAATATAACAATTCCGTTAGTTTTATCGCCGAGATAAGCATAATCGCCTTCTATTATTATTTGCCAGGGGTCAATATAATCATGGTTGGCTATATGGTCTTCCAATTTATATTCCGCTAAAACACTCATGGTTTCCGGATGGGCTATATCAATTACCTTCAAAAATGAGGCGTGGCGGTTATAATCGTAATCGGTAACGAAAGCTCTTTCGCCGACAGTGGCCAAAGCACGCGGCGTATAGCTGCTGCCATTGTAGCTGGCTATTTTGCCTATTTTCTTAATCGAGTCCAAATTTGAAATATTGTAAGCGTACAAGCCATGATCGGGATCCGCAATGTAAAGCGTGGTACCGTTAACCACCAGGTCTCCCGCTATTGAAGAACCAAGCGTAGTATACAATTGTGGCTCAGAAGGATTTTTAACATCAATAAACAGAACATTGTCTCTGTCATTCAATACAATAAAATTTTTAAATTTATCCATTCCCATGGCATACCCGTTCGTTTCCACGTGACCCACAATATTAGGCGCGGCCGGATTTGTTATATCAAGAACATATAATCCGTTGTAACCTGCCGCCAAATAACCATAGGGCTCGGAAGAAATAAATTCTTCTAAATCGGTTGCCTGCAACGTGCCGCGATAAACTTCGGAAGGGCTTTGAATGTCGGAAAAATCGCTGACAACTATAAGATCACTGTCCGCCACGCCGGTGTACACATAATTTCCAATTTTATCTACCATGTTGGTTACATCGTAGTGAGGAAGAAAATCGACCACTTTTTTAACGTTTAAACTATCCGAGGCGAACGTTTTGCCAAACCCAAAAAATACAATAATAATAAAAATTCGGACAAAAAAACCACACGTTTTCATTTTTTCCTCCCTATTTTAATGAGCTTTCTTTAATTCGCCTTTCGGTGAGATTCTCGCAAGAATTTTTCATTGCTGATTTTGGCAGGAGCAAATCAGAAACCGAATGCTTATAATCTCCCGAAACTTATTTTATTGCTGTTATCGGCAGAATCTTCCAATCTTTAAAGCGAAGCCAGTTTAACTTATTACAAAATTTAAAATACTACGTTTTTTTGTTGCATAATTCTCATCGCCTCGGCCGGCATTCTCGGAATCAACTTTGAAGCGTTGACGAAATCATTATTCCCCAAATTGCATTACAAGGAATATTTGGCTTTAATTTGAATCTATCCTAAATTTTAAAATTGGTAAATGTAAAAAAACGAATGATAGAGGGGTAACATGTTTAATGGGCATAAATTTGCTTTTTCCTTTTTGAATTTATTTATTCTTTTTTCTATTGCTTCTTTGCTGCGGGCCGACCCTCCCGACTGGGAAAACCCTAAGATGTTTAACCAAAACAAAGAAGAACCGCACGTTACGTTTATTCCTTACCCCAGTGAAAAAAAAGCTCTGAAATTACGCTTTGTGGATTCACCCTATTACCACTCATTAAACGGCATGTGGAAATTCAAATGGGTCAAACGCCCGGCCGATGTGCCTCCCGGATTTTACAAAGACGATTTTGACGTGAGCTCGTGGGCGCGTTTTCCCGTCCCGGCCAACTGGGAATTCAACGGTTACGGCACGCCTATTTATGTGAACCAACGCTACGAATGGACAGATAAACCCAATCCGCCGCATGTGCCGCACGATTACAATCCTGTGGGGTTGTACAAACGTTATTTTTCTGTGCCGCAATCGTGGCAAAATCGCGAAGTGTTCATTCATTTCGGTGCGGTCAAATCGGCATTTTACATTTGGATCAACGGGAAGTACGTCGGTTACAGCCAGGGTTCCAAAACGCCGGCAGAATGGGACATTACTCCCTATCTTCACCCGGGCGATAATTCCGTGGCGCTGCAGGTGTTCCGCTGGTCGGACGGTTCCTATCTGGAATGTCAGGATTTCTGGCGGGTTAGCGGCATCGAACGCGATGTTTATTTGTTTTCTACGCCAAAAATTCGCATCAGAGATTTTTTTGTGCACACAAAATTGGACAAACACTACCGCGATGCCACTCTAAAGGTGGATGTGGATTTACGTCACCATTTAAAGCAGCCGCCGGAAAAGCCGCTTACCGTGCAACTCAAATTGCTCGATCGTAAAAAACGAACGCTGTTAACCCTGCAAAAAAAGGTCAAATTCAAGGGTCGCGAGGCACAACTGGTTTTGCACGGTTCGGTCAAAAATCCGCTGAAATGGACGGCCGAAACGCCTTATTTGTATTCGGTGCTGCTGATTTTGCAGGACGAACAGGGCAAAGTGCTGGAAGTGGTTAAAAACCGCATCGGTTTCCGCCAAATCGAAATCCGCAACGGCCGCTTGCTGGTAAACGGCGTGCCCGTGACCATCAAGGGCGTAAATCGGCACGAGCACAACGAACGTACCGGGCATGTGGTTTCGTACGCTTCCATGATCAAAGACATTTCACTGATGAAAAAGTTCAACATCAATGCCGTGCGCACCAGCCACTATCCGGACGATCCGCGCTGGTACGATTTGTGTGATCAGTACGGCCTTTACGTGGTGGACGAAGCCAACATCGAATCGCACGGCATGGGCTACGGCAAGCGCAGTTTGGCCAAAGATCCGCAATGGCTGGACGCCCATCTCGATCGTCTCAAACGCATGGTGGAGCGCGACAAAAATCATCCGTCGGTCATTATTTGGTCGTTGGGTAACGAAGCCGGAGACGGTATTAATTTCGTAAAATGTTCCCAATGGGTTCATCGGCGCGACCCCAGCCGTCCGGTGCAGTACGAACGCGCCGGAGAAAAGGACTACGTAGATATCGTAGCTCCCATGTATCCCTGGGCCTATCTGGAGCAATACGGACATCGCTGGCATGCGGATCGGCCGCTCATCATGTGCGAGTATTCCCACGCTATGGGGAACAGTAACGGCAATTTGCAGGACTATTGGAACATTATCGAACGCTATCCCAATTTGCAGGGCGGTTTTATTTGGGATTGGGTAGATCAGGGCATCGCCCGCTACGATTCGGCTACGGGTAAAAAATGGTGGGCTTACGGGGGCGATTTCGGCCCTGAAGGCACGCCCAGCGACGGCAATTTTTGCATTAACGGTCTGGTGTCACCCGACCGCACGCCGCATCCGGCTTTGTACGAGGTTAAAAAGGTGTACCAAAATGTCGATTTCGAAACCGTGCCTTTTTCGCCGACACAAATCAAAATCAAAAACAAGTTTTCGTTTACCAATCTCAAACACTACAAAATAAGCTACACGGTGCAGGCCAACGGAAAAACCGTCTTCAGGCATACTTTGCCCGTGCTCGATGTTCCGCCGGGCCAGGCCAGGGTGGTTACCCTTCCGTTGCCCACGCCCTTGCCGGAAGCCGGTGTGGAGTACACGCTTAATTTTTCGGTTACCGCGCGGGAATCGCATTGGGCCATTCCGCAGGGCACGGAGGTTGCCTCGGCCCAGTTCATGCTGCCGTGGAGCGCAGACGATTCGCTGCAAACCGCCGCCGCCCGTACCTTTCCCAAATTGAAAATAAAAGAAAACAAGCACCGCATTGTGGTTAAAAACAAACGGTTCGAATGGGTGTTCGACCGGCAAAAAGGCACCCTTGCTTCGTTGAAAGCGCAGGGCAGAGAGCTGTTGAAAAGCGGGCCGTTGCCTAACTTTTGGCGCGCGCCAACGGACAACGACTTTGGCAACGGCATGCCCCAACGCTGTGCCGTGTGGAAAGAATCTACCTACCAGCGTCAGCTACAAAAGGTGGATTTGATTCCGGTCGGCGATGGGCAGGTACGAATTGTGGTGCATTTTGCCTTTCCGGCTTCCGATTCGAAGATGACCGTGGCCTACACGCTATTCGGCAATGGCTGGACCAAAGTGGAAAACGCATTTATGCCGGGCCAAAGGCAGCTTCCGGAATTGCCGCGTCTGGGATTGCGCTTACGGGTCGATTCGGTATTGAATCGTGTGCAGTGGTTCGGCCGCGGCCCGTGGGAAAATTACCGCGATCGCAAAAGCAGCGCCTATTTGGGCTTGTACGCACGTCCGGTGGAAAAGATGTTCTTCCCCTACGTTAGTCCGCAGGAAAACGGCTACCGAACCGATACGCGCTGGCTGGCTTTGCGCGATAGCAGTGGCGCGGGACTCTTGTTTGCGGGCGATCCTGTCTTTTCGTTTTCCGCTTTGCGTTATTCCATGGAAACCCTGGAACGCAAGTACCGCGGCGAAAAGCATCTGAATCAGATTCGCAAAAGCGATTTTATCGAGGTGATGATCGACTACGGTCAAACCGGAGTGGGCGGCGATAACAGTTGGGGCGCGCAGGCCCATGCGCAATATGTTTTGCTACCGCAAAACTATCGGTACACATTTTATCTGAAAGCCATTACTGCCGGAGATGATCCGCAGGTGCTCATCAAAAAACGGCCGTAATTTCGTTCGATAGGTTTTGGGTGCAGGCGCAAGGCGTTTTTGTCTTCGGGGACAAACAGGAATTAATTTCATAATTATTAAAGTTTTGGGCTTGATTTCAAATGGAATTAATTGTATCTTCAAAATAATTAATAGGTAATACTCGTAAAATAAGGGCATTTGGAGGAAAGCTTTATGAAAACGGTAACGAAAAAAGATGTTGCCAAACGTACTGCTCAAGAACTGAATGAAAAAATTTACACGGCCGAAAAGTTTGTTGATGCGGTGTTTACGGTGCTGAGAAAAATATTGAGCGAGGCAGATCCTGAAGTACGAATTGAAATTCGTGATTTCGGTGTGTTCGAAGTAAAGAAAACCAAGCCCAAACCCAAAGCGAGAAATCCACGAACCGGAGAAATTATTTACGTGGAAGCCAGGAGAAAAACGCATTTTAAACCCGGGAAACTTCTGAAAGAGGTCTTAAAACAACCGTTGCCTCCGGAAGATAAATAAATCATTCATTAACGATGTGTTTAATGATTTTCCCTGAATGACCAAATATCCGTCTGTTTAATACATGGGAAAAATTTTAGCTTTAGATATTGGCGAAAAACGTGTTGGCGTTGCCATTAGTGATCAATTGTTATTCTTAGCCCATCCTCTAAAAACAATCCAATGGCAGGGATTTGAGCTATTTCTCTCGGAATTAAAAAACATTATCGAGGAACACGGCGTAACGGAAATTCTTGTCGGAGTGCCCTACACTTTAAAGGGAAACGTGTCCCAAAAGACCGCACACATCTTGCAAATCATAAAAAAATTAAGAAAACATCTGGATCTCCCGATTATGGAATGGGACGAGAGCCTGAGCACCAAACAGGCCCACGGCATTCTGCATCGGGTGGGGAAGAAACCCAGCAAACAGCGGAATAAAATCGATCAGATTGCCGCTGTAATTATTTTACAGGAATATTTGGACAGCAAATGAAAATTAAGGAAGGAGCCTTTGCATGGTAGTTATGATGGAAAAGGAGGCCACCGAAAGTCAGATTCAGCATGTGATCGACTTTTTGGGAGAGAAAGGCCTCTCCGTACATAGATCGAACGGAAAAGAACACACGGTGTTGGGCGTAATCGGCGATGTGAACAAAATTGACGTGCGCGATTTGCAGGTTCTGCCGGGCGTTGCCGATGCCTATCGTATTTCGGTGCCCTACAAATTTACCAGTCGGGAGTTTAAACATGAAGATACGGTGATCGAGATCGGCGATGTGAAAATAGGCGGAGACGAGGTGGTGGTGTTTGCCGGGCCCTGTTCCGTCGAATCCGAAGAACAAACCATGATCATTGCCGAGCGGGTGGCCAAGGCCGGCGCCAAAGTGCTGCGGGGCGGCGCATTTAAACCGCGCACCTCGCCATATTCGTTTCAGGGACTGGGCGAAGAAGGATTGAAAATTTTGCGCAAAGCAGCCGATCGATTCGGATTGCTGGTGGTAACCGAAGTGATGGACAAAGATCAAATAGAATTGGTCAGCGAATATGCCGACATTTTGCAGGTGGGCGCACGCAACATGCAGAACTTTTCGTTTATCCGCGCTCTGGGCAAAGCGACCAAACCGGTTTTTCTCAAACGCGGCATTGCGGCAACCATTCAGGAATGGCTCATGTCCGCAGAGTACATTATTTCGGGCGGGAATGAAAAGGTAATTTTGTGCGAGCGCGGCATCCGCACGTTTGAAACGTACACGCGCAATACGCTGGATTTGTCCGCTATTCCGGTGGTTAAAAAGTTAAGCCATTTACCGGTGTTTGCCGATCCCTCTCACGGAACCGGCTTGCGGAACAAAGTAATCCCCATGGCCCGGGCGGCCATTGCTGCCGGAGCCGACGGCATCATGATCGAAGTGCATCACGATCCCGAACATGCCCTGTCCGATGGGGCACAATCATTGTATCCCAATCAGTTCGATGAGCTTATGGATCAAATTCGGGTGATTGCCAAAGTGGTGGGACGCAAAATTGCCGATCGGAAATATTGATTCCGGCGAACGGTTGATTTTTCTCAACCATTTGCGCAAAACCGTAAACTTCATTCGTTCAATTAAAAACGAAATAAAATCATGAAAATTGTAATTTCCGGTCTGGGACTAATGGGTGCCTCGTTAGCCCTGGCCGTTAAAAATAAAAAACCGGACGTGGAAATTTGGGGCTACGATTTCCCGGCCGTGTGTGAAAAGGCCGAGCAACTGGCCATGATCGATCACACGGTAAAACACTGGCCGCATGATTGCGCCGGGGCGGATATCGTGTTCCTGGCAACACCCATTCAGATCATCGAAAAACAGTTGGCCGATTTGAACGGCGTGGTGGGCCCCCGAACTATTGTGACAGATTTGGGCAGCACCAAGGGCAATGTGCACGCCCTGGTGGAAAAAATAAAATTCAGCGCAATGTTTGTCGGCGGACATCCCATGACCGGCGGAGAAAAGAGCGGTCTGGAAGCTGCCGATCCTTTGCTTTACGAGAATGCGGTTTACATTTTAACGGGGCTTACGGGCGAAAAACGCAAAGCTGCCGAACAAACGCTTATTCCGTTGTTGGAGGCGCTTAAAGCACGCATTTTGCTGTTGGATCCGCAAACGCACGATCAGATTCTGGCGCGCATTAGTCACCTGCCGCAGTTGCTGGCGATTGGTCTGGTCAAAATGGTTGGTGAAAAGAATGCTCCGGAAAAGCCCTATTTTGAGCTGGCAGCCGGAGGGTTCCGTGATTTGACGCGCATTGCCTCCAGCAATTTTGCCATCTGGAAAGATATTATTTTGCGCAATGAACCGAACATTAAGCAAGCCCTGCGTGAGCTCATCGATTTGTTGCAGCAGCAATACGAGCACATTGGCGACCTGTCGGAAGATTTTCATCTGGCCAATTACTACCGCAGTCAAATTCCCAAGGCCAGCAAAGGTTTTTTGCATCCCCTGACCGATGTGCTGGTTTATGTGGATGACCGGCCGGGAGTGATCGCCCGCATGTCCAATGCCCTGGCCGAGAAGGGCATCGACATTCGTGATATCGAATTGCTAAAAGTGCGCGAAAAAGAAGGGGGCGTTTTTCGCATTTCGTTTGCCACGCGTGATGAAGCCCGCAAAGCCATTGATATTTTGCAGATGCATGATTTTAGAGCGTTTGTCAGCGAGTAAGTTTTGAAAGAGGAAAAGCCATGAAAAAAATCCGTACCGCCGTCGTGGGCATCGGGCAAATTGCTCAGGTGGCTCATTTGCCGGTTCTGAAAAAAATGGAAGATGTGGAACTGGTGGCTATCTGCGATGTGGATGAAAAGAAGATGGCCCCCATCGTCCAAAAGTTTAGCGTGCCCCGCTGGTACAACCTGGTGGACGAACTGGTGGAAAAAGAAGAGCTGGATGCCATTCACATTTGTACGACCAACCATTACCATTATCCGATGGCTCTTTTGGCCTTGCGCAGGGGATTGCACGTGCTGGTAGAAAAACCGCTGGCGATTTCTTCGGCGCAGGCCCAAAAAATTGCGGATTTGGCGCGGGAAAAGCAACGCCATGTGGTGGTGGGCATGCAAAATCGTTTTCGCGATGACGTGCAAATTTTGAAAGAGTTTCTGGAAAAAGATGAGCTGGGCGAGTTGTTTTACATTAAAGCCGGCTGGCTCAAAAAGTGGACGCGGGAAACCCATTTAACCTGGCAGGGCAAAAAACAGTATTCCGGCGGCGGGGTGTTGATGGATTACGGACTCCAACTGATCGATATGGTCATGTATCTGACCGGCATGCCCGGTGTACGGTCGGCGCGTTTATTTCCTTACACCTTGCGTCCCGAACTGGAAGTGGAAGATTCGGCTCTGGCCGTTCTGGAACTGGCCAATGGCATGGGCGTAACCATCGAAACCAGCTGGAATTTGCATCTGGATCATGATATTCAGTACACCCATATTTTTGGCAAGCAGGGTTCGGCCTACCTGAATCCGTTGCGCATTCAAAAAGAATTGCACGGAAATCTGGTAACCGTAACGCCCATTCAGGATGAAAAAGTGGGAGATCGCTACCTAAAAGCTTACGAACGGGAAATTCAGCATTTTTACCGGGTCATTCGCGGAGAAGAAGAAAACCTGTCTCCGGCGGACGATGCCGTGAATGTGCTGCGCATTATCGAAATGCTGTACCAGTCGGCCGGGTAGTTTGTCGTTTTTTCTCTCGAATTCTCTTATCCTTCGCGGATAAGCTCGATTAGCACCTGTCCCTGCTGTACGGTTTCGCCCGATTTAATGTGAATCTTTTCGACCACACAATCACAGGGAGCCTTAATGACATTTTCCATCTTCATGGCTTCAAGGGTGAGCAAGGGACTGTTCTTTTTTAGCGCCGTTCCTTCTTCTACGAGAACCTGCGTGACAAGTCCGGGAATGGGAGCCTTGATCATCAATTCGCCGGCCTCCTGTCCCGAGTCGCGGGTGAGCTCCCGAATCAACTTGCTGTGTTCGTCCGAAATTTTGGCTTCGATTTCCTCTCCCTGCATTAAAACGAGATATCCGTCCTCATTCTTTTTCAAATAGGCGATGTGGGATTGCCCGTTTAAAATAAGCAGGTAGCGGCCGTTTCCCAATGCTTCAAAGCGATAATCAATGGGAGCATTGTTCTCATCGGTAATTTTACCGTCGGTTTCGGAATAGTTGAACGTCCATTCCCGGTCATCAATGGTTACGAAATATTTCATGCGCGCCTCATTTGTTTCATGCGTCCGATTACTTTCCAGTTCGAAAGTTTGGGCCGATGGTTGCCATCGCTTTGTGGTGCAGAGAAGTGTTCTTTTTCGTGCACATGTTGCAACAAAGCCATTAATGCCGCTGCTTCTTTGTGCGCAAATCGGTCGCCAAACAGGGCATCGGCATGCTCGTTAATAAAAGTAGTGGTAAGCTTTCCGGCGACAAAATCGGGATGTTGCAACACGCGAATCAAAAAGCCGATATTGGTTTTAATACCACCCAGCTGGTATTCTTTTAAGGCCCGAATCATTCGTCGGATGGCTTGCTCGCGCGTGGCACCCCAGGCAATCAGTTTGGAAATCATCGGGTCGTAATAAAGCGAGATTTCGCTGCCCTGCATCACTCCGCTGTCTTCGCGAATGCCCGGCCCGTAAGCCGGCTGAAGCACCTCAATGGTACCGGGGGACGGAGTAAAATTGTTGTCGGCATCTTCCGCGTAAATCCGGCATTCGATGGCGTGCCCCCAAAAAGAGGCGGGAGGTGCCTCAAACGACAAACGCTCGCCGCTGGCAATTAGAATTTGTTCGCGTACCAGATCGGTGCCCGTTACCATCTCGGTGATGGGGTGTTCCACCTGTAAACGTGTATTCATTTCCAGAAAATAGAAGTTGTGGTTTTTGTCCAGCATAAATTCGATTGTGCCGGCATTGCGGTAATTGCAGGCTTTGGCGGCCTGGATGGCCGCTTCGCCCATTTTCCGGCGCAGGGCTTCGTCCAGCACAACCGAGGGAGCCTCTTCAATGATTTTTTGGTGGCGCCGCTGAATGGAGCATTCCCGTTCTCCCAGATGAACGACATTGCCGTAATTGTCCGCCAGAATCTGGAATTCGATGTGGCGCGGTTGCTCCAGGTATTTTTCGATGTACACCGCGGCGTCGCCAAAAGCCGATTTTGCTTCGCGGGCCGCGCTGTCCAGGGCCGAAAGTAAATTTTCCGGCTTTTCCACCAGGCGCATCCCTTTGCCGCCGCCTCCGGCACTGGCTTTAATCAATACCGGATAGCCGATTTCATCGGCAATTTTTACCGCCTCGTCCGGAGAGGTAATTGCCTGTTTGGTGCCGGGAACCGTGGGCACGCCGTGTTTTTGCATTAGCGTGCGTGCGGCGGTTTTGCTGCCCATCAGTTCGATGGCTTCCGGGGGCGGGCCGATAAAGGTCAATCCGGCCTGTTCTACCATGCGGGCAAATTGGGCATTTTCCGAAAGAAAACCATAACCGGGATGAATGGCTTCGACACCGTGAGCCCGCGCAATTTCGATGATTTTTTCGCCCTTTAAATAACTTTCGGCCGAGGTAATGCCTCCGAGGGCGTACGCTTCGTCGGCCAGTTGGACATGGGGACTTGTGCGATCCATTTCCGAATAAACCGCAACACTTTTAATGCCCATTTCCTGGCAGGTGCGCATAATCCGTACAGCAATTTCTCCGCGATTGGCAACAAGAATTTTTTTGAACATGGCTTCCCTAACTTGAATGACGGTAATAATACGCAATTTAAATTTTAAAACGGATTAATTCAACAGGGGAGAGGGTTTTTTCCGCCGGGGAAAATTTTTCGTCCGCAGAATGTGCGCCGGCGCGCAAAAACAAAGAAAAAATTTGCCCCGAAATATTTCGCATCGTAAATTCGTTTTTTTAAATGCGACCAAAATAGTCGCATTTGGTTTTGTGTTAAAATTGGACTGAAAGAGTCGTATTTATGATGCGCTTTAGCAAAAAGGTGGAATACGCTTTGATCGCCATGGTGGAAATGGCTCGCCGTACCCCGGAAGATGAGTTGGTGACGGCGCGTTCTCTGGCCAGGGAGTACCATATTCCCCAGGAAATTTTGAGCAAAGTGTTGCAGAAGCTGACAAAGATTGGGCTTTTGCAATCGGTACAGGGCATCAAAGGCGGTTACACCCTGGCGCGCCGGGTAGAACAAATTAATCTGCTGGATATGGTGGAGTGCATGGAGGGCCCCATGCGTGTGGTGGCCTGTACGACGGGGCGTCCGTGCGACTGCTCGCAGTTTTTGTTTTGCAACATCCAAACGCCCATGCAATACATTCAGGACGAAATTCTGCAGCTTCTGAGATCGATTACGTTAAAAGATTTGTTGCGGCAAATGAAGGTGGGCATCGATTGGTCGTTTGAACAGTTACAGAGTTCCGGACAAAAAATAAACGAACCGAATATGCTGTCCGGTTCGTAAAAAACAAACCATTAACGATGAGGAAAAACCATGAGTGATGAGAAGAAAAAAATCAACGAGATTACTTCTCAGGAATATAAATACGGTTTTGTAACCGATATCGAGGCGGATGAATTGCCGCTGGGGCTGAACGAAGACATCATTCGTGCGATTTCGAAAAAGAAAGGCGAGCCCGAATTTTTAACGGAATGGCGCCTGAAGGCCTATCGGCACTGGTTAAAAATGGAAGAGCCCCATTGGGCTAAAGTGCAGTATCCGCCCATCGATTATCAGGCGATTCGTTACTACTCGGCACCGAAAAACACACCCAAGTACAACAGTCTGGACGAAGTAGATCCCAAGTTGCTGGAAACTTACGAAAAGCTGGGCATTCCTTTGGAAGAGCAAAAAGTACTGGCCGGTGTGGCGGTAGACGCGGTTTTTGACAGTGTCTCGGTTGCGACTACTTTTAAGGACAAGTTAAACGAAATGGGTATTATTTTTTGCTCCATGTCCGAGGCGATTCGCGAGCATCCCGATCTGATTCAAAAATATCTGGGCTCGGTGGTGCCACCCACAGACAATTTTTTTGCCGCATTGAATTCTGCCGTGTTCAGTGACGGATCGTTTGTGTACATTCCCAAAGGGGTGCGGTGCCCCATGGAGCTTTCCACCTATTTTCGCATTAACGCGGCGCAAACCGGACAGTTTGAACGTACCCTTATCGTGGCCGACGAAGGCAGTTACGTGAGCTATTTGGAAGGATGTACGGCGCCCATGCGCGACGAAAATCAATTGCACGCGGCAGTGGTGGAATTGGTGGCGCTGAAAGATGCCGAGATAAAATATTCCACGGTACAAAACTGGTACCCGGGTGACGAGGAAGGCAAAGGGGGCATTTACAATTTTGTGACCAAGCGGGGCATTTGTTACGACAATGCCAAAATTTCCTGGACGCAGGTGGAGACGGGCTCGGCCATCACCTGGAAATACCCCAGTGTGATTTTAAAAGGGGATAACTCGGTCGGCGAATTTTATTCCGTGGCTTTGACCAACAATTACCAGCAGGCCGATACCGGCACAAAGATGATTCACCTGGGGAAAAATACGCGCAGCACCATTGTTTCCAAGGGAATTTCGGCGGGCAAGAGCGACAATTCTTACCGGGGACTGGTCAAAGTAGGGAAAAATGCCACCAATGCCCGCAATTATTCCCAGTGCGATTCGTTGCTCATCGGAGACAAATGCGGGGCCCATACATTTCCCTACATCGAGGTGCAAAACACCACGGCTCAGGTAGAACACGAAGCCACCACTTCCAAAATCGGTGAAGACCAGATTTTTTACTTGAACCAGCGGGGCATTTCTACCGAAGATGCCGTTTCGATGATTGTTAACGGCTATTGTCGGGAGGTGTTCAGAGAATTGCCCATGGAATTTGCCGTAGAGGCACAAAATTTGTTAAGTCTGAGCCTTGAAGGCAGCGTTGGTTAACGGAAAAACAAAACGAAAGGAAAAATAGATGAGTTTGCTGGAAATTCGCAATTTACACGCTTCGGTAGAAGGCAAAGAAATTTTAAAAGGAATCGATTTGACGGTGAATACCGGAGAAATACATGCCATTATGGGGCCAAACGGTTCGGGCAAAAGTACGCTGGCCAATGTACTGGCCGGCCGCGATTTGTACGAGGTGACCGCTGGCGAAGTTTTATTTGAAGGCAAGAATTTATTGGACATGCCTCCGGAAGAGCGGGCGCGTGCCGGAATTTTTCTGGCATTCCAGTATCCCGTGGAAATTCCCGGTGTAAGCAACATGTATTTTTTGAAAACCGCTTTGAATGAAAAACGCAAATATCTGGGCCTGCCGGAATTAGATGCCGCCGACTTTTTGAAACTGGTGCGGGAAAAAATGAAAATCGTGGATATCGATCAGAGTCTTTTGAATCGTCCGGTAAACGAAGGCTTTTCCGGGGGCGAGAAGAAACGCAACGAAATTTTCCAAATGGCGGTACTGGAACCCAAATTGGCCATTCTGGACGAAACCGATTCCGGTTTGGACATCGATGCATTAAAGGCCGTAGCCGACGGCGTTAACCGCATTCGAAATAACGATAATGCGTTTATTGTGGTAACGCACTACCAGCGTTTGCTGGAATATGTTGTTCCCGATTTTGTACACGTTTTGTACAACGGCAAAATTGTTAAGTCCGGGGGCAAGGAGCTGGCTCTGGAACTGGAAGAAAAAGGCTACGACTGGTTAAAGTAAGTCCGTTTAGGAGAAAAAAAGATTATGATAAATAAAGAACAGATTATCGAGCAATTCGAAGAACTGTTTCGCCGGTACGAGGCGCAATTGAACGGCCAAAAAGAACAGGCCGTGCATGCGGTGCGCCGTAAGGCGATAGAGGCTTTGGCGGAAGTTGGCATTCCCACGCGGAAAGACGAAGAATGGCGTTTTACCGATTTGCAGCCCTTGTTTAGCCGGTCTTTTGACCTGCCCGTAAAGGAAAGCGGACAGGCGGTAACGGCCGGACAGGTGCAACCCTTTTTGTACGTCGATTTTCCCGGCCCGCAACTGGTTTTTGTGGACGGGCAATTTGCCCCCCATCTTTCCACGAACATTAAAGACAATGCCGAAGTGGTCATTCGCCCGCTGGCGCAAATGCTGAAAGAAAACCCGGACGGATTTGATTTTATGGCCGACGAAGCCATTCTCAAGAACAATACCTTTACGGCGTTGAATACCGCTTTTGCTCAGGACGGGATTTTTATCGAAGTGGCGGATCGGGTAGTGCTGCAATCGCCCATTAACATTTTGTACCTTTCTTCGGGAAAGGCAACGGGCGTAGCCCAAAATGTGCGCACGGTTGTGCGGGTAGGAAAGAACGCTCAGGTTCGGGTTATCGAAACATTCCTTTCGATGAAACAGACCGAACATTTTACCAACACCCTGACGTTGTTGCAATTGGACGAAAATGCCCATGCCGTGCACAACAAAGTCCAGAACGAAAGTCAGGCGGCCTTTCACATGGGAAATATTTTTGTGCGGCAGCAGGCCAACAGCCATTTTGTTTCCAATAATTTGGCCTTTGGCGGCAAATTGGTGCGCACGAATATTCTGGTCACTCTGCAAGGCGAAGGCGGCGAAGCCCAGCTAAACGGCCTGTACATGGGAAACGATGCCCAGCATATCGATAACAACACGTTAATTGATCATGCTGTGTCCAATTGCAGCAGCCGGGAGTTGTACCAAGGAATTTTAAATGATACGGCAACGGCTGTCTTCAGCGGAAAAATATTGGTTCGTCCCGGGGCGCAAAAAACCGACGCCGACCAATCCAACAACTGTTTGCTCCTTTCGGACGAGGCACGTATCGACACCAAACCCCAACTGGAAATTTACGCCGATGATGTGCGCTGTACACACGGTGCCACCGTGGGGCAATTAGATGCCGACGCTATTTTCTATCTGCGTTCGCGCGGCATTTCCGAACAACGCGCCAAAAATTTGCTCATCTACTCTTTTGCCGAACGGATTATCGACCAGATGAAGGTGGAATCGGTACGCGAGTTTGTGGACGCTATTATTTTGCAACGTTTTAAAGAAAACATGAACTTTAGCAAATAGACAGCGGCGCGCCTTCCAGCCCGCAAAAAACAGTAGTGCGGATTTTCGTGCGGCAACAAAGGCGCGAATGGCAGGTTAAAAAGCAGACCACTGCAAAAAGTTTTGGCTAAAACACAAAAAGGCGAACGGAAGAACAATTATGGACAACGAATTTCGTGAATTGTATCAGGAAATTATTTTAGACCACAATCGTTCCCCGCGAAATTTTGGGCGGTTGGAACATCCGACGCACAAGCTGGAAGGGGAAAACCCTTTGTGCGGCGATCATTACACCCTTTATTTGCAAATTGAAGACGACGAAGTAAAGGATGTGCGCTTCGAAGGACAGGGCTGTGCCATTTCCAAATCTTCGGCTTCGGTTATGACCGAATACATTAAAGGCAAAAAACTTTCCGAAATCGAACGCTATTTTGAGCTGTTCCAGAAAATTGTCAAGGGCGAGGTAGAACCGGGTGAATACATGGACGAACTGGGGAAACTGGCGGTTTTTGCCGGTGTGGCCGAATATCCCATGCGGGTTAAGTGCGCGATTTTACCCTGGCACACCCTGCACAATGCTATTCACGAAAAACACGGATCAAAGATTTCCGATCAATGAGAGTTGCGGAGGAAGGTGAACATGAGCGAACAAGTACAGGCACCGATTAATCGCGAACATGTGGTGCAAATTTTAAAAACCGTTTACGATCCGGAAATTCCGGTGGACATTTACGAATTGGGACTCATTTACGATATTGCCATCGATGAAAAAAATAATGTGCACGTCAAAATGACCTTGACGGCTCCCAGTTGTCCGGCAGCCCAATCCCTGCCCTTGCAGGTAAAGGAGCGGCTAATGCAAATACCGGGAGTAGGTGACGTGACGGTGGAAGTGGTCTGGGATCCGCCCTGGAATCCGGCGATGATGTCCGAGGCGGCCCGCTTGCAATTGGGGTATTTTTAGGATGGCCGGAATACCTTGGGAGTGCAGAAAAAGTTGAAGGCATTGTAGCGAGTGTCGGAAAAATTGAGAAAGGGCAGAACATTGGCAAAACAAAATAGCGCATTCGATCCTTTGAAATATCGCAAAGATTTTCCCATTTTGGATCAAACCGTTCACGGCAAGCCACTGGTCTATTTTGACAATGCGGCAACCACTCAAAAGCCACAGCAGGTAATTGACGCGCTGGTCCATTATTACCAACACGACAATGCCAATGTTCATCGGGCTATTCATCAACTGGGAGAACGGGCCACCCTGGCCTATGAAGAGGCACGGCAAAAAGTTGCCGACTTTATTCATGCCCCTTCCGCCAAAAACATCGTTTTTACCCGCGGTACTACCGAAGCGATTAACCTGGTGGCAACGGCCTGGGGCGAGGCCTTTATTCGTCAGGGTGATGAGATCATTCTCAGCGAAATGGAGCACCACAGTAATTTGATCCCTTGGCAATTGCTGGCGCAAAAGGTCGGCGCCACGTTGCGTTTCATCCCTTTTACCCCCGATGGAGTGCTGGATGTGAAGGCTTTTGAGCAAATTCTTTCGGGACGAACCCGCTTGATCGCCGTCACGTACATGTCCAATGTGTTCGGTACCATCAATCCCATCAAGCGGATTATTAAAATGGCACATGATCGCAGCATTCCCGTTTTGCTGGACGGGGCGCAAAGCGTGCCGCATCTGCCCACCGATGTGCAGCACCTGGACTGCGACTTTCTGGCCTTTTCCGGGCACAAAATGATCGGTCCCACGGGAATCGGGGTGCTGTATGCCAAAACTTCCCATCTGGAGAATATGCGCCCTTATCAGGGCGGTGGTGAGATGATTCAATCGGTCTGGCTGGATCGGGCAACCTGGAACGAAATTCCTTACAAGTTCGAAGCGGGCACGCCCAATATTGCGGGAGCCATTGCTCTGGGAGCGGCTATCGATTATTTGAATACCGTAGGCATGGAAAACATTACCTTGTACGAGCAGGAAATGACCACCTACGCTTTACAGCAAATGGCAGAGCTAAGCGAACTGACCATTTACGGTAACGCACCGGAACGGGGTGCGGTCATTTCGTTTAACCTGGGAGAAGTGCATCCCCACGATCTCTCTCATTTTTTGGATCAACAGGGCGTTGCCGTCCGTGCCGGGCACCATTGTGCCCAGCCGATTATGCGCAAGCTAAACGTGGCCGCTACCACGCGTGCCAGCTTCTATTTTTACAACACCAAAGAAGAAATCGATTACTTTATTTCCCAGCTCAAAGAAGCCCAAAAGTTTTTTGGTTACTGATTTTCTTTTTTTGTGAGAAATTTACAACCTCGTCACTAAAGGCGGCCTACCCCATGACGATATTTTAAAAGCATAAGGGACAAAGGCCGCCTGTCGTGCAATTCCTTTCGTAAAACGTCAGGCAAAATCAAAGCATCGGGTTACCAAAATGAATGGCACATGTTTTTGTCATCAAAGGTCATTTTTTTCGAAAACTTTCCCCTGAATATCGTAAATTGTTTTTTTGGGTTCCATCTGAAAACCATTGCATTTTAACGATGAAGGAGACGGAGATTTGTTTGATTCGCTTGCTACGGCTTTACCTGTTTCGGAAAAAAAACATCTGCAAACCATTCGCGAAGCCTTTACCAATCCGGTAATCGGTATTACGGGCAATCTGGGAAAAACAACCACCCTCACCATGATCGAAGCTATTTTAGCCTCGCGGGGAAAAGTGTTGCGCCATCCCAATGGTTGCGGTGATGTGCGCAATAATTTACGTACCTTCAAAAAACTTTCCATGGAATACGATTACGCTCTGTTCGAGCTGGATTACCTGCGCAGCAAACATTTTGTGGATGTGCTCCGTCTCATTCGTCCCACCATCGGCATTGTCACCAATCTGGGCGATGCGCATCTCAATTATCTGGATCGCATGATGAAGGTAGCGCTGGAAAAAACCTCGCTGCTCAAATACCTGGAAGACGATGGGATTGCCATTTTGAACAAAGATGACGAACTGAGTTCCACTATTGCCCGCCATCTGAACACCCAGCAAATTCTCTTTTTCGGCCTCAATCCCCATTCCGATTTTTACGCCACGCACATTGAACAAGCAGGGCCAATGGGCATGCAATTTCGGTTGAACGACCGGTTCCAGCTGCAGCTTCCCATTTACAGCATTCAAGACCTGTACAACTTTCTGGCAGCCGTAGCCTGCGTATTCCATCTGGGATTTTCACTGGATGAAATCGTGGAAATTCTTCAGACCCGTTTTACCATGCCGCCCGGCCGCGGGCGGGTCATGCGCCTTGGGCGCCATTACATCATCGACGAAAGTTACGAAGGTAATCCGCGCTCGGTCAGCAAGGCTGCCCGGGTATTAACAACGTTTGCACCGTATTCTTCGCAATTGGTACTGGTGGTCGGCGATATGTCGCACACCGGCATTAATGTGGAACAACAACATTTGAATATGGGCTATTTTTTGTCGGCCTTACCCATTAATTTGCTGATTACCGTGGGAGAATATGCCCGTTTTATCGGTGACGGCTTTAAAATGATCAAAACAGAAGGTAAGCACGTTTTCTCCGTAAATTCCATCAATGAAGTCATCCAACTTTTCGAGACCCACCTGCAAGACGAAAGCTCTGTGGCCATTAAAGGTTTAGGAAATGTTGCCATGCATCGAATCCTGTCTTATTTTAAGAAGAAAGCTTTGGAAGATTAGTTGCCGTTTTGTGACCGACACCGCACCAAAGTGTGTTTGGCAGACATGGCTACGGATTTTTGTACTACTACGATGTGACATTGCTTTTTGAATTTCAAATAATCTTAATGAGTTAAATTAACCGTGGATATGTTATGAAACGAAATGCTTTATTAGCCATTGGTTTAATAGGGTGCCTTTTCCTTGGGACTTTTGGCTTTGCGCAAAACGCAACAAAGGCCAGTATTTTTGATCGTTACGATCAATTGCTGGCAAAGCTGCAACACGGGAACGCGCAAATCTTTTCTCCGGAAAATTACGAGAAAGCCTTAAAACTTTACAAAAAGGCCACGGAAGAATTTGAAAAAGACAATCCGGACATGAACAAAATCAAAGAAAATTTGCGTAAATGCGCTTCTTACGCCAGTGACGCCCTCAATAACATGCAGACGGCTCAGACTTTGTTTAAAGAAACCATTATAGCCCGTCTGGCTGCTTTGGATGCCGGTGCGCCGCAATTTGCTGCGGAAGAGTGGGAAAAAGCGGAAGAAAAATTCAAAGATGCCGGAGAAGAACTGGAAGACAACGACAAAGACGATGCCATCGAAGAGAGCAGCAAAGCCGCCGAACTGTATTTACAGGCGCGTATTCTGGCATTAAAAAACAGCATTCTCGAAGAAGCCAGAGCCGATCGGGAAACGGCCAAAAACCTGGGCGCACCCAAGTTGTGCCCCGAAACTTTTCAGGCCTTGGATCAAAGCATTAAAGACACGGAATTGCTCATCGAAGAGAGTCCCGATTCGTTAATAACCATCCGACGCATGGGCGAAGAAGCGGCCTATTACGGGCGCCATGCTATCCTTTTGAGCAAAATCATCAAAAAAATGATGTCGAGCGACGGTGGGGCGGAAGCCACCATTTTAAAATTTGAAGATTTGTTAAGCAGTATTGCCGAACCGTTTAATTACCATCCGTTTTTCGATCAGGGATATTCCCAACCGGTAGAAACGATTCTGGCCTACATTGCCAATTTGAAAAACGAGCAAAAACGTTTGATGCGGGAAAACGACAGCCTTAGAAATGAACTGATGATCCTGAAAGAGAAAGAAATGGGCATTTCACGCGAATTGCAGAAAAAGAAAGAGCTGGAAGAAAAAATTGCCCGCATCAAAAGTTTGTTCGGGCCGAATGAAGCGGAAGTGCGCGTACAAGGCGATAATTTGTTGATCCGTTTGAGCGGATTGAAATTTCAGCCGGGCAAGGCTATTATTCAACCGGAATATTTTTCGCTTTTGACCAAAGTGCAACGTGCCTTGCGGGAGTTTCCCAAAAGCTACGTGGTGGTACAGGGGCACACCGATGCTACGGGGAACGCTTACAAAAACAAATTACTTTCCGAAAAACGCGCTCTGGCGGTTAAGGAATATTTAAATGCCAACATCGATCTGGATCCCAATCAAATTCAGGTAATTGGCATGGGGGATCAGATGCCCATTGCCAGCAATAAAACCGCCGAAGGCCGGGCAAAAAATCGCCGTATCGATATTTTGATTGCCCTTCCCAAGTAAGCGGCTTTTCCCAGAACTGAGAAAATAAAAGGCAGCCTCTTTAATTTTTAGGAATGTGGCCTTTCCCCGAATTGCGGGGAAGGCGCATTCTTTTTTGAACGCATTGCTTTTCCTTGGGAAATGGGGGAATGCGGGGCAGCGCAGAAAAAACCTGCTAAAGAAATCAGCGCCCCGGATTGGCACTCCTTTTGCTGTATGAATCATTGATGAAGCCGAAGCAAGTACAAAAACCGTCCATTTTATTAGTCGATTCCGATCGGGAATTTTGCCGGAGCATGGCGCTCTTTTTGCGCGAACATTTTTCCGTGTTCGTAGCCTATTCCGTGACCGATGTTTTTTACACCGTGTACCTGAACAACATCAAAATTTTATTGGTTAATGTCGATGCCCTGTCGGTACGGGACATCGAGGAATTGCTACATTTGCGTCGGCAGTTTCCCTGTGTAAAAATTGTGGCCTTGTACACCTATTTACCTCAGGAATACGAAAAGACAAGAATGATCAGAGAAATGGCCGAAGTTCTGCTGCCTAAGCCCATCGATGCAGAACGCTTGCTGGTTAAAATCGAGGCGCTTTTGCACCCCCGCCTTCCGTTCAAAGCCGGGCATGCCAACCGGAGCACCCCGTTTTTTACTCTGTAGCTTTTTACGTTACGGGCGATTTTTTTATAAAGTTTTGAATCGAAAGCAACGATGCCGTAAATTTGCTCTAAATCAGAACCGGAGAAAATAACTTCGATGAAGCCCCAGTTTAAAGACGAAGTACGCCTACAGGAACATCGTTTTGTGATTTTAACCGGCACCGATCTGCCTAATCGGCAAATTGTTTCCGAAGTGCTGGAACAGGGGCGTCCCCGCTATCGGAAATATGCGCCAATTCCCGCTCGTTATTTGCAATCGGGCGATGATGTGTGGAATGAAAAAGCCCAGCAAATTCATGAACGGATGATCGGCGAAATTCAAACCATGTTCATCATCGAGCAAAAATTGAAAAATGTGTCCAATTTCCTGTACCATTTTCGCTTTGGGCGCATTCTACTTTCGTACAATTTTATCGACGAAGCCATTGAACATTTCAAAAAGGCCGTGGAAAATAAACCGGATTTTGCCAAGGCGCACCGCAAATTAGCCGCCTGCTACCTGAAAAAAGAAGATTTCCCCGAAGCAAGATACATTCTGAAAAAAGTGGTGGATTCCGGCCTAACTTTTCCGGATATGTACAACGATTTAGCCGTGGCTTACACCTTTTTAAAAGAATATGACGCTGCCAAAAACATGTTGCAAAAAGCGGTGGAACTGAAAAACGATTTTCCGGAGGCCGATTTTAACCTGGGGCTTTTGCTGTTCTATTCGACTATTAACGAACAGGAAGACGCCAAAATCGTCATTCCCGTACGCCTGATTCGGGCTTTGAAAAATTTGCGAAATGCCAAACATTTACGCGAAAAATTCTGGCAGGAACACATCAATACCATTCTCGAGAAGATCGCTTCTCACGAGACGGACAACATCCTGCCCATGTTGCGCGACTTGCAACTAAAAATTACCACGCGTGATGATCCGGCCTCCATTGAAATGGATTTTTTCTTTCTCAAATTCCTCTTTGGTAACCGGGTGCTTTCCAATGATGAACTGGACTATTACGAACAATTAATCCGGGCAGAAGTGGAAAACCGGGGAAATTACGCCGATTTCTGGAACGATTTGGGCGTAATTCATCTCATTCAAAGCAGGAATTATTTTTTGAATGCTCTGGAAGAAATCGAACAGGCTGCGGAGATTAATCCCAATTTCAGCGAAGCGCAGGAAAACGTGGAAAAAATCCGGCGCATTAAAAGTGGTTTTTTGATTTTACTTCGTGCGTTGTTGAGATGACCAAAACAAAAGTCCGTTTTTCTCTAAAAAAAAAGCCGCCTTGTAGTAAGGCGGCTTTTTAGTTTAGTCCAGCAAGTGGATGATCAAACCACTGCGTAATTTCGGTTCGAACCAGGTCGATTTCGGTGGCATAATTTTGCCGGCATCGGCAATGGCCATCAAATCTTCGATGGATGTGGGATAAAGTGCAAAAGCCACTTGCATTTCTCCGGAATCCACGCGCCGTTTCAATTCTTCCAGCCCGCGAATGCCTCCCACAAAATCGATGCGTTTGTCTTTGCGCGGATCGCCAATGCCCAATATGGGAGCCAACAGATTGTTCATCAAAATGGAAACATCCAGTTGATCGACCGGATCATTAGGATCAAACGTACCCGGCCTGGCTTTTAAACGGTACCATTCGCCGTCCAGATACATGACAAATTCATGTTTTGTTCTGGGCTTTTCGGCCGTGGTGCCCAGCTTTTCCACTTCGAACTTTTCACGCACCTTTTCCAGAAAAGCTTCTTTGCTCAGGCCGTTTAAGTCTTTTACCTCCCGGTTGTAATCGATGATGTACATCTGGTTGTGCGGGTAGATGACCGTCAATAAGTAGTTGTATTCTTCTTCGCCGGTGTGGTGGGGATTTTGCTTCTGGCGCATTTGTTTAACGCGCATGGCTGCCGCCGAGCGATGGTGTCCGTCGGCTACGTAAAGGCAATCCATCCGGGCAAACAGGTCTTGCAGTTGTTTGATTTCGTTTTCATCATCCACCACCCAAAAGGTGTGCCGAATGCCGTCATCGGCGGTAAAATCGTACACGGGCGGGCGCTGCGTTATCTTTTCCATCAACCGGTCTACTTCTTCCGAGGCTTTGTAGGTCAAAAACACCGGGCCGGTTTGTGCGTTGAGTGTGTCCACGTGTTTTACGCGATCTTCCTCTTTTTCGGCACGGGTCAATTCGTGCTTTTTAATCACATTGTTTTCGTAATCTTCCACCGAAGCCCCGGCAACCAGACCAATTTGCTGATGATCGCCCATGATTTGGCGGTACACGTAAAAGCAGGGTTTTTCGTCCTGAATGAAAACGCCCTCTTTAATGAAGCGTTCCAGATTTTCCCGTCCCTTGGCGTAAACGGCATCGTCGTACAGATTGGTGCCAACAGGCAAATCGATTTCCGGTTTATTGATGTGTAAAAAAGAATAGGGATTGTCTTTGGCCATAGCGCGTGCTTCTTCGGTGTTCAAAACGTCGTAGGGCGGAGAAGCCACTTTTTCGGCTAATTCCGGTTTTGGCCGAAGCCCTTTAAAAGGTTTGATAATTGCCATAATTGCGCTCCTTTGTTAAAATTTTCGGAATCCGCATTTGTCGTTATTTAAAAAATTTGGTAGAAAGGGAAATTAGTGAATTAAAGAATGAATTTCAAAGAATTACGATGGTTTTTTTGACGATTCATTGGGCATGGGTGTTACGCTTTGAGAAACGAATTTTTATGTTGCGCGAACCCCAAAAATCGTAAGGAATTTTTGACGCGTCTGGCGTATGTTCCGATATTCTTTTGCAATTAAGTGCCGGGAAATGTAAATTTGTCTAATGGATGTATGGTTCGTAATTTTTTAAAAAACAACAAGTAAACAATTAGCCTTTCCCGGAAAGGAGTCGATAGAATTTGGATTTTGTCCATTTACACAATCACACCCATTATTCTCTGTTAGACGGTGCCGCAAAAATTAACGAAATGGTTGCCCGTACCGCCGAGCTGGGCATGAAGGCCCTGGCGATTACCGATCACGGTAATTTGTTCGGTGTTTTGGAGTTTTACGATGCGGCCAAAAAGGCCGGCATCAAACCGATTTTGGGTATGGAAGCCTACATTGCTCCGCGCGAGCACACGTTACGAAAACAGGTGGATGGCGAAAGCACTTCGTACCATCTGGTGCTTTTGGCCAAAAACGAAGTGGGGTTCAAAAATCTCATTAAGCTTTCTTCCATTGCCTTTTTGCACGGCATGTACTACAAGCCGCGGATTGACAAACAGCTTTTGCGCGAGCATTCCGAGGGCCTTATTGCCACTTCGGCCTGTATGAAAGGCGAAATTGCTTACAAGCTGCGGCGGGGCGATCGCGAACGGGCCATTCAGGCCCTGGAAGAATACCTGGACATTTTCGGCGATGACTTTTATCTGGAAATTCAGGATCACCACATTCCCGATGAAGCGCTGGTTTACCCGCAAATTTACGAACTGGGCAAAGAAATGGGCGTGCCGGTTATCGCCACGAACGACAACCACTACCTGCGCAAGGGCGACCACGAGGCACATGACATTTTGCTTTGTCTGCAAACGGGCAAAGACCGGGACGATCCCAACCGCATGCGC
>CAYXUS010000052.1:0-3526 GCA_964468415.1 uncultured Caldithrix sp.
TTAGTGAAATCGAGCTTTAACTTTGCCTCGTTCCAGGCAATTTCGATGGCTTTGAGCTGATATTTGGCTTTTTCGTATTCTTCGTCACTAAGCAATTTTTTTGCGTGCATTTTTTCCAGACGCTGGAAATTGCGCAATTGCTGTTCGTATTCCACACGGGCTTTTTGTTCGGCCAATTCGTATTCCCGCGCCTCCAGGGTAAGCATGACATCCCCTTTTTTGACATACTGCCCTTCCTCGGCAAAAATGGAATCCACAATGCCCTGAATGCGGCTGTACACATCGGCCATCACCTCGGTCTCCAGATTCGAACTCAACAACAAATATTTGGAAATATCGCCACGCACCACCGGCATTACTTCCACGGGAATGCGTTCAGCCTGATTCTGCGCGGCGTTTCGGCTGGAATCTGAATAATTCCGTGGCCGTCTTGGCCGCTGTGGACGATCGCCGCCACAGGCTTGCAATAAAAACAGACCGAAAAGAATAAAAACTACGACAAAAGCGTTTTTCCGCATGGTCACCTCTTTTTGCTTGAAAAATTGTTATTTACGCCACCCTTGCATTATTAGCGTGCGCTCATAATGTATTGGAATTACGTTTCATCCCTGTACATGTTTCAAATTATTGCAATATAAAATAATTTGCACAAAAAAGGTAGTGATTTAAGCCACCGTACACACAATTTATCGCAAACCCACCTGAAAAATCGAGTCGCCCGCTTTACAGGCAATCGGTTGGTTTTTTGATGAAAAAATTGTATTTTGTTTTTGTGGAATTGAAACCCGGGCTAAACGAATAACAACCTTTTCGGGCAGGAAGGTATGAAGCAAAAGGCGAAACGCGCAGATTACGATTTAGTACGCAAAGCCAAAGCCGGTGACGGACGCGCCTACGACACACTGGTCGAAATGTACCGTGAGGCGGTTTTTAACGTGATTTTTCGCATGGTGCGCAACAAGCAAGAAGCAGAAGACTTAACGCAGGAAACATTCATCAAAGCCTACAATTCCATTAATTCTTTCAACGAAACTTACGCTTTTTCTACGTGGCTTTTCAAGATTGCCACCAACCACTGCATCGATTTTTTCCGCAAACGAAAATTGATCACCCATTCTCTGGACGAGCCCATCAAATACAAAGATGAAGAGATCAAACACGAATACCCGACCGAAGAACCAACGGCTGACAAAGAAATGGTCGCCAGCGAGAAATCCCGGATCATTCGTCAGGCCATTAACAAACTACCCGAAAAATATCGCATGGCGATCATTCTACGCCATCACGAAGAAAAAAGCTATGAAGAAATCGCTCAAATTTTAGACCTGCCCCTGGGCACGGTAAAAGCA
This sequence comes from uncultured Caldithrix sp., assembly GCA_964468415.1. Classification (GTDB taxonomy): domain Bacteria; phylum Calditrichota; class Calditrichia; order Calditrichales; family Calditrichaceae; genus Caldithrix. The sequence goes on from CAYXUS010000052.1 coordinate 1,350, forward strand.
CGCATCTTTCGTGCCCGTGAAATGCTCAAAAAATACTTAAAAGATGCTCTCTTTTAATTTTGGCCCGCGCACTGCATCCCGGAGGCCATCAATCAAAAAACCCGAACAAATTAAGTAAAATAACAAAAATAGCCACCGGAATAAAATAGCGCATCATAAACACCCAAACCGAGAAAAATACACCGAACGTTTTGGAGCCCTGTTTTATTTCTTCGGCCGCATTCTTTGCGCCCCAAACCCAACCGATAAAAATCGACAGAAGCAGCGCTCCCAGCGCCAGCGAAAAATCACCGAACACAAAACTCATCTGGCTTAAAAAATCCGGATCGGATAAGCGTTGGGGAATTAAACCGAAATTGGTTAAAAAGGGATTCGAGCCCTGCGAAAGTGCCGAAGGTACCCCCAGGGCAAAGGTTACCAGAGCCACAGCCCACACCACCTTTTTGCGCGGTATTTTTTTCTCGTCCACCATAAACGCCACCGGAACTTCCAGCAACGAAATGGTTGAAGTTAAGGCCGCCACAGATAGCAAAAGGAAAAACAATGCGCCCCAAACAGAACCGCCCGGCATTTTGGCAAATAATTGCGGTAATACCACAAATACCAGCTTGGCCCCTACTTCAGGACTTTGATGATTGGCAAACAAGGCCGGGAAAATAATCAGCCCCGCCATTAAAGCAATTAGCGAATCGAAAAACACGATGTAACCAGCCGAGGAAAAAAGATCATCCGATTTAGTGACGTAGCTGCCGTAAGTAATCATTAATCCCATGCCCAAACTCAGCGAAAAGAAAGCCTGCCCCAGAGCGGCCAAAACCACCGAACCGTCAATTTTGCTGATGTCGGGCATCAAATAAAATTTTAATCCTTCTCCCGAGCCCGGCAGAGTATTGGCGTAAACAATGAGTCCCAGCATCAACACAAAAAGCAAAGGCATTAAAATTTTGGACCAGCGTTCAATGCCACCGGAAACGCCGCCGTAAACAATGGCCGCCGTGATTAAAATAAAGAAGGTCATCAGCGATAGAACCGGCAAGGGATTGGAAATAAATCCGGCAAAATCACCGGGATTGCCGCCAAGCATTTTAAAAATGTAACCCACGGTCCAACCGGCAATTACGCTGTAAAAAGATAGGATACCCAAACCGGTAATCACCCCCAGATAGCCAACCCCTTTCCAGGCCGATTTGGGACGAATAGCTTCGATGGCCCCCACCGGATTGCGTTGTGCCGCGCGTCCGATGGCCAATTCGCCCAGCATGTACGGCAAACCGATCAGCACCACAATAATCAAATAGATCAGCACAAAAGCCGCTCCGCCGTTTTTACCCACAATGTACGGAAAACGCCAAATATTGCCCAAACCGATAGCCGAACCTGAAGCGGCCAAAATAAATCCGATTTTGGAACTCCATTCGCCACGTGCCTGCATGTGCGCGCTCCTCCTTTAAATTAAAGCCCTGATATCCGGGAATGCCTCTTGTTCGTTAAAAAATAAAACCGATTCGAAAAAGTAAATATATTGAAAAATGACCTTAATTTAAAAAAATTATTACCGGCATCCGTCCGGGTGGCATGCGTGCTGCTTGGATGGATGGTTGAATTGTTGAATGGTGTGCTCGGGAGGAAGGGTTAAGGGTAAAGGGTTAAGAGTTATTAGTGGCCAATTTGTGCTGCCAGAAAGTGGTTCCCATTCCCGAAGGTCTACTCCGTTGTGGAAAGCATCCCGTAGGGATGCACCGAGATTAGCCCGCCATGTCAATGGCGGGTGCGGGGACATGCGCGCCCCACATCCTCCGTCCCGTAGGGACGGCTGTCCTCCACCATCTTCAAATGTCCCTACGGGACATCTTTACATTCGGTGGGGGTTCCATTCCCACCCCCAATGAATTGGGGGCCTATTTTCAGAAATCCCTCCGGGATTTTTAAGCGAAGATTGGTTGAATCGTTGAATGATTCACAGTGGAGTTTCATTTTGCGCGCAGATCGCGCGGATTGGCGCTGATTTTCGGTGTAATTCGGTGACCGGGGTGGGAAAGAGTGAAAGGTTAAGGGTTAAGGGGAAGCAGGCCGCCCTTTTCCCTTTTTCTTTTTTCATTTTTCCTTTTTCATTCCTCCGTGCAGATCAGTGGCCCAAATTCGTAATTCCCTCCGCTGGCGCGGGGGGGCAACCGATT
>CAYXUS010000053.1:0-6255 GCA_964468415.1 uncultured Caldithrix sp.
ATTCGCGCTGATGCCCTCCCATCACTTCGATGTTGTAAATGCCGGGAATGGCAGCCAACTGGGGACGAATGACGTACACCGCCAAATCGCGCAATTGCAAAAGGCTCAGGCTGTCGGAGGTAAGGCTGTAACCGGCTACCGGATAGGTGCTGGTTGTAAAGCGCCGCACCTCAATTTGTACCCCGTCGGGCAACTGGTGCTGAATGCCGCTAACCGCGGCCTGCACCAATTGGTAGGCCCGAAACATGTCCTGATTCCATTGAAAATCGATATTAATCTCCGCAGAACCGCGGCTAATGGATGTGCGTACCGTGCGCACGCCTTCTACCATCATCATGGCTTCTTCGATGGGTTTGGCAATCTCCATCTCCATCTCTTTCAGCGGAGCCAGCCCGTAATCGACCATGACCGCAATGCGTGGAAATTCGGCATCGGGAAAAACGCCTTCGGGAATCTGGTAAATCAAATAAAATCCGATGATCGAAAGGAAAAAAGCCGTAAAAACGAGCGCGTTTTTATTCTCGATTGTGAATCGCGAGAGCCCTTTCATTCCGCAATTACCTCCATGCCATCCACCAGCGAATAGGCCTTGCGGGTAACGACCTGATCCCCTTCTTTCAATCCGGACAGGACTTCGACATAATGTGATTGTTTAATGCCGATTTTCAAAATGTGCTTGGATGCCCGCCCGTTTTTAATGGTAAAAGCACTGTAAATACCCTCTTCTTCCAAAAGGGCCGAACGCGGGATGGTCAATGCGTTTTTGTGAATAGTTCCCGGAAAAGAAAGCACGACCTGCATCCCGGGACGAAAAAGGTGATCGGGATTTTTTAACGTAAGGCGCAAAGGTACCGTTTGGGTTGCGCGATCGACCTGCCCGCCAATGGCTGCAACAGGCAAATGGATTTGCCGCCGTGGAAGTTCAACAAAGCGCACGGCAACGGTAGATTGCTTCTGGGCTTGAGGCAATGCAGCCACGGGCAAATCGCCCAACACATCCAAGATATCGAGATTGCCAATGTGTACGATGGGCTGCCCTCGTTGCACCACATCTCCATTGTGTAAAAACACCTTCAAAACCGTTCCGGTAAGCGGGCTGCTAAGCGGAATGGCACGCATTTGATCTTCCAGCATCGTGCGCATTTTAGCATCCACACGGGGCAAAATGCGGAGTAACGCTTCCCGCTTCGCAGGAATAATTTGCCCGATGGTTTGATCTTTGTGCACCGCATCTCCCAGAAAAAGATGAAAATCGGAAAGGCGCCCGTCAAATTGCGAGGCCAAAAAGATTTCGTTCCGGAGTGCCGTTTGTCCGAAAAAACGCACGGTATCAACCATGTCCATGCGCTGGACAAGAGCCGTTTTGACCCGTACTTTCGGATTCGGCCTGTTTTGTGCTTCGGGAGATTTTTGTCCGCAAGAGTAAAAAAACAGGAACACTAAAATCAAACTATTCAGCACACCACGTCTCATGGTCGTCCTTTCGTCTCATTAATGGTACGCGTGCCCTAATGCGCCAGCGTTAAAATTTTCTCGGGTTGATTGGTAAGCGTGTAAAATTCTACCAGCGCCAGCACAAAATCCAGCTCGGTGGTTTGGTAAACAATTTTTGCCTCTGTCCATTGCTGTTGCATGTTCAAAAATTCCAGATTGGTTGTTAATCCGGCCTGATAGTTCGATCGCGCCAAATCGAGCATTTTTTGCAGCGTGTTTAACCGCCGGGCCTGGATTTTTAAACTTTGTTTCAGCTGTTTCAGCCGGGTTAACGTTTGCACCAACCGCATGTGCAGCGTTCTTTGGCTTTCGTGCATTTTTTGTGTTAAAGACTGTTCCGTTACCCGGGCGGCCTGCTCCTGAAAGCGTGTTTCATTCCAAAGGAAAAGCGGAATTTGCACGCCTACGCGCGTCAGCCAATAATTCCCGTCTCCCGTAGGATCATGATCGACAAAATATCCCCCGCTGGCAAACACCCGGGGAAGGCGCCGGGCCTGCGCCTGACGTGTTTTCCATTTTTGTGCATTAATTTCCCATTGCAACGAACGCAACATGGGGTTCGCCCGGGCAAGCGAATCATCCCCCGGAGGGAAGGGCTGAGTACAAATGGCCTGAGTATTCAAATACACAAGCTGCAAGCTGTCCGTCGGGGAGAGCCCAAGGAAAATGGAGAGCTCACGGCTTAGTGCCTTTTCGGACTCCAGCGTTTTTTGCATTTTTTCCCGAATTTTCAAGATCTCGGCCCGGGTTTGCAAAACATCCAGTTCACTTTTCGAGCCTGCCCGCCAGAGCGCCTCTGTCACTTTGTGATGTAACCGCAATAGAGTGTATTGCTCTTTTAGCAACCGGTACTCTTTTTCTTTTTGCAACAGGCGAATGTAAAATTTGGCGGCCATTTCCAACACGTGCAAGCGATCCCATTCCACCATTTCCCGGACGGCCAAAGCCCGGGCTTCTTGCTCCTTAAACGGTTTGTAAAGCCAATTGCCCAATGCCCAGTCCACATTCAAAAGCAACCATTGCTGTGCGAATCCATACCCCGAAAGCCGACGATCTTCCATTCCCAATTCTCCGAACAGACGGGGGCGGCTCCGGGCTTGTTCCAATCGAAAGTGCTCTTCCAGAGCTTTTTGCCGAAGCTGCCGGGCTTTTACGGAAAAACTGACCTCTTGCGCCCGCCGGAGGCAATCGGAAAAAGAAAGGGTTTGGGTTCGCCCCAATGTAACGATTAAAAGCAGGAAGGAAAGATGCGTTACCAGCATTCTGATTTTCGGGTAGGAACGTGCCATTTTCTTTCCTCAAAAATATTTTTAATTGAATTACGGTTCACAATACGAAACGCCAGACCAGCTTGGTTAAAATGGCCAAATTCGTAGCCTTCCATCCCTTATGTGAGGTGTCGAAGCCCTGGTTCACCACAAAATAAAAATTGGTGCCGGGGGTAGGAATCCAATTCACCCGGAAATTGAGCAAAACTTCGTTGTTATCGTTATTCCACTGCCCGAAAACCGAACCGTACAAATCGGGATTAACGGCCATCGACAGCCGCCCGCTTAATTCGTGAATGATAAAATCGCCCCCCGGCAAAGAAATGAAATTCTGGGAATAGTTCACGCTGGCATTCACATGCTTGCTAAATTGGTACACATTTCGCACCGCCCACTCGGAACGGTTCCCATTGTAGTACGTTCCCCAATTAAAGAAAATAAAATAATGGTAAGGCTTACCCCTAAAAGAACCGTACTGAATTTCGTAGTCGGTAAACCAATATTCGCCTTTGGGGATAACGATGTTATCGTGAATATTAAAATCTTTTTCCAGGTTTTCGGCACGTCTTTGAATGTTGAATTCAAAAAATTCGCCCCCTTTGGTTGTAAAGCCCAAAGGACGGAATTCCGACCAGAGAGATTGAATTTTGTGGGTTTGATCATTCACGTAATAATTGAAATCGAAAGGCTTGAACACAAATTTTTGAATCCAGGGGATAAACTTGGGACGCGGCATGATGCGCAAATCGGCATTGTACATCTGGTAATTCGTACGTTGCTGATAGCCGGTTTCCGCGTTAAAATTGACATCCGAGCGATCCCAAACCGCAGAGAAATCGATTAGATCATTCGGGAAGTCGAAGAAAATACGACTGGCCAGCCCTCTTTTGTTTTCCGCATCCGAGGTGTAACTTTGCGCAATAGCCCCGCCGAACATAAAATTTTTATCGCCAAACAGGCTGGTAGTAGAATAAAGAAAATCGGTACCGTAAACCATATTGCGACGGTGGGGTTCTACTTTTCCCACACCAATCACGCCGATCGTAGATTGTTTGAAGATATCCTGTTTCCAGCGCAGAACCGTGTAATTAGTCGAAGGGATCGTGTCTTTTTTCGCGGTTTGCAAACTCATGGCACCAATGGTGGTTGCCCCCTCCTTGCCCAAAAGACGGGCACCGGCTAAAATGGGAATGGCCCGGCCGTCACTGGTTAGTCCGATTCTGCGGCTGTAAAAAGGCTGGGTACGGCGTCCCAAACTAAAATCGAAATAATTGCGTCCTTCCAAAAAGAAAGCACGCTTTTCCGGGTAGTACAGTGAAAAGCGCGTCAAATTGACCTGCATGCGATCCGATTCCACCTGTGCAAAATCGGTATTTACCGTTAAATTCAGCTTCATGCTGGGCGTGATCAAATAGTTCAAGTCGCCGCCGCCGTTCAGCTTGGTGTCGGTCGGAGCGTCGGAATACGTCTCAATGCCGGCAATGCCGTAAGGTTTAAATTCGATCAACGTTACGTTACTTATGCCTTCAATACCGGTCAAAATGCCGGCACGGCTCACTTGTTCTATTTCGGAATCACGCGACCAGCCCTGCCACAAATCTTGTTCGCGTTTGCGCCGGATGTTGCGTTCGAAGTTAATGCCCCAAACTTGTTTGGGCTTTGTGCTAAACTTTAAGGTAGAAAAAGGAATGACAAACTCGGCGAACCATCCTTTGTCGGTAACTTTGGTTTTAACATTCCACACCCCATTCCACGATTCGTTTACCCGATCGCCATTGTTCTGGATCAAAGCGTCAAAACGGGCGGCATTGGGATTGGTAATAAACAAATACCCGTTCCGACCGTCATGGTAAGTGTCGATCACTATTTTGAAATTGTCATCGGCAGAATAGACAAAATCGCGTTTCATCTCCTGAGCGACCAGCTGATCCGGCTGTGAATCAAAGCACCAGACCCCGATGTACAAATTATTATCGTCGTACAAAATCGCAACCTCTGTGCGTTCGGTAGCCGGCTGGCCTTCGTTAAGTTCCCGCTGGGTAAAATTGGAAATGTGCATGGCTTTTTGCCATGAAGGCTCGGAAAGGATGCCGTCCATTACGATGGGGGACGAAATACGTAATGCCTCGATATGGCTGGGTTGGCTAATCTGCGCCTGTAAGGGAACCATTCCAAATGTCAGAACCAGCAACACAGCACAAACCGCAAATTTTAGTCGCATTTTTACTTCTTCCTTAAAGTTTCTTCACCACTTTAGTGTTAAAGCTCAGGCATTTCCAACGTCCTCCCAAATCAAACCATTTGTTTTTTAACGTTGCCTGCCCTGCCCGAAGGAACCATTTGTTACGGCCGCGCAATGTAACCTTGCGGTGGATTTCGCATTTCTCCCCTCCGTTTGTTCCGATAGGAGGGCTCAGTATCAAACAGCCGCAACAGTTCAGAAACCCGGATTACTGGTTAATTATCTTTAACGCTCCAGAATCACTTTGAAATTGTCGAAGGAAGTGGCTGCATCTGCTTTGGTCCACAAGCCAACACCACCGGCCTCATCAAACACATGGCTGCTAACGCTTAAAAGTTTTTTCCCATTCAAATATCCTTCGAATTTATCACCGTGGACAATAATTTTCATGGAATGCCAGACATGCGCTTTTAACGCAATGTGCGCACTGGCCAGCATGCGCCGCACGCCGTTTTTGACATAGTAAAGGCGAAAATTGTCTTCCAACGGATTAAAACGGGCGATGTAATAATTATTCCGATCTTTGGCGCGCCAAATCACACCGCCTCCTTCGTCTTCGCGGCCGCTGTTCGCCTTGAAGTTCACAGAAATTTCTCCGTTCATAAAAGGGATGCCCGGCGTCCAGCACAAATTGTAGGCATTCCCGAAGGATTTTTTGGTATCGACCAGAGTCAGCACTTTCTTCCCGGAAGGCGCCGTGCTGTCTTCCACAACTTTCCACACCGGCAAGGGCCCCTTGGGGTTGGTAACCTCTATTTTCCAGCCCTCGGGAATTTGGCCGACAGGGACATTTTCAAAATCGAACAAAATCACTTTATTTTTAGGTGACATGGCACTTTTTGCCTGAGTGATGTTCAGAGAAAAAAGTACCAGAAAAATAACGGACAAAATAACCTGCGAACGTTTCATTTTTTACCCCCTTGTTCTGAACCGAATGCTCAATTTTCAACCTAATTCAAAAATTCGATGAATTTTCAACAAACGTATTTGAGTTGTTTTAACCCCCATTCACAGCTTCGTAATATTAAGAAATTTTTTATTAGAAAAACATAGAATTCCCTTAAAATTTTAATTTTTTTTAGAACCCTTTACGTCGAAAACAAAGAAATGCAATTTAAGCCCACTGCCCTTCGGGAAGAAAAGTCCAAATTCTCTTTACCTTACCCGGGCTACTATTCTGTTTTGCCGCTTGATTTGCAGGCAAAGGCCACCATTCATCATCCTCTCGCGTCAGTCGCATTCCAGCACCAG
>CAYXUS010000054.1:0-23049 GCA_964468415.1 uncultured Caldithrix sp.
CAGAGCGAAGCCGCTTACGACAAACCCTTTGTGCGCTACTGGATGCACAACAACATGGTGACGGTGAACGGACAAAAAATGGGCAAATCGCTGGGCAATTTTATTACCATTAAAGAAGCGCTTAAAAAGTATTCGGCGCTGGGCATCCGTTTTTTTGTGCTTTCCAGCCATTACCGTTCGCCGCTGGATTTTAGCGATCAGGCGCTGGAAGCGGCGGAAAAAGGCGTGGCGCGGTTTCATCAAACTTTTGCCCGTCTGCTCAAGGCCAAAGCGGCCAAAACAGGACAAGATGCGCCGTTTGAAAAAGAGATCGAAGCCTACCTGCGACGCTTTAAAGACGAAATGAACGACGATTTTAATACGCCAAAAGCATTGGCCGTAATGTTTGAATTTTTGAAGGCGGTTAATGTATGGCTGGACAAAGGCAGCGCCGTGGCCGAAGAAACGTTACAGCATGCCATTAAGGTTCTGGAAGAAACCGCCGGAACCGTTCTTGGATTGCTGCCTGCCGATTATTCGCAGCTTTTGGGTGGCGGACAAGGCGATGTGGAAGGTTTGGTGCAGGTGCTCATCGATTTGCGCAGTGCGTTGCGCAAGGAAAAGAACTTTGCCCTGGCCGATGAAATCCGCGACCGTTTGTCCAAGTTGAATATTGAATTGAAAGATACGCCGCAGGGTACGGAGTGGAGCTATCGGAAATAGGTTTGCTTTTCTGCGGTAAAAGCAAAAGCGTGCGGAACCGGGGAAAACGAATTTGCAAAACACCGAAAAGATTTTTATATTAGAGGCTTTGAATTTGAGATAGTAAAGGAGATGATGAAATGGCTTACGTTTGTGAAATTTGCGGGAAAAAGCCCATGGTTGGTAATCATGTTAGCCATGCGCACAATAAAAATAAACGTCGTTTTATGCCTAACTTGCAGAAAATTCGTGTGCAAACACCCAATGGGGTTAAACGCATGCTGGTTTGTACCAGTTGTATTCAGGCAGGAAAGGTTGTCAAACCGACGATCGCATAAGCTGGCAATGGCCGGCTTTTTTTATTTTAAGCGATTCTTAAGGCCCCCAGTAACAGTAAAAATCCCGCCAGAATAAAGTAAAAAGTGCTAAGCGGTTCCACAATTTGCGGAACGGCCGAGTGCTTTTGTGCAAACCGTAATTGTGAAACTCCAAACCAGATTCCTAACGCCCCCAATAAAAAATTCAAATACGCCGTAAAAGGCAGCGTAAGCAGGTTAAAAACAAAGACAACCGGCGAAAAAATAAAGAACACCACACTTAATCGGCGTTTCCAGCGTTTACGGCGGGCTAAAGTTCGTTTGTATTTAATGTTGGTGAGCCAGATAAAATTCAGCAAGTTGATTATGATTACGATGCCAATGACGATTGCCCATTGATTAAGCATGTTTTTCTCCTCATATTTGAGAAAGAGTTTTATTGAAAGCTTTTATCTTTAATCGTTGCCAAAAAGAGTTTTTGCAATGGGTCCGTAAAGTCCATTCGGTTTTAATAGCGAAAATGTTTGATCTTTTCGCCTTTTTCGTCGATTTCGGTCATTGCTTCGATGCCGATTTGCAGATGTAGCTCCGTAAAAGTATTGGTCACGTACCGATCCGATTCTTCCGTTTTGATGCCCTCCGGTGCCATGGGCAAATCCGAAACCAGTAACAAAGCGCCTCGTGCAATTTCGTTGGCATGGCCCACAATAAAAATGGTTGCGGTTTCCATGTCGATGGCAATGGCGGAAATTTCTTTTAAATACTTTTTGAACTTCTCGTCCCATTCCCATACGCGGCGGTTGGTGGAATAAACGACTCCCGTGCGGTATTCCTGCCCGTGTTCCACAATTTTGTTGGACACGAATTTGTGCAGCTTAAACGATGGTAATGCGGGCACTTCGGGAGGGAAATAATCGTTGCTGGTGCCTTCGCCCCGAATGGCCGCAATCGGCAAAATAAAGTGTCCGATTTCGGTAGAGCGTTTTAAACCTCCGCATTTTCCTAAAAACAGCACTCCCTTGGGATTGCGCGCCGTGAGTAAGTCCATGATGGTTGCCGCATTGGGAGAACCCATGCCAAAGTTGATTATGGTTAAACCCGATGTGTTGGTCGCCGTTTGCATGGGGCGTCCTTCGCCGCGGATGTCGCAATTGAAGCGTCGGGCAAACATGGTTACGTAATTGCTGAAGTTGGTAATTAAAATGTAATCACCAAAATCATCGATGGCAGTGCCGGTGTAGCGGGGCAGCCACATTTTGGCCAGTTCCAGTTTGGTAATGCCGTTTTTTCTGTCGTGATGTGAGGTGAGATCCATACATTCTCCAAAGCTGTTTTGTGTTGCTAATGTACAAATTGAATTAAATATCATCAAACGAAAAAAGATTTTTCTTGAAAATTTTTGAAGTGAACCGGAAAAAACGTTTAATATTCCGGGATGATTTGTGCGAACCGGGTAACATTTAAAGGGGAGGGCAAACGCAGGCGGGTCATCAAACGGTTTAATCGGGTTCCTTTTCACAAAAAAAGAAAAAGGCAGCCGAAGCTGCCTTTTTGGGGTTGCTCAAATTAATTTCCGGATGTCGCTCGTCTGGAAGGCGCAAGCCTGGGCTTGGCCAGCGGCTTGCTAAGCGGCTTTCCGGTAAAATAACTAACGATTCTGGGTAATAGGTTCTCCATATCCGGATTGCCGTAAATGTGTTCGTACTGATGTTCCAGAGGCTGGCCGGTTACAACAACCCAACCCGCACCTAAGTTGAATTCGATCAACGTAGGTTCCTGTTCAGAATTTACGCAGTACACAATGGTACCGTCCGGGAGATTGGTGAAACTTTCATGACTGGCGTAGTTGTGATCCATCGCGGTGGGCAGTCCGGAAACCAGAGGCAGGTCGGGGTTCGGAATGTAGTTCCAATAATCTAATGCGTAGTGCATTTGAATGTTGCCGGGCAATACAATCCCTGCATCTGCCATAGAGCCACCGGACCATCCGTTGTCGCAGGCTTCCCAGAACAACGCGCCGCCTCCCATGACAAAATTTGAAAAGCGCACCTGTACGGCTGCGTAATTGTCGTAAAACGTTTGGTTCTGATCATTAGAGATGATAACCAGATCCTGACCGGGAATGAGATCTACCGTGGCCATGGATTCCGAACCGATGATTTCGTATGTGTTTGGTCCCTGACCTTCCGTAAATCCCAGAGATTCAAGCATGGTTACCATCGAATTGCTGGACCAGGGCAACACATCTCTAAACAGTTTAACATGGGTGGCCGTACCCTGTCCGCCCCCGACGTTTAAGGTGTGGACTGCCACACCGGTTAATCCTTCGCTGTCTTTTGCCTCTAAAACCACCCGATAGGAACCGCTCGTTTCGTATTGGTGGGTGGCCGTTGTATCGCTGGACCACCCCGTGTCCCAGTATCCGTCGCCATCAAAATCCCAGCGGAACATGAGGTCGCCCAGTGCGTCGTGGTCGTCGGTTGTTGCCGAAGCATTGAACACAAAGTTAACATCAACGATTCCGGCCGGGGGAGTAATGGAAAATTCTGCCTCGGGAGCGTTGTTTTCGGTTTGATCGCTTACCACGCCGTTGCGTTGGGTAATGTAATAGTTGATTTCACGGGGTGAGAAAATCAAGTCGCTGATGAAAGGAACTTGTTCATTCAGGTAACCCAAAATTTTGAGCACCTGTGTGCTGTTGCTGAAAAAGGTAAAGGCATTGTCCAAAAACGCCTTTTGGGCATTGGAGGCGGTTTGCTGCCAAATCCAATAGGAAAGGCCGTCCAGATTGTCGCCCACAATTTTTGCAATGGTTGTAATAATCTGTCCAAGGTCTTTGGCACCGATGGCCTCGCCAATTTCGTAACTTTGTTCGCCGTTTACGTGAAAATGGTTGGGAAAAGAGAGTAGCAGATCTTTGTTAAAAAAGTCTAAGTTTCCGATTACCAGTTCCATTAAATACACCACCAGCTGGGCAGAATTGCAAATAGTTGCCCGGCCTTCCGGATCGTCCCACTGGGTAAATTTAGCAAAATTTAGGCCCCGGGTCATGTAAATACGAAAAGAACCGTCGCCCAGATTGTACGGAGTTTGTGCCGGCTCACTGTTTACGACCGGAGGCCATCCCCAGTTAAATTCCAGGATTCGTTCTTTGCGTTGAACGGTTACCACCTCTTTCAGATCGCCGTCGTTGGGATAAATACCGGCTGCATACCACACAAAGCGCGGATTCACAAAGTTTATCCCTGCACCGGCAACATCCTGAATGTACGGCGGTTCCAGCTCCTGAGCCTCGTTCACCTTGAACATTTTGTTCGCTCCGCCGTTGCCCAGGCTTTCCATGGCTTGCTGCATGGCCTGCACGGCCAATTGCATAATTACGGGATTTTTTTCGAAGTCCAAAGCCGCGTCCGGGTTCTCGGAGTAAGCGTTTCTTAAAGCCGTTTTGAGCTCTGCAAATTTTTCTTGCAGCTTAACCGCGTTTAAATAGGCGGCCCGGTTTGTTTGATCGGAAAGGATGAGATAAGGATTGAAAAGCGTAAGGGCCAGCGCGGTTGAGGTGAGATCGGCCATAACGCTTTTTTCGGTCGGGTCGTAAATACCGATAAAGATCGGCGCTCCCGTCGATTTTTTGGTGAACATCAAAAGCTGGAAGGTGTTGGCAACATTAGCCTTTACGCGAAACGAGCCGTCCGCTTTCATATCTTGTCCCTCGGCAAAGGTAATCACCTGCAATTCGTCGGGCGCGATGTTGGCCTCCGGCGGAACGGATAATGTGCCTTCGCGTGTTTCTACCTTTAATGCGGCTGCTCCGCCCGGGCCTGCGGGATTATCATTCCCATTTTTGCATGACCACAAACCAAACGCCAAAAAAAAGGATAATAAAATCCATTTCTTAAACATAATAACTCCTTTGTGTTAATGAAAATTTTACAAGGAAAGTAACACTTATTTAATGGCCATGATTAGAAAAGATTGGTCTTCTTCCTGCTCAGGAAGATTTTCTTCCAGATAGAGAGCGCTTTTCTGCAAATGGTAATTATTGTTTTTTAATGCCGGAACAAAGATTTTCTGGTAAATGCTTTCGTCCACAGGATTGCTTCCGGCCAGAAAATGCACAAAGCGTTGACCGGAATGGATGGGGGCCTTGTAGGCCGTAATAAAATTGCGTAGTTCCGAATCGATCGTAATCAATTCTGCATTTGGCCAGCGGGGCGGGGCATCGGGAGAAATTTCATACGGCCCGTTTAAATTCAGACCGTAAAAGTAAAGCTTTTGTGCGGAAGCATTAATGAAAATAGTGGCAAAAGTAAAAGCTACCTGATAAATATCCGGGCTAAACCGTTCGATAAGCGTATTGAACAAAGCACTCAAAGCATCTGCGTCAATGTCGTTTTTGGTTACATCAATTCCGTTAAAAAAACCTTCAACAAATTTTTGAATCAGCTGTTCTACGGTTAAGGTGGGATAATCTTTTTCGAAACCGTTTAAAATAAGAATGGCGTTTAAATCTTTCGATTCGAACACCGGGATGTGCACCGAAGTAATGGGGAAGTTATTGTTTTTGGCGACGGATAAAATTTCCACAGAATCCTGATCGACGTGAAAAGAGCTGCTCGAAATTTTCTGTAAATGATCGATGAGCAACTGTTCGTCTTCTTGTCGTTTCAATTGTTTTTTGAGCTTTTCCAGCTCTTCGCTTAAGGCCTGATTTTTGCGTAAAAGATGAATGGTTGACTGGCGTGCGGATAAATGGGTGCGCACCCGGGCGTTTATTTCCAGAGGATTGAACGGCTTGGTTAAATAGTCCACAGCGCCCAGTGCCAATCCTTTGGCTTTGTCAACAGGTTCGTTTTTTGCGGAAAGAAAGATTACCGGTATGAAGGCCGTGTGCGGGTCTTCTTGCAGTTTTTTGCACACCTGGTAGCCATCCATTCCGGGCATCATTACATCCAGCAAGATTAAGTCGGGCACAACCTCGCGGGCAACTTTTAGGGCTTCCTCTCCGGATGAAGCCGTGTAAATTTCGTAGTTGGTGTTAATTAATGCCCTTGAAAGAAGTTTTAGATTAATCGGGTTATCATCGACCGCCAAGATTTTGTATTTTTCTTCCATGACCTTCTCTCACCATTAAACTGGACTGATAATCGGCAAAGCATTCGAAAAATTGAGTATAATTTCACTAAAAAGAGATTACACAAACTAAAGCTCTAAACCACCGCAAAATAGCACAAAAAAACAACAAAAAATTAAATCTTTTGGCAAAGTATGCCGAAGTTTAGGAAAGAATCATTTTAAATTTTAGCTGTTGACTGCCGTCAGTTGGTGCGTTGTACGCGGTTATAACTTAATTCACCTGAAAGAAAGCATGAGAAGGAGATTCATTTGAAAACACGCGTACATTTTGCTTCCAAAGGAAATCGAATGGGATGACGATGAATCAATCAACCGATACCAAGTTGCTCCGCTTGGAACGTGACCTGTTCAGGGCGCTTGTTGGAGAAAACGAGCAGGATTTGTTTTCTGTTGGGGAAAAATTTTGCCGTGCGTTTTTCCAAACGGAAAATTTTTCGGTAGTTAGTGTGTTGATGCGTGAATCTGCAGATCAGAGTTTTGCACTGCTTGCCCAAACCGGCTCAACGCCCATTCAAAGTGTGGTGGCCGATTGGGAAAGATTGACGCACTTTGTAACTACCGTGCAAACCCCGCGTTGCTTTCCGAATTTAGCGGATAACGAAACATCGTCCATCTTTCAAAATGTTTCTGCTGTGCAGGGGCAAAAGCTGTTTGTCTGGCCACTACGTGCGGAATTTCCCTCGTTGGTTGTACTTGCCTTTACAAAGGCTGCTCAAGATTGGTGTACACATCTTGCCAGCCGTTTGAGCAGTATTGCGGGTGAAATACAGCCCGTGTTAAAACGCCTTACATTTTCGGCGGGCTCTGAGGCCACTCCTGATGAAGAACAAAAATTTGCCATTGTGTTAAATGCCATTGCCGACGCGGTAATTAGTACCGATGCCAACGGTGTGGTTCGTTTTGCCAATACGGCGGCGCTTCATCTTTTGAAATTGCCGGCGGAAGAAGTCATCGGAAAGCCCATAAAAAAAGTACTTCGATTAAAACGTGCCTCTGGTAAAAAGCTGACGCAGGATCCCATTGCCTACGTCCTGAAAACCGGTCAATTGCTTCATTTTGAAGATGATTTGCTGCTTTTTGATGCGTATGGAGAAGAACACATCATTGCCGACAGCATTGCGCCCATGCTGGACGGAGATGGCAGGGTAAAAGGATTAGTCATTATCTTCCGGGATATTAGTATTCAATACTATCTTGAAGAGGCTTTAACAGAGCGCGAACGTCAATTAAGCATTTTAATGGATAATCTGCCCGGTGTAGCCTACCGTTGCCTGGACGATGCCCGGCATACCATGAAATTTTTGAGCCGAAGCATAAAAAAACTTACCGGGTATCGGCCCGAAGAATTGTTAAACAATGCTCAAGTGAGTTACATTGATCTGGTTTTGCCCGAAGATCGTCCGAAACTTGTCAAGGCGCTAAAAGACGCGGCCAAAACACGAGAACCGTTCCTTCAAACATACCGTATTAAAAACCGGGAAGGACAAATTCGCTGGATTTGGGAGCAAGGTCTTGGAGTAAAAGAAGACGACACCCTGTTTATTGAAGGCTACATTACCGATATTACCGACAAGGTTATTGCCGAAGAAAACATCAAAAAATTAAATGATCTTCTGGAGTCTATTCGTTACGTCAATCAATTGATCGTCCGGGAGAAAAATACGAAAAAACTTCTCCGCTCTACGGCCAAAATCTTCTCAAAAAATAAGAATTTAGGGCATTCGTTTATTGTTGCCCTGCATCCTTTCAGAGATAGCTGGCATGTTTTTGATGTGCACAAAACGCACAAAAACGTGCCACCTCAGGTATTAAAACAGTGGGTGCAAAAAGTCAAAGAATCTTCGGATCCTATTTTGTCTTTTCAAATTTTGTCCCAAAGCGAAGACCAGCAGGCCGGGCTGTCTGAGTATGTTGCCCTGCCCATGCGCTATGCCAGAGAATTAAAAGGCATTCTTTTTATTAATGATGTATTGCAAAATTGGACGCACAGCGAGCAAAGTTTGCTAATAGAATTGGCCTCCGATCTGGCATTTGCTCTCCACGCCATCGAAATTGAAGAGGCACATGCACAAATCGAGCATACCGTAAAAATCATCAATCAGGAAATTCAGGGACAAAATTCCAGAGAGGTGCTGCAATCCCTGGTCAATAATATCAGCCATTCTTTGGAATCGGCTCTTGTTTTTGTGGGACAAAAGGTGGGTAGCCATCCCAAAGCAAAAATTGAGACCATTGTGGCGGCAAATCGGGGCAGGCCCATTGAAAATTTTGAATTTACTCTGGACGAGGTTCCTTGCATTTCGGTATTTGAAAAAGGGCTGGAGATTATTCCGGAAAACCTGACCGAAAAATATCCCAAAAGACATTTGATTCAGCAAGAGGGAATTCAGGGCTATGCGGGAATTTCATTAAAAGGGATCAGTGGCGAAAATATTGGAATGCTTGTTGTTTTGACCCGCGAGAAGATTGAGAACATTCCACTGATGAAAACGATTTTGCAAATGTTTTCCCAACGGGTCGGTTCCGAGCTGATGCGCTTGTTAACGGAAAAGGCTCTGGAAGAAAGTGAATATCGTTATCGCATGATTTTCGAAAACTCTCCGTTTGGCATTTACCGTACTACATTCGACGGAAAAATTTTAATTGCGAACAGTGCCTTCCTTCAACTGTTAAATTACAAGTCTCTAAAAGAATTGAAGAAAAAAAATGTCGAAACGGATATTTACGTCCATCCTCATGAAAGAAACGAGTTTCTCAAAAAATTATTGGAAGAGGATGCGTACGTCGTATTTGAGACGACCTGGAAAAAGAAAAACGGAAGCATTATTTATGTTCGGCTTAAAGCAAAGGCGATCCGTGACGGGAACGGTCGGGTACAATATATCGACGGTACCGTAGAAGACATCACGGAACAGAAAAAGAAAGAAGACTATATCCAGTATCAGCAATCTTTGTTAAATAACGCCCTGGATGCGATTATCGGCACGGACGGTGATTACCGCATTCGCTACTGGAACGCAAGTGCGGAAAGGCTGTACGGTTGGAAGGCAGAAGAAGTTTTGGGCAAAAAGATTGAGAAAATTGTGCGTATGGATATGCCTTTCAAACAGCGCATGGAAATTCGGCGGAAATCCCGGGAAAAAGGATTCTGGCGGGGTGAAGTGGTTCAGTACGATCGGGAGGGGAAACCCATTCACGTGGAAATGGCGGTTCGCGATTTGTACGATGAATCGGGGCGGCTTATTGCGAGTGTGGGCATTAATAGAGATATTACCGAAAAAGTTGAATACGAGAAAGCGCTTAAAGCAAGCGAAGAAAGCTATCGGGGGCTTTTCGATAGCGTGATGGAAGCCATTTACATTCAGGGGCCGGACGGGCGCTTTCTTGATGTCAATGTGGGTGCCGAGAAAATGTATGGCTATTCCAAAGAATACTTGATCGGCAAAACTCCGGCCGATGTGTCGGCACCCGGAAAAAACGACATGAATAAAGTCTTCGAGCAATTTAAGAAGGCTTTGCAGGGCGAACCCCAACAATTCGAGTTTTGGGGAAAACGTGCCAATGGTGAAATATTCCCTAAAAATGTTCGTCTTTACAAAGGGCAATACTTTGGAAAAGACGTAGTCATTGCCCTGGCCGAAGATATCAGCGAAAAGATCAAAGTACAGGAAAAATTACTGCAACTGACCAATGCAATCGAGCAAAGTCCGGTGTCGGTAATCATTACCGATAAGAACGGCAATATCGAATATGTGAATCCGACGTTTACTCAGGTATCTGGATATTCCGCCCGGGAAGTTTTGGGCAAAAATCCCCGCATTTTAAAATCGGGCAAAAATCCGGAGCGTGTCTACAAAGAATTGTGGGAAACCATCACCAAAGGCAAAATTTGGCATGGACAACTGATTAACAAAAAGAAAGACGGTACACTTTTCTGGGAAGAAGCGACGATTAGTCCTTTATTTGATAAGGATGGCAATATTCAGTATTTCCTGGCCCTAAAAGAAGACATAACCGAACGCAAAAAGCTGGAGCAAGAAAAAGAAAATCTGGAACGCCAGTTGCACCAAAATCAACGTCTGGAAACAATCGGAACATTGGCCGGGGGAATTGCCCACGATTTCAACAACATCTTAACCCCTATTCTGGGCTACGCCGAGATGATCAAAATGGCTGTGAGGCACGATCACGGTTTGAGTTCGAAAGCGGAACAAATCATTAAGGCTTCACTGCGGGCCAGAGAATTGGTGCAGCAGATTTTGACCTTTTCCCGGCAAATTGACCATCAGGCCAAACCGGTTTATCTGCAAACCATTGTCAACGAAGCGGCACATTTAATTCGTGCTTCCATTCCGTCCACCATTAAACTTCGTAAAGATATCGATAAATCATGCCCTCCGGTTCTGGCCGATCCGGCACAGATGCATCAGGTGCTGATGAATTTGTGTACAAATGCCTACCAGGCAATGGAAAAAACCGGTGGGGAATTACGCATCGAATTAAAGCAGGTAAAAATCGATCAGGCCTCGCTGAAAATGCATCCGACCCTGCGGCATGGCGATTATGTATGCCTGGTGGTCGCCGATACGGGTGAGGGAATGGACAAATGGGTGATGGACAGAATTTTTGAGCCATTTTTTACGACAAAAGGCGTGGGCAAGGGAACCGGCCTGGGGCTTTCTGTGGTGCATGGGATTATTAAAAACTACAAAGGCGATATTTCCGTGTACAGCGAAAAAAATAAGGGAACGGTATTTAAAGTTTACCTGCCGGCAGCAAATATCGGGGATATTAAAGAGAAAAAAATTATTGAAACCATTCCAAAAGGAAAGGAACAAATCCTTTTGGTAGATGACGAACCCAGCGTGCTCGAACTGGAAAGCCAGATGCTTCAATTTTTCGGGTACAAAACCACGGGCTTTACGGAAAGTACCCAAGTTCTGCACGAATTAGAAAAGAATCCGAATAAATATGATTTACTCATTACGGATTTGACCATGCCTAATTTGACGGGAATGCAATTGGCCGAATTGGTGCGCCTGCGCCATCCCGATTTGCCCATTATCATGATAACCGGCTACAGCGAAGAATTAACCGAAGATATTAAAGAAAAATTTGGTATTCAAGCCATTTTGATGAAACCGGTTGTTGCCAACGAATTGGCTAAAACCGTTCGCAAAATATTGGATGCACGCAACCAAAAGCAAAAAAACGATCACTAATGCCAAATACCGTAATAGCTGCCAAAATAAAATAAAAAATTTCGATAAATATTTTGCGCTTGAATTCAATTGTTTTTATATTTGTGTTTTAATCACTCTGGTTTAATCTTTACTGCACATTTCGCGCGGAAATTTTGCAATTAATTAATAAAGTTTTATCCTGTTTGCGTAACTTTTATGTTTAAACATGTAATCAAGAAATCGGATAAAAAAGTTGTTTATTTGCTTATTGCGATTTTAGCCCTGGTTATTACGTTTGTCAATGCCTTATTTTTCCTGCCATTAAAAAAATACCAGTTAAAAATAATTAAAGTGGTCCCCAAACAACCCAAGGACATCATCAGTTATGTGGCCTACGATGATTTGGACCGGGATCATTATAACGAGAAAATTTTAATTGTCAAATACAAGGCGAACGCGGTTAATCACTTCATTAAAGTCTTTGATAAAAAAGACAGCGTGGTCTTTAAATTTGGCTTAAACAAAAAGAGGGAACGCTGGCTACCCTCTACGCTATGGACCGGAGATTTTAACGGCGATTCGCTGAAAGAGATTTATATCTTTAGTTCGCGCCATTTTGCTGTCGGGCGCGATTCGGTCTTTTTGTACGTGTTTAATCCTTTTGGAGAAAACAAAATTCTGGTCAACCGCAGGTGTATTCTAAATTCTACCGATAACGGGGTGAAGCCAGGGAAGGTTTTTCGGCCGGAAATAAAAATCGTAGGCTTGTTTAACCTGAGTACCATCTATCCGGGAAAGGAACTGGTTTTTTCGGCATTTGCCCCCCGCGAGGATGCGCAGTTGCCCCACAATCTTTTCGCATTTAACATTATTGCGAAGAAAATTATTCGTAGATCACCCTATTTGACCGCGGCTGAATTATCAAAATTTTTTGTGGAAAAAAAAGGCAAAGAAATATTTTTTTATCCATCGAGATACCAAGTTACAAAAGAAACTTCCAATCCCTTTTTTGCTTTGGATACAAATCTGAATATCGTAAAAAAAAGGGATATTAATGCTCCGAGAATGAGTTTTATTATGGGCAAAGATTTTTATCTGACTTACACATCGAGTATAAAAGAAACAACGATAAACTTGGTTGATAGTGCTTTTAATACGTTAAAAAGTAAAAAATTGGAACATAAGTTCATACCAGTTAAAAATAATTTTACATTCTCTGCCAGAAATAGGAAAATCGATCCGGTATATTTCGTTTCCCTGATATTCGAAAAAAATTATCGACTGGACAAAGATCTTAATCTGAAAAAAATATCTTCTCACCAGGTGGGGGGAGGCGTTTATTTGTGTAATAATGTCTGTTTGAGAAATGGCATTATTGGCATCCGCTTTATTCCGCAAAAGAACATCAAAAGACTTACCGTTTATCGGGAAAATTTTAAAGACGCTGTTTCTGTTGACGTGTTTATGAAAGGGGATCGGGATCGCATATATTCAATCAAAGAAATCACTCCGAATTCTATGGTTCTCTCTCTTAGTACCCAATATCAGGATACCGAAATTTGGTATGGACGAAATCCTTATTATTATTTTAATTTTGCTTTTATCGGGTTGGAATTCGGAGTGGTTTATTTTATCCTTTACGTTATTTTTCTCTTTTTTAATACGTTGATTTTTTACTATCATTTTTTAGCACGCCATTTGAATACCATCGACAAAGGCGTGTTGTTGCTTTCCTTTGAAGGTAAGGTATTGCATTACAATCAAAATTTTGTCAAGCTTCTCAATCTGGGGCAAGACGTTCATCTTGGGGTAACCTATTCGCATTTGTTTCATCGCTTGCCTCAGGTCAATAGTTTTATCGAGAGATTGATTAAGAGCGACAAAGATTTGAGCGAAGAGATTACCATCCAGAAAGAAGATTCAATTTTCAAAGGGAAATTGGTGGGCTATCACTTAACCGGGATTTCGGGCATACCCTCGGGATACTCGATCGAATTGTACGATCTTTCGGAAAGAATTCTGACCGAACGCGAAGAGATCATTACCCGCCTCATCCGGAAAATGGCCCACGATATTCGTACGCCGCTTTCGACCATAAAATTTTCTATTGAGACAATTAAGTACGTGCTGCCCTCGCAGGAGTGGGAAAAAATTCGGGAAGACATCGATACCATGTCGAAAGAGGTAAATCATGTGCAGGCTATTACCGATAACTATTCCAAGTTTGCGCGGTTAAGCCGCCAGAATTTACAGGTCATTTCTTTGCGCGAGGTAATTACGACGGTTCTAAGCAAATACGAATTGCCGGGAAGCATTAAAATTACACTGAACGTGGACGACGAAGCCGAGGTAATTACGGCGGACGGTAAGCAATTCGAATTAATGATCAAAGAATTGTTTGAAAACGCATTGGATGCAATCGGCAGCGAGGGCGAAATTCGTTTTGATATTTTCCCTGAAAACGAAAAAAAGCAGAACGGAACACCGAAGGTCTGTTTGCGGATTAGTGACAATGGCAAAGGAATTCCCAGGAAAATTATTGATCGCATTTTCGAACCCAATTTTTCAACCAAAGGGCAGGGAACCGGATTCGGTTTGGTTTTGGTGCAGCGCATTGTACAGAACCACAACGGAATAATTTGGGTAGATTCCGAAGTGGGAAAGGGAACGCAAATTTACATTGTGCTGCCAAAAGACAATATTCCAAACATAAATCCGAAAGAATAGGAGTAAAGACGGGTGACACAAGATTTAAACGCCACGGATTTAATCAGGATTTTAGCTGTTGACGATGATGCGAATTTTTTGAAAGCATTAAAACGCATGTTGTCCACAAAAAATTTTGACGTAGAAGTAACAACCGATCCTTTCGAAGGTTTGGACAAGGCACGCAAAAATCCCTTTGATTGCATTTTGTTGGATGTAAAAATGCCGGGATTGGACGGCGTGGCTTTAATGGACAAAATCAAAGAAGAAAATCCCAATGTTCCCATTATTTTTATTTCGGGGCAGAGCAATATTCCCATCGCGGTAGAAGCCATCAAAAAAGGCGCTTACGATTTTATTGAAAAGCCCGTGGATGCCGAGCGCATGTTTTTAACCATTAATCATGCTATCGAGAAGAATTTGTGGGCCCGTGAACGGAATAATTTGCTAACCGCATTGGATGATCGTTACCGGATGATCGGTGAGAGTCCGGTAATGAAAGAACTTTTCAATAAAATCAGCTTTTTTTCCAAATCCGATGCCAAGGTGTTGATTACCGGCGAGACCGGGACGGGGAAGGAACTGGTTGCCAGCGCTTTGCATTACAACGGGCCCCGTGCAACACAACCGTACATTAAAATTAACTGCGCGGCTATTCCTCCCGAATTGCTGGAGAGTGAACTGTTCGGGCACAAAAAGGGAGCGTTTACCGGGGCGGTAGAAGATAAACCCGGCAAAATTCAATTGGCCAAAGGCGGAACGCTTTTCCTGGATGAAATCGGTGACATGGAAATTCACCTGCAAGCCAAACTGCTCAAAGTGCTGGATACCGGAGAATTTAACATGCTGGGCAGCACGAAAAACGAGATTGCCCAGTGCCGTTTTATTGCGGCTACCAACCAGGATTTGGATCAACTGATTAAAGAACATCGCTTTCGCGAAGACTTGTACCATCGTTTAAATGTGTTACAAATTCACATTCCACCTTTACGGGAACGTAAAGAAGATATTCCGCTACTGGCGCGTTACTTTTTAAGTCAGGCCTCGGTGCAGTACAACAAACGGATCACCGATTTTTCGGAAGAAGCGATGAATATGCTTATTGAACAGGATTGGCCGGGCAATGTCCGTCAATTAAAGAATGCAGTGGAAAAACTGGTGCTTTTTTCTACCGGCTCTGTGATCGACGAACATCAGGTGGAAAGAATTTTACAGGACCGATTTATTATTTAACCGTGTCCAGGGGAGCAAAAGTCGAGGCGAAAGTCCCAGATATTTTTTGCTCAAAACGGTCAGCCCGAGCCCCCGGGCCAGCATAAACAACAGCAGAGCTGCCCACATGCCCTGAATTTGCCATAAAGAAAGAAAAAGATAGTGCGCCGGTAAATAGATCACAAAGGTACTAACCACCATCGCGTTACGCAGCCCACGCGTCGCCGTTGCTCCGATGAAAATTCCATCCCAAATGTAACACACACTGGCCACAAGCGGTGCCAGAATGGTCCAGGGAATGAGACGGGCAATGGTTTGCAGTACGGCCGCATCATTGGTAAAAAGAACGGGCAAAAGATTACGCAGCAAAAGATAGACCACAGAAAACATGACACCGCTCAAAATCCCGAACAAAAAAATACGCCGCACAGAAAGCACCAAATGCTTTTGTTCTCCGGAACCGATAAACTTACCCACCAGACTTTCGGCGGCAAAGGCAAAACCGTCGATGGCATAGGAGAAAAACATCCAAAATTGAATGAGAATGGAATTGGCCGCCAAAGGAATTTCTCCCAGCCCGGCCGATTGGGCCGTAAAAAATGAAAAGGCAAAGATGAGACTTAGAGTGCGAATGAAAATATCGGTATTAACGGCAATAAAGCGGCGCATGGGTTTAAGTGCCAACAGCGTTTTTACGGGAAGCGGCTTGAGATAAGTGCGATAATATTTACTCAACAGGACCAAAGTTAACAGTAAACCCAAATACTGCGCCAGCACCGTTCCCAAAGCCACACCGTCTGAATTCATTTTAAAAACGAGAACGAACAAAAAATCGAAGATAATGTTCAGAACGTTTACGGCGATGGTCACAATCAGAGGAAAGCGGGCGTTTTGCATACCAAGAAACCAGCCGTGAATGGCATAAAGGCCCAGGGTTGCCGGGGCGGCAAAAATGCGAATAAAGAAATATTCTTTGGCTAATTGCTCGATTTGGGGCGAACCGTGAATGAGCCAAAAGCTTACATAGGCGATAGGTCCCTGGAGAAGAATCAGGGCGAATCCGGTAAGGAAGGCAATCAAAACGGCACGCTGCAGCAAAATGTGCGTTTCGTGGGTGTTCTTTTCTCCGAAAGCCTGTGCGGTAAGCCCGGTAGTACCCATGCGTAAAAAACCGAATCCCCAATAAATAAAATTGAAGATCATCCCTCCCAGCGCAACTGCGCCAATGTAAACCGGCGAAGGCAAATGGCCGACCAGGGCCGTATCTACCGATGAGAGCAAAGGAACCGAAAGGTTCCCCAGAATATTCGGAATGGCCAGACGAAATATCTGGCGATCGATGGCTTTTGTTCGCATGGGCGTAAAATATCAAAAATAACGGTACGATAAAACAGGAACTTTGAAGGGACGATTTGCGTAAAGATGATCTGACCGTCTGGGGCGGCTCTTTCATTTATGGCGTTTTTTTTTTATCTTACGCACTTATTTTGTTGAGGGATGGGTTATCAACACAGGTGGAAGGGAGTGTGCATGGGTATCTTTAATTTCAGAGATCGTGTTTTTAATGTTTTTTTACTGCTGTTAGCGTTTCTGGTCGTCTTTAATTTCCCCGCTACGGGTTGGGCACAATTCGGACAGGAGTCCCATGTTAAGGTACGTGTTTTTCCCGAAGTAAAATGGGCGGCCCCGGGAGAAACCGTCTGGTTGGCCATTGAAATAAAAATGCAGCCCGACTGGCACATCTATTGGAAAAATTACGGCGATACCGGGCTGGAAACCACATTTGATTTTGATTTGCCAAAAGGAACCACCGTGGGCGAAATTCAGTGGCCGTTACCCGAGAAAATTACGGCTGCGAATATCGTGTCTTACGGATATTCCGGAACACAATACTTTCTGGTACCGGTTACGCTCGATTCTTTGTACAAAGAAAATGTTTTGCCGATTAAAATGCACATTAGCTGGCTGGAATGTGCCGATGTGTGCATCCCCGGTGAAACGGACGTGAGCATTACGTTGCCCGTCAAAAAAGAAAAACCGCAACCCGATGTAAAAAATGCGGAGCTTTTCTCCAACGCCCGTTTTCACATTCCCCAGCCGTTAAATGACTGGAAAGTGGAAGCCACCAGTGAAGGAGCTGTGTACAAAATTCGTTTGATTCCTCCCACGTGGTTTAAAGGCGATTTGACCGATTTGTATTTTTATCCCTATGAGCAAGAGGTGATCAAATATAATCAGGCCCAGCAATTTGAGAAAAAAGGCAACGAGTACTGGTTGACCATTCCCAAAATTGCGCCCGATTCTCTGGTCGAATCTCTTAAAGGTGTACTGGTTGCCGCTCCCGGTTGGCGCGGCGAAGGAACCGAGCAGGGGGCTGTGATTGACGTACCGGTGGGCAAAAAGCTGAGTAGCGTTTCGTCAGCCAATGGAATTTCCAGTATTTGGCTTGCTCTTTTGTTCGCCTTTCTGGGTGGCATGATTTTAAATCTTATGCCCTGTGTGTTGCCGGTGCTGTCCATTAAAATTATGCGTTTTATTAATCAGGCGCAGGAAGAACACGCCAAACCCTGGAAGCACGGTTTACTGTTCACTCTGGGTGTTTTATTAGCCTTCTGGGCGTTGGCTATTTTATTGCTTGTGCTAAAAGCCGGAGGCGAACAATTGGGTTGGGGATTCCAATTACAATCGCCCACGTTTTTGATCGTGCTTTCGGTTTTTATGTTCATTTTGGGCCTGAGTATGTTCGGCGTGTTTGAAATTGGTACTTCTCTGACCACCGTAGGGGGCAAAGCGCAGGCCAGCGGATGGCTCGGATCGCTGATGGATGGAATTGTGGCCACAGTGGTTGCTACGCCTTGTACGGCACCATTCATGGGGGGCGCGTTGGGATATGCTCTGACGCAACCTGCCTGGGCCTCGATGCTAATTTTCACCTTTTTAGGTTTGGGCATGGCCTTTCCCTTTGCGCTGGTTACTTCCATTCCCGCTTTGCTGAAATATGTACCTAAACCCGGACGCTGGATGGAGTCGCTCAAACAATTCATGGGATTTTTGTTAGTGGCTACCGTCATCTGGTTGTTGTGGGTGTTAAGCAATCAGGTAGGGGCGATGGTACTGATTCTGGTGCTGTTCGATTTGATGTTTACGGCCATGGCGGCCTGGATTTACGGCCGCTGGGGAAATTTAGCCATGCCACAGAAAACACGTACCATTGCCTGGCTATTGGCTTTCTTGATTTTGGCGGTCAGTAATTGGTACGTTCTCGATAAATATACCGATTATGTCATCACGCCCAACAGTACGCATGCCACCGGAGAGATTAACTGGCAACCCTATTCCGATGCTTTGCTGCAATCTTCCCTGGCAGAAGGCAAACCGGTATTTGTCGACTTTACGGCTTCGTGGTGTTTAACCTGCCAGGCCAATGAGCAACTTGTCTTCAGCTCGGAAGAAGTGCAAAAGAAATTCAAAGACCTGGGCATTGTGGCTCTGCGTGCGGATTGGACAAAACGCGATCCCGAAATTACCAAAGCGCTGGAACGATTCGGGAGAATGAGTGTGCCGTTGTACGTGCTTTATTCCGGCAAAAAAGGTGACGAGCCACAAATTCTTCCGGAGCTTATTACGCCTTCGATTGTGCTCGATGCACTGCAATACATTCAAAAATAGAGAATCCCCGAATGGGCAAAACAGAGCAAACTCCTCGTTTCCGAAAGGGAGCGGGGAGTTTTTTTATGGTGCGAAATGTCTCGGGTAAAAATAGAGATACAAAGGGAGCTCGGAAGATTTTTCGCTTATGGTAAAATAGCCGTCTTCGTCGGCTGCAAAGCAGATTGCCTCGCCTTGCGGTTCCTCTACGTAGGGCAGAAAATCGGGAAAGTGGGCAAATGCGCTGGCAACCGACTGGGAATTTGAACGCTTGAAAAGAAAGACCTGGACGTAATTCTTTAAGATGATGAATCTTCCGTCCGGAGAGATGTCTCCTGCGGTGAGCTGGGTTAAAGGCAGCTCCGCAATTTTTTTAGCCACAAGAATTTCCCGTGTGTCCTGCGGGAAAGGCAATTCATACACATGCACACGGTTTTCACGTTTTGAAAGGACGTAAAGATTTTTGGTCAGCGGATCGCAAAGCAATGTTTCGCAATCGCGGGGGCCATCGGGAAAGCGGAAGCGGATGGTATCGATTTGGTGAACCGTGAGGGAACCCTCTTTTTTGAGCTCTGCCACATTGGGCTCGGCAATGCGGAAGATGGATTTAACCGAACGTCGTGCGTAGTTGTCCCCAATATCGCCAATGTACAAATACTCAGTTCCCTGCCGGGGGCCGGGGCCTATGGCAATGTCTTCCCAGTCATACGCTTTCTTGCCGTCCAGCATAACGCTTCCCAGCGTTTGTCCGGATGTGTCGATAGCAAAGATGCGCGGTTTGTCTCCACTATCGTTGTGCACCCACAAAACACCCGGAAATTGGCGGCTGGCCACAATACCGGAAACTTCGTCCAAACGAGCATCGGGCACGAGAACGCGTGTGTATGTTTGTGGCGCGGCAGATGCCTCCGGAGCGGTAATTTTTGTGCGAACCCAGCGGCATTGTGCCAGCAAAAAAAGCACCAGAATCGTAGCTAAAATGCTCCAGCGAAATGGCGTCATGGGTTTCTCCCGATAGTTTGTGTTGTCCCGGCCCTGGGCGGCATGGCCAAAAATATTTTCGTGTGAATTATAATTTCGAAACACAAAATTGTCAATTAACTCGGTCGGGCGTGCTGCGAAAAATACACAGGGGCAATTTAACAAATTCCCGTCAAGAAGTAAACAACGTTCGTTTTACAGAAGTTTTTGCCTGCAACAGGTAAAATTCCTAATTTCCTTCCCATGAAAAATTTCGAATATTTGGCTGTACGATTTTTGTTTTTTATCTTTGATCACATTTCGTTGCGCTGGGGTAAGCGCCTGGCTTTGCTGATGACGTTTGTCGCCGAAAAAATCATTCGTTATCGGCGGCAAGTTGTGCTGGAAAATTTGCATCGTGTTTACGGGGAACAATTACCCAAGCCACGAAAACAGCTTCTGCACGAGATTTACAAGAATTTTGTCTTTTTGTGGATGGAAGTTCTGCAAAGCAGCCATTTGAACAAGGACAACATCCGCAAAATAATGCGTGTGCACAATCCCGAAATTTTGGAGGAAGTTGCGCAACGTAAACAGGGCTATTTGTTCATTTCCGGGCACTTTGGCAATTTTGAATGGCTGGGGCAATTGCTCGCAATTGAAAAGGTTGCTCCCATTACCGGTATTGCCAAAAAACAAAGCAACCACAAAGTCAACGATTTCATCGTTCGTTTGCGTGAACGAAACGGGCTGAAAATTGTGTACACCAAACAGGCAATGCAGGTTGCGGAAGAAGCGTTGAAACGCAATGAAATAGTCGCCATTGCATTTGATCAGGATGCCAGAAAGCGGGGCGTGTTTGTGAATTTTTTAGGCATTCCTTCTTCTACGGCTGTGGGTACGGCGGTTTTGCATTTGCGCACAGGAGCCAGGATCGTACTCATCGTCGCCGTGCGCCGCGATTATGCGTTGTTTGATGTCTTTCTTGAAGAAGTGCGCATTCCTGAGCCGCAGGGTGACACGGAAAAAGATATTGTGGCCATTACTCAGGCTTACACTTTGGTTTTCGAGAAGTGGGTACGCCGCTATCCCGAGCAGTGGCTGTGGATGCACAAACGCTGGAAAACACAACCGGAAAGCAGGAATTAAAGAACGGCGAAGCCAATTTAAGGGCAGTCTATGGAATATTATAAAATTGATCCGAAAAATCCCGACAGAAAAATTGTGAAGCGGGCCATTAAAGTGTTGCAGGAAGGGGGTATTATTGTCTACCCTACCAATACCCTGTATGGCCTTGGTGTGGATGTGTTTAATCAAAAAGCTCTGGATCGCCTTTTTGTGCTCAAGCAACGCGGGCCCCGCCAACCGGTTTCTCTGCTGGTTGCTTCTCTGGAACAACTGCGCAGCCTTTACGCCACTGTTTCTGCTGAACAATACCGCCAGCTGCTCCGATTGTTACCCGGGAAGTACACCTTTTTGCTAAAAAGTCGTTTTAAGGAGAATATGCCTTATCTTTCATCGGGGCAGAGGGATTCCGATGGAGAGGGTCCCAAAGCCGGATTTCGCATTGCGGAATGTGATCTTTGCCGCCAATTGGTTATTGGGCTGGGAGATCCGATTACCTCGACCAGTGCTAACATTTCGGGTAAGCCCAACGCAAAAACGGTGCAGGATATTATTGCACAATTTGGCGATCGATTGGATTTGATTCTGGATGCCGGCCCAACGCCCGATCTGCGGGGTTCTACCATAATCGATTTAACCAAAAAACCTTACCTTGTGGTAAGAGAGGGAGCGGTTACTTTAGCGGAGCTACGCCGGAAGTGGACGGATGTGCCCTTTCGGAAGCGCAAAGAAAAATTCCGGGTTACGTTTGTGTGTTCCGGGAATATTTGTCGTTCGGCCATGGCCGAAGGCATTCTGCGCGAAATTCTGTCGAAAACGCGCTTCAAAAATGTGGTAGAGGTGGAATCGGCCGGAACTTTACCCGGTGCTTCGGGCCCGGCCCACCCACTAACATTAAAAACCTTGAATGCACACGGTATTGATATGTACCACCATCAGGCAAGGGCAATCAATGCGCAGATCGTTGAGGAAAGTGATTTACTCATTTGCATGGCCGTAAATCATTACGAGTATTTACGGGCACACTTCCCCCAACATAAGGAAAAGATTGTCTTGTTAAAGGAATGGCACCGCCGTTCCAAGTTGTCCAATCCGTCCATCGCCGATCCCATTGGACACGATGAAGCCTTTTACGAGCAAACGTTTGTGGAAATTCAAAATGAAATAAAGCGTATTTTGCCCTACCTGTTCAGCGAAGTCAAAAAATTCATACGCTACAATGAGCTCAAAATAGAAGATTCACCAATCAAATAAAGGAAATAGAATTTTGAAAATAAGCGGTTTTAGTTTTGTGCGTAACGGCTACAAGTTGTATTACCCGGTGGTGGAATCTATTAAATCGATTTTGCCCATCGTCGATGAGTTTGTTATTGCCGTGGGGCAGGGCGATCCCGATGACAAAACCAGAGAGCTGATCGCGGCCATTGGCGATCCCAAAATAAAGATTATTGATACGGTTTGGGAAGAAAAATACTTTAACCGGGGTATTATTAACGCTATTCAAACCGACATTGCCAAGCAAGCCTGCACCGGAGACTGGCTGTTTTACCTGCAAGCCGATGAAGTTGTTCATGAAAAATATTTACCGGCTATCCAACAGCGCTGCCAGCAGTTGTTAGACGATGAACGTGTGGAGGGTCTGCTTTTCCGCTACAAACATTTCTGGGGCGATTACGCTCATTACCACAAAAGTCATGGCTGGTATCCGTACGAAATTCGTATTATTCGTAATGATCCGCACATTCATTCCTGGCAAAGTGCGCAATCGTTTCGCTATTTTGAATATTACGACAATCCGCGTCAGGAAAGCGGGCACCGCAAGTTACGCGTGGCCAAGGTTGATGCCGAAATTTACCATTACGGCTGGGTGCGTCCGCCGCATTTAATGCAGAATAAGTCGCGTGCATTAAACAGCGTACACTGGGGCAAACGCAAGGCCGAAGAATATTATGCCCATGCACCCAAAGAATTTGACTATGGTCCGCTGGATCGATTGGCGAGATTTACTGACACACATCCCGCGGTAATGCAGGAACGGATTGCCCGGATGGATTGGGCCGGTAAGCTTCAGTATTCAGGAA
>CAYXUS010000055.1:0-27036 GCA_964468415.1 uncultured Caldithrix sp.
TGGGGGAACTTGCTCCGTCACGGAAGTGATCCCTTTGGGCCAGGAGTCCCTTCGGGAGAACTGGCTCCATAGGAGCCCCTTTGGGGGAACTTGGAACTTGGAACTGGCTCCACAGGAGCCCCTTTGGGGGGGCTGCCCTTGATATGTCCCGTAGCAGGTGGGTTTTGATGCGCAGTGGTGCTCGAGGCGATGGGCCTGCTCGGCGACCGGGGATGGGACCCATTCAACCATTCAACTACTCAACTATTCAACGATTCAACCATTAAACCATTAATCAGGAAAAAGCCATGGAACAATCGGCAAAAATAGAACTCTTCGACACCACGCTGCGGGACGGCTCGCAGGGAGAAGGAGTGAATCTTTCCATTCACGACAAGCTGCTCATTACCGAAAAACTGGACGAGTTTGGTATTGACATTATCGAAGGTGGCTGGCCGGGCAGTAATCCCAAAGACGAGGCCTATTTTAGCGAGGTAAAAAAGCTGTCCTTGAAACACGCTAAAATTTGTGCTTTCGGTTCTACTGCCCGCTACCCGGACAAGGTGCGCGAAGATGCCAATCTGAACAAATTGTTGGCTTCCGAAACCGAGGTGATTTCCATTTTCGGTAAAACATGGCGGTTTCATTCCAGTGTTACCCTTGGATTGAGCGACGAAGAAAATGAACGTTTGATCTTCGAATCGGTCCGTTTTCTTAAAGAGCACGGGCGTCGGGTAGTATTCGATGCCGAGCATTTTTTTGACGGTTTTAAAGACAATCCGGAATTTGCAGTGCGCATGCTGCAAGCCGCCGAACAGGGCGGAGCCGATGTGCTGGTTTTGGCCGATACCAACGGCGGCAGTTTGCCGCATGAAATTTACGAGATTTTTCAGCAGGTAAAAACGCGTGTGCACAAACCTTTGGGCATCCACGCGCACAACGATAGCGATACGGCTGTGGCCAACACCATCGAGGCGGTACGGGCCGGGGCCGTTCATGTTCAGGGCACGGTTAACGGCATTGGTGAACGCTGCGGCAATGCTAATTTGTGCAGCATCATTCCCAATTTAATTTTAAAGCTAAAACGCCAAACCCGTCAACCCGTGCAATTGGAAAATTTGACCAATCTTTCCCGTTTTGTGTACGAAGTGGCCAATCTTTCGCCCAATATTCGCGCGCCGTTTACGGGCAAGGCGGCTTTTACACACAAGGGTGGCATTCATGTCAGTTCCGTGCTCAAAGACAGTCGCATGTACGAACACATTGCACCGGAAACAGTGGGCAACCGACGGCACGTTCTGGTTTCCGATTTGGCCGGTCAAAGCAACATTCGCTACAAGGCCAAAGAATTGGGAATCGACATTCCGGACAACCGTGCCTTTAGTCGGAAGTTCGTGCAGTACATCAAATCGCTGGAGTATCAGGGATTTCAGTTCGACGGCGCCGAGGGATCGTTTGAACTGCTGTTGCATGCGGAATTGAACACCTACAGCCCGTTTTTTAAGATCACTTACGCCAAAATCAATGTTTTGCTGGACGATCAGCAAACGGATTATTCGGAGGCGGTGCTTAAGGTGCAGGTGGGAGATGAAGTCGAGCACACGGCTTCGGACGGGGACGGGCCGGTCAATGCGCTGGATAATGCCTTGCGCAAGGCGCTGATTCGTTTTTACCCGGAAATCGCCGGAATTCGTCTGGTGGATTACAAGGTGCGTGTGCTCAGTGCCAACGACGGCACGGCGGCCCGGGTGCGGGTGCTGGTGGAAAGCAGCGACGGCGAGAGAACCTGGTCAACGGTGGGTGTTTCGCACAATATTATTAATGCCAGCCTGCAGGCCCTGAGCGACAGTTTGAACTACAAGATTTTTCACTTGCGGAAGAATACGCCGCGTTCAATGCCGGTTTAACCGCCGACACGTGATTTCGCAAGAAAATTGGTGCAAAAAAAAAGCCGTCCGAAGACGGCTTTGGTCGATTAACCCGGAGGCCACATAAGTCGGCGTCCACTTAGCAAGTGAATGTGGACGTGAAAGATGCTTTGTCCGCTGTCTTTCCCCTCATTTACTACCAGCCGGAAGCCCTTTTCGGAAAGGCCCAGTTTGTGTGCCATTTTTTTGGCAGTTAAGAACATTTTGCACATTAAGTAGCTGTCTTCTTCGGTAAACTCGGAAATGTTTTTAATGTGCTTTTTGGGAACGATGAGAAGATGAACGGGAGCCTGGGGATTAATATCCCAGAAAACGGCCACATCGTCATCTTCGTATTCCATGCGGCTGGGTAGTTTTTTGGCAATTACCTGACAAAAGACACAATCTTCAATTGACAATACCCACCTCCTTTATGTTAATTAATCCATTGTTGTATGCCGGCAATCGAGGCGATGGCTGCGGTCTCGGCCCGCAGGCGATGTTTTCCCAACGAAAAACCGAGGTACCCATTTGATTTGAAACGTTCGATTTCTTCCCTGGTGAATCCGCCCTCGGGACCTACGGAAATCATAACACCCGTGGGCGCCTGCCATCGGTTTTGTTCAAATAAATTCCTTAAAGTCGGATAGGTTGAATCGATGGCAATAAGTTTGAGTGTCTGGGAAGATGGTTGATGATCGAAAAACGCCTCGAGATTGGGATGCAGAAAAATTTTCGGGAAAAAATAGTGCAAGCTTTGTTTAAGTGCCTGCCGGACCACTTTTTGCAAGCGTGTAGTGTTGGCACTAAAATAGTTGGCGTAGTGGCTGCGAAAGAAATGAAAGGTTTGCACGCCCAATTCCGTTCCTTTTTCCAGAATAAAATCCATGCGATTTTGTTTGATAAATCCGCAAGCCAGAGCAATATTCGGCGGAGTTTCTTTTATTTCCTTGCGCAGAATTCGTACGCGCACCTGCGGAGATGTTTGTACGATTTCTCCCCAAAAAAGCGTTCCCTGTCCATCGGTTACGGTAAGGGCATCCCCTGCCGTTTTACGCAAGGTATTCACGACATGTTTGCGTTCAAAATCGTCGAGAATAAGTTCTGTTTCATGAACATTGTTCGGGCTTACGTAAAATAATTCCATAATAGCAAAATATGATAAATTCGGTGCTTAAATGCAAACAATTCAATGAAAACTTTATGTGTTGGTTGAGGCGGAAGATGGGAAATAACTCTTTAACTGATTTTGCAGCCGGGTACGGAGGGGAGACAACGGCGCATAGGGAAATTGCTGTTCCAAATCTTCGATGAGCTGTAATGTTGTTTGAAGGAACTGACGGTGGCTCTCTGAACCCGGATGTTGCACCTTATGATTCAACGCAGCCCGTAACCGGGTAAAATATTTCAGGGCACTGCGTGTTTCTTGGGTAAAGAACATTTGATCGAATTTTTCCCAGATGTATTGAATGGCCAGGGTGTTGGGGTGGGTGAGGTTGGCTTCGTAAAAACGGTAATCACGCAAATCGTCCATTAAAATTTCGTAAGAAGGGAAGTAAATTAATTCGGGTTCCGTTTTCTGTAATTCTTGGATGAGTAAATGCAGGGTGGCCTTGCTACGCTGGTTTTCTACCAGTCCGTCACGAATGTGCCGAATCGGGCTGACGCTAAGAATGATTTTTAATGCGGGATTGAAATCGTGTAATTTTTTCCAGAGAGTCCTAAAAGGCGCAGCCAGATTGTCCACTGACAGGAGTTCCCGACGGAATTCTTTTTCGGGTAGTTTGTGGCAATTGGCGACCGGTTTGTCTTCGGGCAGGTGAAAGTACACAAATGCAGTACCAAAAGTAAGAAGCAGCCAATCGGCTTTTTGCAAAAAATTGTGTGCGTTGAGAATGGCTTTATTCATTTGCGAAAGTGCTTGTGTTTTGTCCGGATGGGAGAGAACACTGTGATGGCTAAAACTGTGCCAGAGCCCTTGATGAAAGAACAAATCCTCCGGTTGCAGTTCTTGTTTATCAATTATTTGGGAAAGTGCCCGGGCAATGGAAAGCGGATTGTACAACACCCCAAATGGGTTTACCTGCACGGCAAAAAAATGCTCCCGGAGCAATTCTCCGATATTTTGTGCAAAACACGAGCCGATTGCAAGGATACGGTGCTCGTGGCGAATGGAACGGGGCGATGGTTCTATTTTTATTTCGGTACGGAATTTCATGGGGCGCTTCCTTAAATTAATGCCTGGGGCTTTTGTTTTTCGGGCGATCGGATACCAGAACGACGACCGAATAGGGCCCAACGTGATAGGCGGTTTGTTCTTTTACAATGGGCCTGTGTGCGGACTGGTAAATTTCGTTCGGTGGTTCCCGGAACGTGTCGATGAACAGATGCCATTTCGTGCCGTAGTTGGGTGGGGGAAGTTGAAAAATTTGTTCTTCACCGGCTGAATTGAACATTAGATAGATGTCCGGGTCAGCGGTTTTGGGAAAAGTCGAGTAGAGCAGTCCCAGATATTTTGCGCTTTCTGACCAGTCGGGTTTTCCGATTTGCAGACCGTGCCAGGTCATTTCCGGGATGCCGTTGAAGACTTCTACCTGAAATTTGGTGCGATGAAACGTGCGATGCGATTGACGAAAATGGATGAGCAGACGCACGAAGCGCAGGAGATCGGTGTTTTGTTCGGCGAGTTGCCAATTTATCCAACTAATTTCGTTGTCTTGACAATAAGCGTTGTTGTTCCCATTTTGGGTTCGGCCGAACTCGTCGCCGGCCAGAAGCATGGGCACTCCCTGAGAAAGGAGGAGAATGGTCAAATAATTGCGGCGCAATCGGTTGCGTAAACGAAGGATTTCCGGATCGGAAGTAGGGCCTTCGACACCGCAATTCCAGCTAAAATTTACGTCGGAACCGTCGCGGTTGTTTTCTCCGTTTTCCCAGTTGTGTTTCTGGTTGTAAGAGACCAGGTCAAGCAAGGTGAAGCCATCGTGACAGGTGATGAAATTAACACTGTGGTAGGGCTCGCGTCCGTCGTCTTGATACAAATCGGAGCTGCCAGCCAGCCGGCTGGCCAAGGCGGACACCATGCCCTCATCGCCGCGCACAAAGCGGCGCACATCATCGCGGAATTTTCCGTTCCACTCCATCCAGCGCTTAAAGTGGGGGAAATCTCCCACCTGATACAGGCCGGCGGCATCCCAGGCTTCGGCAATGAGCTTGGTATGTGCCAGAATGGGATCGGCGGCGATATGTTCGATTAGCGGAGGATTGGCCAATACTTCGCCATGCCTGCCACGCCCTAAAATAGAAGCCAGATCAAACCGAAAACCGTCCACGTGCATTTCGGTTACCCAATAACGGAGGCTGTCCATGATCATATCGCGAACGACGGGGTGATTGCAATTCAAGGTGTTGCCGCATCCGGAATAGTTTAAATATTTGCCGGTTTCGGGATCGATGAGGTAAAATACATGTTTATCCAAACCTTTAAAGTGATAGATCGGTCCGGTTTCATCTCCTTCACCTGTGTGATTGAAGACCATGTCTAAAATGACTTCTATTCCGGCTTCATGAAATTTTTTGACCATGGTTTTAAATTCGTGGACAATGTGGTATTCGTTTTTTGTGTGGGCGTAGGCTGCTTTGGGGGCAAAAAAGCTGATAGGATCGTATCCCCAGAAATTTAACAGGGGCTCTCCCGTTTTTGGATTTTTACGATCGAGCCCGGTTTCATCAAAATCGGTAATGGGCATTAGTTCAACAGCGGTGATGCCTAATGATTTTAAATAGGGGATTTTTTCGGTTAATCCCAGGAATGTGCCCCGTGCATTGGTTTGAGAGCTCGGGTGGATGGTGTAGCCCCGTACGTGGAGTTCGTAAATGATGGTATCTTCCAGCGGGATGTTGAGGGGACGATCGGTTCCCCAGTCGAAACGGTTATCGATGATGGCGGAGGTGCGAAATGTGTGTACTTTACCATCGCGTTCAATTTTAAAGGGCTTGCCCCATTCGTTTCCGCCACAGGTTGTGCGTGCGTAAGGGTCTAATAAAACAATGCGTTCGTCCACAGGATTGAATTCTTGCTCGCCGCGCACACGGAAGCCGTATTTAATACCGTGATCCAGACCTTTGACAAAGATATGCCAGACGTGTCCGGTTCGGTTAAAACTGGGATCAAGGGGGAATTCGACGATGGGATCGGTAGCGCATTCGGAGAATAAGGCTAAGGCTACCATCTGCGCGTGCGGGGAGTACACGGCAAAGTTGATGCCACCACGCATTAAGGTGGCTCCAAAAGGGCTGGGCAGACCACGGTCAATTTCGAAATTGGGATGAATGAGGGAGAGGATGTCTTGCTTGGTGTTCGCGTCGGTTTTGGAATTCATGAAAGTTCCTGTCCGGTGTTTTTATGTGATGGAAAATTTACGCGAAAAATAGGGGAAGGCAAAATTAAAAATGAGGGGGCGGACTGATTGCTATCAGTCCGCACGGTGCTGCGCCGGATTGATAGCAATCAATCCGGCCCGGAATGCATTTGCTTTGTCCGGTTTTCTGCAGCAAATTACACATTGTATTAGCAATCAGGAGAGCCCTATGGCGCAAATCGTTCTGGATAACCAGGAGCTTGTCAACATTCTTCGTCGGTATTTGCCCCCGATGAAATATTTAACTACCATTGAGGCTGCGGGGAGGGACATTCGGTTTACCTTTAAAGTTTCTCCGGCTTTACCTTCAACGCATCTCGTCCTAAAGTTCGCCGGATACCATGCCCCTGATCTTCACTACCAATTAAAGTCCGGCCCAATGCTTCGTCTGCTTATTGATGCTTTCAAAAACCGAATGCCAGCTGGCATTCGGTTAACCGATGACATCCTTAAAATAGATATCCGCCATTTAATTGCCAAAAAAACAAATGATTGGCAGATTACCGAAATTTTGCAGGCCAATGACGGACGCTATCTGATTGAAGTCGAAATTGTGTGATTTTTGACTGAACTTTTTTCATCCGTTTCCGTTAAACTAAAATTCCAAAAAAGAACAAATTTGATTTAAATTCTATGTTCTTTTAAATTAAAAATTTATTGAAATATTTTGGATATTTTGGGATTAATTTTGGAGGAGAAGGTGGCTATGTTAAAAAAAAGTATTTTGCTTGGTTCGATTATTCTTTCGCTCATCGTTCTGGCATGTTCCTCAAAGCTCTCCGAAGAGCAATACTATGAAAAAGCCAAAGAAGCATATACAAAACATCAAATCAGTCAGGCCCTTGACTACTACAAAAAAATCCTGCAATACTATCCCGATGGCAAACGTGCTCCCGAATCTCTTTTTATGTTAGGATTCATCAATAACAACGATCTGCACAAATACGACGAAGCCCGTAAATATTATCAGGAATTCATTCAAAAATATCCCAAGCACGAATTAGCCGATGACGCCCAATACGAATTGAAAACAATGGGCAAAGACCTCGAACAACTACCCTTTTTA
Organism: uncultured Caldithrix sp.; assembly: GCA_964468415.1. Classification (GTDB taxonomy): domain Bacteria; phylum Calditrichota; class Calditrichia; order Calditrichales; family Calditrichaceae; genus Caldithrix. Next base: position 7,374 of record CAYXUS010000055.1, read on the forward strand.
AAAGACATTAAAGATGATTCCACGGCTAACCAATAGTTGCTAAACGCGCTTGAAAACAATGGCAAAATTCTCGGAACTTTTTGTCGGCACAGGCATATAGTTCTTTTTATGCCATTGTTTCCGATGGGTATTGAGATGGGGCTTATTACAAGGGAAAAACGCAGATGGTAAAAAAACTATTGGGCGCAATCGGTTTAATCGCAGTGCTGTGGGGAATTGGTTTGGCGCAAAACACCCCGGGCGATTCTTTAACATCCGAAATACAATTACGTACCTATTTGGCAAAAGAAAGTGTACCCGTAAATAAAGAAGTCGTCTACTATGTGGAGCTGTCCTGGACCGGGGACATGAACCGCTACCATATTTTGGAAATTAGTGATCCTGTTTTAACCAATCTCAAACTTCGGGGCAGTGGCTCCTCCAATCGCTTTTACATTGATAAAAACAACCAACCACATTCCGTCAAAAAAATCACATTTTACTTTACTCCGTTAGAAATGGGAATGGCCTATATTGACGGTATTACCATTAAATATGAAGATACGGTAACAGGGCAAACCGGACGACTTATCTCCGATCGGCTGCCAGTCAAAATTGTAGAGCCTGTGGCCCGGCCCGGTCAGGGCATGAATGCGGGAAAAATTTTAATCATAATATTCATCGTATTGTTTTTGCTTACCGTGCTTTTTTCTTTGTACCGCTATTTCCTTCAGAAAAATCAGAAACAGCAGGAAACAACACCACAACTAACAATCGAAGAAGAATTTCTAAAAGAATTAAAAAACACCATTCGCTTTGGTGAAGTTTTACCCGAAAAAAACTTTGAAACCGTCCGGCAACTTCTCGATCGCTATCTCAAAACAAAATTCGGCATTTTAGCGGGAACCGATTTCCCGGAAATCAAAGCCGTACTAAAAGCCGTTGGTTTGTCCGATGAATTACTCGACAAGTTGGAGCAAGCATTCAACAAAGCCGAATTGGTCAAGTTTGCCGGAGAACCGGTCAGCGAAAGCGATCTCCATTTTTTTGTGGATACGCTGGAACTAATTTTAAACGAAATGAATAAAAAGAATAATTTAAAAACACAAAATCCCTGATAGGCGGGTATCTTTGAGTCTCCCGTTCTTTGAATATTTTGGACCCAAACGATACCACCTCTGGCATTCGGAAGCGAACAACGAAGAGGAGGAACGATGCATCCCGATATCAAAGCGATTAATGAAAAGGTCGCTCAAGAAAGTGCCTTTGTCGAGAAAATTCTGTCCGAAATAAGCAAAGTAATTGTTGGCCAAACCTACATGATCGAACGCCTGTTAATTGGCTTGCTTTCCAATGGGCACATCCTTTTGGAAGGCGTACCGGGTTTAGCCAAAACGCTAACCGTTAAAACCCTTTCCCAAACCATCCGTACCAAATTTCAGCGCATTCAATTTACACCCGATTTACTTCCGGCCGATTTAATCGGTACTTTGATTTACAATCAAAAAGACGGGAAGTTTACCACAAAAAAAGGCCCCATTTTTAGTAATCTGATTTTGGCAGACGAAATCAACCGCTCGCCGGCCAAAGTCCAGAGTGCTTTGTTGGAGGCCATGCAAGAACGCCAAGTAACCATTGGCGAAAACACCTTCCCTCTGGAAGATCCCTTCTTGGTCCTGGCGACCCAGAACCCAATTGAACAGGAAGGAACCTATCCCTTGCCCGAAGCACAGGTCGATCGGTTTATGCTCAAACTAAGCGTGGGCTATCCTTCCAAAGAAGAAGAACTGGAAATCATCCGGCGTCAAACCCATAAAGAAACGGTGGAACCGCAGGCGGTTATCACTCCTAAAGAATTAATCCGCGCCCGGGACGTGGTAAAAGAAGTGTATGTGGATGAAAAAATCGAACGCTACGTGGTAGACATCGTTTTTGCCACACGTAATCCCGAAGAATATGGACTGGAAGAGTTGAAAGGGTTGATTACGTACGGTGCCAGTCCGCGTGCCTCTATTTATTTGACACAGGCGGCAAAGGCTCATGCCTTCTTACGCGGGCGGGGCTATGTGACTCCCGAAGATGTGCGTGCCATTGGAATGGACGTGTTGCGTCATCGGGTGATCCTTTCTTACGAAGCCGAAGCGGAAGAATTAACCACCGAAGACGTTATTCGCAAAGTCTTGAACCGAGTCGAAGTTCCGTAATTGAAAATGTGGCGCGATTTTTCAACTAATGCACGAACGGAAATGCGGGCTTAGGACAATGCGGATTGTGTCTGCGGCTCAGTGGCGGTTGGATGTCGCTTTACGTTTTTAGTAGCGGTGATTTTATGCTTTCGGTGCCTTTGATTTTTACGGTCAAAAAGGCGAGGTACTGATTAATCATCTAAAAAAGTGAAATGCTGGAATGAATCAAATTATCATATTTGCTCTTGGAATCGGATTGCTGCTCATAATCGGGGCCATTGTTTGGTACTTCCGACATCTGCGCGAATTGGAGCGCAGTGCCCGGCAAATGGTCGAAACCCGGGAAGAAGAACCGATACCCAGAGAATTGCTCAAAAAGGTAAAACAGATCGAGATTAATACCCGTAGCGTGGTCAACGAAGTTTTTTCCGGAGAATACCATTCCGTTTTCAAAGGACGGGGCATGGAGTTTGCCGAAGTGCGCGAATACCAGCCCGGCGATGATGTGCGCCTGATCGACTGGAATGTTTCGGCACGCATGGGCCACCCTTACGTGAAAATTTTCGAAGAAGAACGTGAGTTGACCGTAATGCTGCTGGTCGACGTGAGCTCCAGCGGAAGCTTTGGTACCACCCGCCAATTCAAGCGGGAAATGGCAGCCGAACTTTCGGCGGTTCTGGCCTTTTCGGCCATTAAAAACAACGATAAAGTTGGGTTGATCATTTTTTCCGACCGCATCGAAAAATTTATTCCTCCTCGAAAGGGCAAAACCCATGTGCTGCGCGTTATCCGGGAAATTCTGTTTTACAAACCACGCGAAGCAACCACCAGTATTAGTACGGCACTGGAATTTTTGAGCCGGGTGATTAAGCGGAAAAGCACCGTATTTCTTATTTCCGATTTTTTGGCGGAAAATTTCAAACAGTCGTTGCAAATTGCCAGCAAAAAGCACGATATCATTGCCATCAGTATTTCCGATCCCCGGGAAATTTCTCTGCCGGATGCGGGAATGATCGAGATGGAAGATGCCGAAACCGGTGAAGCCATTGTGATCGATACCAGTAGCGCGCAAATTCGCGATGAATTTCACACCCAGGCGATGGAACAACAAAAACGTTTGAAGAATTTATTCCAGTCGATTGGGGTGGATCACATCCACATCATGACCAATGAATCTTATGTGGAACCGGTGAATAAGTTTTTTAAAATGCGTGCCCGGCGTCTGGCATTGTAAAAAAGAAGAGAACACCGGGCAATAGAAGCCGAATGGGAAATGACTTCGCAATGATAGACAAACAAAAGCAAATGAGAGAAAAAATATGAAACGCATGATCGGGTTCTTGATCCTTTCTCTTCTTTTATTGGGAGCGTGTCAAAAGTCGTCCCAAAAAACAGAGGTTACACCACAGGCATCTCTGGAACTGGCCAATGCCTATTACACGAATGGCTTGTACCAGGCGGCCATTAATCAGTACCTTGACTATTTGAATACGTACGATGTCTCGGCGGCGCGTGCGGCTAACACCTATTTTACCATTGCCAATATTTATTTCGATCGCTTAAACGATTACCAAAAAGCGCTGGAGTATTATTTCAAAGTTAAATATTTGTTTCCCCAAAGCAAGTTGCAAAAAGAGGTCAGCCAAAAAATCGTTTCCTGCCTGGAACGCCTCGATCGTTCACAAGATGCGGTGCGTGTCATGGAACAGGAAGCCGCTCTGGATTCCAGCCAAATTCACAAAAATCGTCCCGGAGCCGTGCTGGCACAAATTGGTTCGCGAAAAATCACCCAGGGCGATCTGGATTTCGAAATCGGCAAAATGCCCCCTTACTTGCAGCAGCAATTTCGCAGCAAAGAAAAAAAGAAAGAACTGCTGCAACAACTTGTCCTGCAGGATTTGTTGTACCAATCGGCCAAACGGCAAGGCTTGGACAAAGACAAAGATGTGATTGAAGGGGTGTACGAAGCCAGGAAGGCTTTGATGGCCAATAAATTATTGCAACAGGAATTGGCGAAAAAAGTCAGCATCAACCCGGAAGAGGTACAACTGTATTACAAAGCAAACAAAGAACGCTACGCAGTACGCGACAAAAAAGGAAAGATAGTGCGCTACAAAACCTTTGACGAAGTGCGTCAGCAGGTGGCTCAGGATTTGTTGACGGAGAAACAGCAAAAAGCCTATCAGGAACTGGCCAATCGCTTAATGCAGGCCGAAGACGTTAAAATTTACGATCAACGGATTCAATGATGAAAAGAACTTGGTTCAATCGCATTCTGTTTTTAGGGATTCTGATTTTAATTGCGGGAAATGTCCGGGCAGAGGAAAAGCCGTTAATCGAGGTAAAAGCTCAGGTCGATACGGCTACAATTACCATCGGCGATCACATTACCTATTCCATCATTATTGATCGCCGCAAAGACGTGCGCATCATTCAACCCGGGCCGGGCATTAATCTGGGCATGTTCGAAATCAAAAGCTACAACTTCCACAAGCCCATGCGCAGAGGCGATCGCATTGTCGAGCGTTACGATTATGTAATTTCCGTTTACGACACGGGTAAATACGTGATTCCACCGTACCCTCTGGCCTATTTTTTGTCGGATACGGCGACCAAACCGTCCATCATTCAAGCGCCGGCCATTACCATCTACGTCAAAAGTTTGCTTAAAGGCGAAAAAAAACACGAGCTAAAGGATATTAAGCCTCCCTTGAGCATTCCGTTTAATTATCGGTTTTGGCTTAAAATCGCCGGTTTGGTAATATTGGCCGTTTTGCTGCTTTATCTGGGCTATTGGCTGTGGAAGCGCAAGCAGGAACGCGGATTTATTTTTACACCTCCACCCCCTCCGCCACCGGCGCACGAAAAAGCATTAAAGGCTTTGCAAGAATTGTATGCCAGCGATTTGCTGCAAAAAGGCAATTACAAAGAATTCTTTAGCCGATTGTCCGAAATAATGCGGGCATATCTGGAAGGGCGCTACTACATTCGGGCCTTGGAAGAAACAACTTCCGAAATCATGTCCGAAATACCGCGAGTGCTGCCCGAACAGGATTTACAGCGTAATCTGGAAGATTTGTTAACGTTGAGCGATCTGGTCAAATTTGCCAAATACATTCCGCAGCAGGATGAAGTGGAACGGGTCAAAAAGAATGCGGTCGATTTTGTGCAGCAAACGAAAATCGTGTACACTTCGTCGGAAGATGAGGCGGCAGACGAGGCGCAATCCGAATCGGCAGAGGAAGAAAAAGTGAAGCAGCTCACTTCTCCGACGGATGCTGCGGAAGTTCGGCCAATGGAAAATGAAGACGCTGAAAAAAACGATCATTCTTAATAAGTTTTTGGGAACGTTTTCGTTCCGGTGAGCATAGACAGTGAAATGGTGAAAGATCAAAGCAGGAGGAACGAACCTTGATCGACGTCAAAGGATTAACACGCTACTACGGTGAAAAGCGCGCCATTTTCGACGTTACTTTTCACGTCAACAAAGGCGAGGTGTTGGGCTTGCTGGGCCCGAATGCGGCCGGGAAAACCACCACCATGCGCATTTTGACTTGCTACATGCCGCCTACCAGCGGCACGGCCACCGTTGGGGGCTACGATATTCTGGAACAAAGTCTGGAAGTGCGGAAGATTATCGGCTACCTGCCCGAAAATCCGCCTTTGTACACCGACATGGTCGTGCACGACTATTTAACGTTTGTCAGCCACCTGAAAGGTGTGGAAAAAAATCGCATCAAATCCGAAGTGGACAGCGTAATCGAAAAAACAAGCCTGGGCGATGTGCGCAATCGCATTATCGGTAAGCTTTCCAAAGGATACAAACAACGGGTAGGATTGGCTCAGGCTTTGTTAAACAATCCCCAAATCGTCATTCTTGACGAACCGACCGTGGGGCTCGATCCCAAACAAATCATCGAAATTCGCCAGTTGATTAAGGGATTAAGCGGCGAACACACGGTGATTTTGTCTTCGCACATTCTGCCCGAAATCGAACAAACCTGTGAACGTGTGGTCATCATTAACGAAGGTAAAGTGGTTGCCGAAGACACCGTGGAAAATTTGACCAATCGCATGCGCGGGGTACAGCGCATTAACCTGCAGGTGGAAGGCGATCAGGATGCGGTCAAAAAGGCCCTGCAATCCGTTGATGCCATCCAGAAAATGACGGTCACAATGAAAAACAACATTTGCGAAGTAGCGGTGGAAAGTCCGCAAGACATTCGCAAAGACTTAGCCAGAGTCATCGTTAACAACGGGCTTGGCCTCTTAGAGCTTTCGACCGAACGCTTTACGCTGGAAGAAATCTTCCTGCATCTGACCACAAAAGAGGAGGTTGCCTGAAAATGAAAGCGACATTAGCCATTTTTAAAAAAGAATTCAAATCGTATTTTTATTCGCCCATCGGGTATGTTATTTTGGCCTTGTTTACGGCATTGACCGGCGTGTTCTTTTACCTGTACCTCTCCAGCTTTGTGGAAGCCAGCTTCATGGACACCATCCGTGCCCAGCAATACCACATGGCACCGCAAAAATTTAATGTGAACTTAATGCTCATTCGTCCCTTCTTCTGGAATATTGCTTTAATTTCGTTGTTTACCTTGCCGCTTATTACCATGCGGCTTTATTCCGAAGAAAAACGTTTGGGTACGGTAGAATTGCTGTACACCACGCCCATTACTCCCACACAAATCGTTCTGGGTAAATTTCTGGCCGGTCTGGCTTTTTACGTCGTTTTGCTCATTCCAACCATGTTCTTTCAGGCTCTGCTGTTCATTTACGGCGATCCCGAATTTTTGCCGGTACTTTCCGGTTACATTGGATTAATCCTTTTGGGGTCGGCTTTTATTTCGGTGGGATTGTTTATTTCTACCACCACCGAAAACCAAATTATCGCAGCGATTGGCGGCTTTGGACTGTCGCTCTTGCTCTGGGTTATTGGCTGGGGCGCTAATTTTGCCGGTCCCACATTGAAGCCGATTTTAAGTTACATCTCCATTATCAACCATTTCGAAGATTTTGCACAGGGGGTCATCGATACCAGTAATTTGGCCTATTACATTTTGTTCAGTTTTGTCGGGTTGTACTTTTCGCTTAAAATGATCGAATCCGTCAAATGGAGAGCCTGATTTGCAGGCTGTGGAGTAGTTGGAATAATAGAATGGAGATCAGTGAAAAATGAAAAAGACAGATAATATTATCGGGATTGTTGGAATCGTTTTGGTGTTTGCTGCACTTATCTGGTATTCCATCAATCAAGTGTGGGCAGTGTACCATTGGGTGCTGCTCATTTTGGGCGTTCTGGGTTTAGGATATTACATTTTTGTTTTTTACAAAAACCGGGAAAAAGCGCTTTCGAAGCGCACGCTAAAATATGGCTCGAATGTAACGGTTCAGGTAATTGTTGTTTTGGCAATTGTGGCCATGCTGGCTTTTTTGACCACGCGTCGCCATGTGCGTTTTGACTGGACCGCTTCGCATCTGTACAGTTTGTCTGACCAAACCAAAAAAGTTCTGGACCATTTGAAGAAAGACGTGGAAATCATCGCTTTTTACAAAACGTCGGAACAAAATCGGGCCAAAGATTTACTCGACGAATACAATTATCGTTCGTCGCACCTCACTTACAAATTTGTCGATCCGGACGAACGGCCGGAACTGGCCAAGCAGTATGGCATTCGCAAGTACGGGACGCTAATCATTCAATGCGGAGCAAAAAAAGAAAAAGTGGAAAAATTAAGCGAATCGGACATTACGAATGCCATCATCAAAGTAACGCGCGACAAAGAAAAAGTGATTTACTTTTTGACCGGACACGGCGAACGTTCTATTAACGATGCCAGTGCCGAAGGGTACAAAGATGCGGCCGAGGCGATTAAAAAGGAAAATTACCTGGTGCGCGAGTTGAATTTGGCTCGTCGCAAATCCATTCCCGATAGTTGCACGGTATTGGCTATTGTGGGGCCCAAAAGCAGCTTTTTACCGGGCGAGCTGGATACCATTAAGGCCTGGGTGGACAACGGCGGAAAATTGTTGTTGATGGTCGATCCCGAGCACCCGGCCGATATTGCAGATTTTGCGGCCAAGTATCATGTGAAGATCGGCAACGACATGGTGATCGATGTAAGTGGCGTGGGACAATTATTCGGAGCGGGGCCCGGCATGCCGCTGGTAACCAGTTACGATCACAACAATCCCATCACCAAAGATTTCAACATCATGACCTTTTATCCGCTGGCCTGTTCCGTAACGCCTATGGCCGATAAGGACGGTTACCAGATTACCGAATTGCTCAAAACTTCTGGTAATAGCTGGGCCGATGTGGACTATTCGACGGGCAAAGTAAAATTTGATCCCGACAAAGATTTGAAAGGCCCGGTTTCCATTGGTGTGATCGTGCAAAAAAGTAACGGCAAGAAAAAAACGGTTCTGGTTATTTTCGGAGATTCCGACTTCGCCAAAAATGGCTATTTCCGCAACGAAGGGAACAGCAATCTGTTCCTGAATACGGTTAATTACCTGGCGGAAGAAGAAGACCTGATTTCCATCCGTCCCAAACAGATCGATGATCGCCGGTTAACCATGACGCAGGCGGATGTGAAGAGTTTGTTCTACCTGGTGGTCATTGCCATTCCGTTATTGGTCATTATTCTCGGGACGGTTATTTACATTCGCAGAAACCGATAAAGACTTGAAATCAGGGTTAAGGGTGAAAGTTAAGGGGAAAAATCATCGATCCGATGATATTCCCCCTTAGCCCTTATACTCTTTGACGTTTAACCTTTTGGGACTACTCCTGAACGAATCGGATGGTCGGAAGGAAAAGAAGGAGAAAAAACGAAAAATGCGCAACACGATTATTCTTCTTGTGGTAGCCTTGGCCCTTGGCGCCTACGTGTATTGGGGCGAGATCAAGGGAGGAGAAAAGCGCAAAGAAGAAAAAGCCAAGGCAGAAAAATTATTTCCCGTAAAGAAAGACAGCATAAAGCATATCTGGATTCACAAACCAACCACCCAGTTCGAATTCGAAAAAACGGCGGACGGGTGGATGATTGTGCAACCGGTTAAAACCGATGCCGATGAGTCGCCGATTAATTCGCTTTTGTACGGCATTACCAATACCAAAAAAATACGAACCTTTAAGGCCAGTGCCAAAGATTTGGCCACGTACGGCCTTGACGATCGGGCTATTAAGCTGGAATTTTCGGGTAAAGGTATTGCCAGGCAGGGCGTTAAAATCGGAGATCGCACTCCGGTTGGCGGCAATATTTTTGTCACCAAAAACGATTCGGACATCATCATCGTCTCCAGCTCGTTTAAAAACAGCGTGGACAAAACTCTGTTCAATTGGCGTGACAAAAAGGTTCTGCATTTCAAAAAAGACAAAATTCGTGAATTTACTTTGCGTAATCCGCACGGCAAATTCCATTTCGTAAAAGAAGGAAGCGATTGGAAAATTACCGAACCGCTGCAAACAAAAGGCGAAAACAGCACGATTAATGCCGTGTTGAACAAGCTGGAATGGGGGCGCATCAATTCCGTGGCGGCAGAAACGCCGAAAAATTTGTCCAAATACGGCCTAAGTCATCCGGCCTACCGTCTTGAATTGTTCAGCGGAAAAGAAAAGGCCAAATTGGGCGTTTCGTTTTCCAGGGTCAAAAACAACAAGGCCTACGGTAAAGATGATGCACGTCCGCACATTTTTGTGGTCGATTCGTTCTTCGTGAAGCCGTTTAATAAAACGCTGTTCGACTACCGCGACAAGAAGATTACGACTTTCGATCGTAGCAAAGTCGATCGGATCAACTTGTTGTACAAAAGCAATCTGATGATTTTCGAAAAGGACAGCCTGGGCAACTGGCATCTCTCCACGGGAGAAAAGGCCAAGAATTGGAAGATTACCAATCTTTTGTCGTCTTTGAATTCTTTGAAAGCTACGTCTTTTGTGGACGATCATCCCAGATTTTTGAATCAATACGGGTTGCTCAATCCCGAAGGCCACATCGAAGTGTACGCGGGCAACGACAAGTTGGTGGAGTTGCAAATCGGAAAGGCCAAAAACGACAAGCTGATTTACGCCCGTAATCCGTTACTCAAATCGGTTGTGACCATTAAAAAGAGTGCGTTAAAGAAGCTTTTCCCCAAAAAGGAAGATTTGCTGGAACCGAAGCCTAAAAAAGAAAGTGAAAATAAAGCATCAACCGACACGACGAAAAAGAAATAAGGTGACGAATGTTGCGCTTTGCTGATCCCTATTATTTGCTCTTGCTGTTTGTGGTACCCATTATGGTTTGGTGGTACTGGCGCGGGCGGGCGCGGGCCACGGGCAAAATTGTTTATTCCGATGTAAATTTGCTGAAAAAACTAAAGCCCAGTTTAAAACAACGCCTGCGGCCCGTTTTGCTGGTGTTGCGTGTGCTGGCTGTTACTGCCGTTATCATTGGGTTGGCCCGCCCGCAGTCGACCAGTAAAGAGGAAAAAATAACCACCAAGGGCATCGATATCGTACTGGCGATGGATGTCTCTTCCAGCATGCTGGCCGAAGATTTCCGCCCGAAAAACCGGATTGAAGCGGCCAAGATGGTGGCTAAAGAATTTATTAAGGGCCGCAAGAACGACCGCATCGGCTTGGTGGTTTTTGCCGGAGAAAGTTTTACGCAGTGCCCGTTAACTCTGGATTACGGCGTTCTGTACAATATTCTCGATCATCTGAAAGTAGCCAGTAAAGATTGGGACGGCACGGCCATTGGCATGGGATTGGCCACGGCCATTAACCGCCTGAAAGACAGCAAGGCCAAAAGCAAGGTGATTATTCTGTTGACCGATGGGCGCAATAACCGCGGGCAGATCGATCCTATTACGGCAGCGCGCATGGCCAAGGCGTTTGGCATTCGCGTGTACACCATTGGCACCGGTACGCGCGGTACGGCCATGTATCCCGTGCAGGACCCCTTGTGGGGCACGCGTTACGTTCCCATGCGCGTAGACATCGACGAAGATTTGTTGCGTCAAATTGCGCGCATTACCGGAGGAAAATATTTCCGGGCGACCAGTACGGAAAAATTGCGGGAGATCTACAAAGAGATCAGCAAAATGGAAAAGACGAAAATCGAGGTAAAGGAATACACACGCTACGAAGAATTTTTTGTGTACTTTCTGGCCCTGGCTCTCGTTTTGCTGCTTGCGGAAGTGGTTCTGGCCAATACCTATTTTAAAACGATTCCGTAGCGTTAATGCCCGCGGGAATATTTGGCCTGCCGGGGAAGATGGTTCGACGGAAACAGGAAATGCGTTTTGGCTTTGAGATAAATTTGAAATTGTTTGCAGGAAATTTATGGAAGTATTAAGGTTTCGATATCCCATATTTTTACACGGCCTGTGGGGCGTAGTGCTGCTGGCAATTTTCTTTTGGCTGATTTATCGGCACAAAGAGAAACTTTTGCAGCGCTTTGGACATCTGGAAATTGTGAAGCGCATTATGCCCGGTTACAGCAAACGCCGCATGATCTGGAAAAACGTCTTGTTCATTTTGGGCTATGCCTTTTTGGTAGTTGCCCTGGCCGATCCGCAAATTGGCACCAAACTGGAGCAGGTAAAGCGTAAAGGGGTCGATATCATCATTGCTCTGGATGTTTCCAACAGCATGAAAGCCGAAGATATTAAACCCAATCGTCTGGAAAAGGCCAAACACGAAATTGCTAATTTTATCGATTTGTTGCACGGCGACCGCATTGGCCTGGTGGCCTTTGCCGGAATGGCCCATTTGGTGTGCCCCTTAACGCTGGATTACGGCGCTGCCAAATTATTTTTGCAGATGATGGACACCGATTTGATTCCCGTACAGGGCACGGCTCTGGCCGATGCCATTAAGGTGGCCATGAAAGCGTTCAACCAAAAAGAACGCAAACACAAAGTGCTCATTTTAATTACCGACGGAGAAGATCACGAAGGCGATCCGGTAAAAGCGGCGAAAGAAGCGGCGAAAGAGGGCATTATCATTTACACCATTGGCATTGGCTCGCCGCAGGGGGTACCCATTCCCATTTACGATCGCAACGGAAAGTCGCTGGGCTTTTTGAAAGATCGCAATGGCAATGTGGTAACCACCAAACTGGATATGGCTACCTTGCAAAAAATAGCTTTTGTCACGAACGGGAAATATTACATGGCCACCAGCGGGCAATCGGAACTGGAGAAGATTTACGATGAAATTAATAAAATGGAAAAGAAAGAACTGAGTGCGCGTAAGTTTTCGCAATATGAAGATCGCTATCAGATTTTTGCCCTAATCGGTTTGATTTTTATTCTGCTGGAATTCTTTTTGCCGGTAAGAAGCAAGCAAAGGAACAGGTATGCGCTGGATCGCTATTAGTGTTTTGTCGCTGATGTTTTTGGCCACGGTTAATGCCGAGAGCATCCGCGGAAAAATAAACCGTGGAAACAAATTATTTAAAGAAGGCAAATACGAACAGGCTCTGGCGGCGTATCAGGACGCCCTGCTGGATGATCCTTTAAATGAAGTGGCCTTGTTCGATTTGGGCGATGCTTACTACAAAATCAAGAAATACAAAGAAGCCATCGACGCTTACCAAAAGGTGGTGGGAAGCCAGAATCTGGAACTGAGCGCCAAGGCTTTTTACAACATTGGCAACGCCTATTTTCAACAGAACAAACTCAAAGAAAGTATCGAAGCGTACAAAAAGGCGCTGGAGCTTAATCCCAATGACCGCGATGCCAAATACAACCTTGAGCTGGCGCGGGCCAAATTAAAAGAGATGGCCCAAAAGCAGCAAAAACAAAACAAACAGCAACAAAACAAGAAAAATATTGAACCGTCGGAGTTTGCCAAGCAGTTAAAAAAACAGGCGGAAAAGCTGGTAGATGAACGCCGTTACAAAGAAGCGTATCAATTAATGATGGACGGGTTGAAAAAAGATCCGACCGTGGCGGCGTTTCAGGATTTTATTAAACGAATTAAGGATGTGGTAGATATTTTAGGCGTAAAATAAACATGAGACAATGGACAATCATTCTTGTATTTTTAGCGATTTTTGTTAACTTAGGCCGTTCACAAACGGCGGAGGGCTATTTCCATCTTGGGGCCGATTTGTACATCAAAGGCCAGTTTCAACAGGCCGAACAAGTGGTGCAGGAAGGCCTCCGTAAATTTCCGAATGATCCGTTGTTACATGCTTTGGCCGAAAAATTAAAACAAAAAAAGCAACAACAGCAGCAGCAAAAGCAACAAAAGCAAAACCAGCAGCAAAAACAAGGGCAAAAAAAACAGCAGCAAAAGCCCAATAACCAGAAAAAAGAGCAGGAGAAAAAGAAGAAACAACAGCAGGCCCGGCAACAGAAAGGGCAAAAAAAGGGCATGAGCAAAAAAGAAGCCGAACGCATTCTGCGCGCACTAAGAGAGGAAAACAAAAAGTTTAAAAAAGATCATATTCGCGTGCCCGGCGGACGACGGCAACTGGACAAAAATTGGTAAAAATAACGGGGCGTTATCCCCGCACTAATGGTTACCACAATGGCAACAAGGATGAATGGCGAATTAACGATGCGAACAATGAGAAAAAAACATTTAATCGGACTTATCGTCTTTTTACTGTGGGCAGGGGCGTCTCTGCAGGCCGCAGATATTAACATTCGTGCCTATGTCAATAAAAATAAGGTCGGAATAAACGAGAATTTTACCTACTCCATCGAAGTGAGCGGCAAATCAACCTCGCTGCCCAATCCGGTTGCGCCCCCGTTCGACAACTTCTATGTTTTGTCCGGCCCGAACACCTCCACAAACATCCAATGGATTAACGGACGCCTGTCCAGCTCCAAAGTGTACAGCTACTACCTGCAGCCAAAGAAAAAAGGGAAATTGGTCATCCCTCCCGCCGCGGTTACCTACAAAGGGCACACATTCAAGAGCAATGCCATTACGATTACGGTTACCGATCAGGTCGCGCCCCGAACGTCCGTTTCTCCGGGAGCCCGCAAGGCGCCGCGTCAAACCAAAAGCAAAGATATCTTGGGGCAGAGCCTGTATTTGAAAACGATCGTTTCCAAACGCAAGGCCTATCTCGGAGAGCAAATAATTGTGGAATACAAGTTGTATTTCAGAGTAAATGTGCGGGGCTTCGATTTTAAGAAACTGCCCTCTTCTCCGGGCTTTTGGGTAGAAGAATTTCAAATGCCCTCTCAACCGGCCATTGAGACCGAAATCGTGAACGGCCTAAATTACAATGTGGCTACGATTCGCAAAATTGCCCTGTTCCCGGCGCAAACCGGAGAACTTATTCTGCAACCGATCAGTGTAATCGTTGAGGCTCAGGTACGCCGTCGTTCCACGAATATTTTCGACAGCTTTTTTGATGATCCCTTCGGCAGCGTTGTGCAAAAGGTTGTGCGCAGCAAACCGATTAAAATAGAAGTCATGGATTTGCCGCAGGAAGGCCGGCCGGCTGACTTTTCCGGAGCGGTGGGCCGGTATCAGATGCAGGTTCATGTGGACAAACAAACGGCCAAAACCAATGAAGCCATTTCTTTACGCATAAAAATCAGCGGGCAGGGCAACATCAAAATGGTTAATTTGCCCGACCCGGTGGTGCCGCCCGATATTGAAAAATACGATCCCAAAATCTCTACGCATGTGGACAACCTTGGAGAAACAATTCGCGGCAGCAAGACCGCCGAATACATCCTTATTCCGCGGATGCCGGGCGATTTTGAAATTAAACCCCTCACGTTTAGTTATTTTGATCCTAAAAGCAAAAAGTACGTGACGCTAAGCAGCAAGCCTATTACTTTGCACATTACGGGAAAACCCGTAAGCGAAATGAGCGGAGCAGGCGGCGGTGCTAATTTTGATCAACGTTACGTGCAATTAATCGGCCAGGATATCCGCTTCATTAAAGAGTTTACGCACTTTCGGCGGATCGGATACCGGCCGTACAAATCTTTTGCGTTTTGGGGATTGATGGGGTTAGGACTTGTTTTGTTTGTTCTGTTCGTTCTGTTTAATGATTATCAGGCGCGATTAAGCAGCGATGAACGCCTGTTGCGCAGCCGCAAGGCAGGGAAAATTGCCGCCAAACAACTTAGCCGGGCCCGCGCGCTTTTGGATGATGAAAAACAGGAAGAATTTTTCAAGGCGGTTAGCAATGCTTTGCAAGGGTTTGTGCGCGACAAGCTGAATTTGGAATTAACCG
The DNA here is from genome assembly GCA_964468415.1 of uncultured Caldithrix sp. Taxonomy (GTDB): domain Bacteria; phylum Calditrichota; class Calditrichia; order Calditrichales; family Calditrichaceae; genus Caldithrix. Next base: position 22,744 of record CAYXUS010000055.1, read on the forward strand.
ATTTTAGCACGCCCAATGTGCGCAAACATTTGAACGAACGAAATATCGACAAAGAAGTGGTGGAAGAATACATCTCCGTTCTGGAAGAGGCCGATTTCAGACAATTTGCCAACATCCCGGCCTCAAAAGAAGAACGGCAGGCGTTTTACGAACGGGCGAAAAAGGTGTTAACCAGTTTAGAGAAGTGGATATGAAAAGAATACATCTTGCCGGCCTTATTTTGAGCCTTTTGTTTGGGAGCATGTTGTTCGCTCAGGAGCAAAACCTCCAGCAATTGTTCCGCGAAGGCAATCAATATTTCCAGAAGGGCGAATATGCCAAGGCCATCGAGAGCTATCAAAAAATTCTGGATCAAGGCTACGAAAGCGGTGCTTTGTATTACAACATGGGCAATGCCTATTTTAAAATGAATCAACTGGGCAAAGCCCGTTTGTTCTACGAACGGGCCAAACGCTTTATGCCGGATGACGAAGCGCTCAAAGAAAATTTGCAACTGTTAAAGCGTCGTCTGGTCGATAAAATTGCCGTACCTCCCAAATTCTTTTTAACCGTGTGGTGGGAAGGTTTCCTGGGCTTTTTCTCCATAACGCTGCTTTCGTATCTGGTCGTGGTTGCTTTTTGGCTGTTTTTGTTGAGCTGGGCTTTTTACCTGTACATGAAAAAACAAAAGCGCAAAGAAAAAGGCAAAGCATTTATTGTGATTACGTTGTTTGCTTTTTTGTTGTTTGGCATTATGCTTTTTAATAAAATACAAAAAACCGAACACACCGAATACGGCGTGATCATGAAACCATCGGTTACAGTGTACTCCGAACCACGCAAAGAAGCTACGGAAATTTTTGTTTTGCACGAGGGTACCAAAGTGCAAATTTTGCGTCGCAACCTTAATTGGTTGGAAATCAAGCTGGCCGACGGGAAAACCGGCTGGCTGTTAAAAGAAACTCTGGAAAAAGTGTGAGAGGCTTTATGCGATTTTTTGTTGTATTTTTAATTTTTGCGTTTTTTATGGGCTGTGCCACGTCCAGAAAAACCACAACAGCACCCCAAAAAAGCGAAGAGACTTCGCTTCAATCCACCAAATACGATGAATCATTCGATCCCCTGAGTTTGGAAGATGACGACATCGTTATTGAAAAGCGTGTGCAACCCACCGTTACCTCCACTCCGGTTAAACAAACCAATAAGAGCGAACAAAATACTCTGCCCGATTCTTTGCTTAGCTATCGGCAAACCGACGGCTTTCGGGTGCAAATTTTTGCCGGACGCAGCATCGAAGCGGCCACTATGGCCGAAACCAAAGCCAAGCAAGATTTTGAACCCAAGGGTTATAAAGTTTATCTGATTTTCGAAGCGCCTTTTTACAAATTGCGCGTCGGTGATTTTACCGATCGCAATGATGCCGACCTCTTGCGCAGTTTGGCTAAAAGCATGGGGTATAAAGCGGCTTTTGTGGTACGAAGCAAAGTGAACGTACCCGAGCAATAGAAGCTGTTCAGCCCGAAAGGGCGCAAAAATAAACGGGCCTTAAGCGGTAATTCCCGTTCCAACGGGCCATTTACCGCTTCTCCTTCCCTAAACGGCCCTGTTTTGTTTTTCCTCCTTTAATCTAATCCCGCAACTTTCATTGATCTCTTCCCGTATATCGAATTAATGACGCATGTCGTTTTCCAAATTTGAGCAGGAGTGCAGAATAATGAAAAAGAAAACCAAAAAACGTATTTTGTTGGTATTTTTCATACTTCTATTTGCCTTTATCGGGTGGAAGCTCGTTTTTAGCCCCTCGGAAAAACAAACCGCAACGCGCCACACAGTAAAGGTTACACGAAAAACACTGGTAGAAAAGGCCCTTGCCGTCGGTGCAATTGAGCCTTTGAATGAAATCGAAGTAAAATCGAAGATATCCGGTGTCGTGGGAAAATTGTTTGTGGAAGTGGGCGATTTTGTGCATGCCGGGCAACCGTTGTTAGAGGTAAAGCCCAATCCCACACCACTGGAGTTGGCCCAGGCCAAACGCGATGTGGAAATGGCCCAGATTGAACGAGAAACCTTGGCCAGCGAGTTAAAACGTTCGCAGGAACTGCAAAGGAAAGGCCTGGTATCTGATCAGGATTTTGAGAGAATCAAACAGCACTACGGCGAAGCGCTTCTGAAATACCAGATGAAAAAAGAACGGCTGGAATTGCTGGAGAAAGGAAAAACCCAAATTGCCGGAACCGAAATCGAAACCATTGTCAAGGCACCTCTTACCGGCTACATTCTGGAAAAAAATGTGAATGTGGGTGATCCGGTGGTGCCTTTAACCTCTTACCAGCCGGGTACCTCGCTTATGCGCATGGCCAACATGGAACACCTCATCTTTAAAGGAACAGTGGATGAAATTGACGTGGGAAAAATCAAAGAAGGCTTGCCCTGTCAGTTGCAAATCGGTGCTTTGCCGGGTAAAACGATTAAAGGTCATGTAACCCTCATTTCTCTCAAGGCCAAAAAGCAGGACAACACAACGGTTTTCCCCATCGAAATTCGCATTGATAACCGGGGCGGAGCCATATTGCGCGCAGGCTATTCGGCCAACGCCAATATCATCATTGCACGTAAAGACAGCGTGCTGGCTCTGCCCGAACGGGTGGTCACCTTTCGCCACGATTCGGCATTCGTGCAAATTCCCGTGGGCGAAAAAGGTTCAAAAGAAAAGTACATCAAAACCGGAATGAGCGATGCCATTTACGTGGAAGTACTGGATGGATTGAAAGAGGGTGACGAAGTACTGGAAAAACAGATTAAAGCGATTGAATAAATAACATCGTAAAATTCATTGAAAAGGCTCCGACTTATGATGCGTACCTTTACGGAAAGCCTGCGAGAAATCTTCTTTTATTTGCGCCAATACAAATCACGTACGGCAATGACATTGTTCGGGATTGTCTGGGGAACGATGACGGTCATTCTTTTGCTGGCCTTCGGGGCCGGTACCAAGCGCCAGATGAAAATAAGCATGCATGGGCTGGGAGAGAGTATTGCCATCGTATGGCCGGGAAGAACGTCCATGCCGTACAAGGGCTACGGCATTGGACGACGAATTTTGCTCACTCCGCAGGACATCAGATTGATTCGCCAGAGGGTACACGGTATTAAGGCCATCAGTCCGGAATTTAGCCATTGGAATGGTGTGGTTCGGGTGAAAGATCGCATCAATCGGCCAAACATTACCGGCGTTATTCCCGAATACGGCCCCATGCGAAATATTTGGTGGGAACCGGGAGGCCGCTGGCTCAATGCGCTGGATGTAAAACAACGGCGGCGGGTCATTTTTTTAGGCAACAATTTACGCGATTTTTTGTTTGGTGCGCATGCTTCGGCGGTGGGAAAATATGTGTACGTGAATGGCATCCCCTTTTTGGTAATTGGGGTGCTAAAAAAGAAGATTCAAAATTCCAGTTACAATCAACGGGATGCGGATCGGGCCTTTATTCCCAGCACAACCTACCAGTCTATTTACGGCGACAAATACATCAGTAATTTTGTCTATCAGGTTAAAGATCCCAGACAGGCGGCCCTGGTAAAAAAACAAATTTACCGGGTGCTGGGGCAAAAATTCACCTTTGACCCCAACGACACGGAAACTTTGGCCATCTGGGATACAACCGAAATGGACAAATTCATTTTTTACTTTTCATTGGGTTTTTCTATTTTTCTGGGAATTATCGGAGCGATTACTCTGCTGGTCGGTGGAATTGGGCTGGCCAACATCATGTACGTGGTCGTGCAAGAACGAACCCGCGAAATTGGCATTCGTCGTGCTGTGGGGGCCCGGCAGGGCCACATTCTGTTCCAGTTTGTGTTAGAAGCGTTTATTATTATCGGATTGGGCGCCCTGGTGGGTTTCGGATTAGCGCTGGGAATTATCAAATTTTTTGCGGCGCTTCCTTTGCAAAGCTTTAAAGAAGTGGCGGGCACGCCTTATTTGAATGTGTGGGTGGCGGCGGTTTCGGCAATGCTTTTGTTTTTAATCGGTTTTTTGGCCGGTTACTTTCCGGCGCGGAAGGCCGCCCGATTAAACGTAGTCGATTGCCTGCGCTTTTAAGGTAAACGGAGACAAACATGTACGTTTTTATTTTGCTGAAAGAATTTTTTGAAGACATTCGAACGCAGAAAACCCGGGCTGTTTTAACCACGGCGGCCATTGGTTGGGGCATTATCGCCGTGGTGCTTTTGATGGCTTTTGGCAAAGGGCTGGCCTACCGCATGCGATTGGGATTGATCAATGCCGGAGATCGCATCATCCGGATTTACGGA
>CAYXUS010000056.1:0-4785 GCA_964468415.1 uncultured Caldithrix sp.
TTCACATTGCTAATTCGTCCGTCCAGCGCATTGACCAGCACTTCCCAATCACCCATCGGATCCTCCGTAGGAACCTGCACGCGCCAGCACAGCTCCGTACCACGATCTTTGCTTTCGAACCAGACCAGTTCGGCCTTTTGCTCTCCCAAAAGTTTACCCTGCACATTCAGATAATCCCGTGCTATCTGGATAGCCCGATCACCGGAAATCTGAGGTTGCAGTTGGCGCGCCCGAATCGTGGGACGATAATGACTGGCCACAAAGGTTACCGCTTTGTGGGCATCCAGCGTAACTACCATACGCCCGTCGTACACAGGAATGTTATTGATGACCTGTTGAAAAAAGACATGAAAACCGCCGGGTGTTTGACGCACGCGCAGAGTTTTCAGCGTATTGGTCAGGGCATCCACGCCGTACTCCTTAAAGTGATCTTTAAGATAAGCCCGGGCGATTTCTTCGGCCGTACCCGTGTATTGCGGTTCGAACAGATTGTAATGGTAACGAAAGACACCTGTTTTCTCATCCATTCTTCCGAATGCCGCTTTGAGCGTAGAATATTCTTTTACATTGTCTTTAATTAAATGGGATTGCGGCCAGAAATTGCCGGCAAAAACCAATGAAATGCTCAAAGCTAAAAACACAAAAAAACGCGGTAAGGCAAGACGCATGGTACATCTCCTTAAAAAAATGAATGATTTGAAATTTTTAGAGAATAAAGGAAATTTAAAAAGCGGGTTGTGACCCAATGCAAAAATCGGTCTTCTCATTTTTTAGGAAGGCGCGTTTTGATAGAAAAAGCCGGAACCTTTTTGTCCCGCCTTAAAAGCTAAATGCCCATGTTGCTTAAAATTACCATAATTTCATTCAATGTTTCGGCAATGCCCGGATGTTCGGCTTCCAGTTTGGCGATGAATTCCGGAATTTTTTCGGTAAGGCCTTTCAAATGTTCCTGATCTTCCGGGTGCTCCAGGTGATGGTGCAAATCGTCGACCAGTTGTGCCATTTCCGATTTGTTAATCGCAGAACCCGTTTCCATATTGGCCACTTGTTCGCGCAGCTTGTTCACCGATTGTTCCATTTTTTCCTTCATTAAAATCACTCTCCTTTTGCGTTTCCGTGTTTTGAGATTGTTTTCATTTTACCAGCAAAATCGGCTTGGCCGCTTTGCGCATCACATGCACGGTGGTACTGCCCAAAATCGCCTCGGTTAAGCGCGATTTGCCGTAACCGCCGATAACCATCAATGACGGCACGGAGGCATTGTTTTGTTCGGCAATGAGCACTTCTTCCACATTGCCCTTTTCATGTTTCAGATGAAATTTAATTTGATAAGGCACCAAATATTTCTCCGCTTCCTGCAATACCGCCTGAGCATCGTCTTCGGAATCGAAAACGGCAATCACGTTCAGGGGTAAATTCAGCGTTTTGGCAAAAAAGGCGGCCATTTGCAGGGCATGATTGGCCGTAATACTACCATCGTAACCGCATTGAATTTGTTTGAAATCCACGAACGTTTTGTCCACCAGCATGACTGGTTTGGCGATTTGCCGTGTTACCGCCTCGGCCGTGGCACCTAACAGTTTGCCGCTCCAGCGTTCGTATTCGCCGCGAGTACCCATCACAACCAGATCGGTTGTTTTGGCGTACTGGCAAATTTCATCCACCGGAATGCCGGAAATCTTGATGACTTCGTAGGCCACCTTTTTTTTGTCCAGAATTTGCGAGGCCTTTTCGATGACTTTTTGCGCTTTTTCATCCTGAATTTTTTGTGATTCTTCCTGAAATTCGGCCGAAGGCAAAATGGGTACAAAGCTATCGGCACTGGTGGCCACGCTCCAATCGAACAAGCGAATGTCCACCACAGAAAGCAATCGGACGAAGGCACCGAACTTTTTGTAAAAATATTCGCCGTAATTTAAAATGGCTTCGGTGTACGGCGAACCGTCGATGGGTAACAAAACAGATTTAATCATTGTTTGCTCCTTTCGCCCGTTGGGTTGCACCAATCTACAAAAAAACGGCAACCGAATCACAAAAAATGAATTGGTTGTCGCCTGCTATGCGCACTCTTTTCTTCTTTCACGCGCCCCAATCTTCAATCTTCGAAGCGCGGGTCATCAAATCCAGCATGGCCTGCGAAGGCGACTTGTCCTGAAACAGCACCTTGTAAATCTGTTCGGTAATGGGCATTTCCACGTTCTTCTGCCGGGCCAGTTCGTAAGCCGATTCCGCAGTGCGCACTCCCTCGGCCACCATCACCATCTCGTCCAGCACCTCTTTTAACGAACGTCCCTTACCGATCTGTTCCCCCACGTAACGGTTGCGCGAATGGCGGCTCATGCAAGTCACAATCAAATCGCCCATGCCGCTTAATCCGGCGAAAGTGGCGCTACGCGCCCCCATCACCACGCCCAGACGGCTCATTTCCACCAGCCCGCGGGTCATCAGGGCCGCTTTGGTGTTGTCTCCGTAGCCGGCCCCGTCGCAAATGCCGGCAGCCAGAGCAATAATATTCTTCAGTGCGCCCCCTAACTCAACTCCGATGATGTCGTCGTTGGCGTAAATGCGCAGGTAACGGTTCATGAACACCTGCTGAATTTTGCGCGCCGTTTCCAGATCGGTGGAAGCGGAAACAATGGCCGTGGGAATTTTGCGCGCTACTTCTTCGGCATGGCTGGGCCCGGAAAGCACACCGATCTGCTTTTCGGGAATGCCCATCACCTGATGAATGACCTGTGAAATGCGCAAATAGGTCTTGTTTTCAATCCCCTTGGCTACCGAAACCCAGATTTGCCCCTGATCTTTGAAAATCGATTTTACCGGCTCCAGCGCCTTGCGCGTAACCTGCGAAGGCACGGCATTCACGATCAATTCGGGATTGTCGCTTAACACCCAGGCCAAATCGTCGGAATATTGAATTTCCGGCGGGATGGGAATACCGGGCAAATAGCGGGTGTTTTCGTGTTTTGTGCGAATATCTTCCAGACTTTGCTGGTCAATCGTCCAGCACCGAACGGAATGCCCGTTTTCGTGCAGCACCAGAGCCAAGGCCGTTCCCCAACTACCGCCACCGATCATTGCAATGCGCATGAACCTTCCTTCCTTTTATTGCGATTTTTTAAATTCGATTTTGTTTTCGTTACCCTGCAGCAGGCGTTTGATATTGCTGCGATGCGCATACCAAATTAAAGCCACAATCACAACGCTCAAGTAAATGAGCACATCCGAAACCGGCACCCCCAGCATGTATTTTTGCAGAACCAAAACCAGCAAAAAGGTCAGCGCTGCCAGAAGCGAACCCAAAGAGACGTAACGCGTCAGCGCCACGATAATCACAAAAACGACCAGAGCAATCACCAACGGCAGGGGAGCTAATCCTAAAAAAGCCCCGGCCGAAGTTCCCACGCCTTTTCCCCCTTTAAATCCGGCAAAAATCGTCCAGATGTGTCCGGCAATGGCCGCAATGGCCGCTGCCACCTGAAAGTAAATCACCAGATTGGGGTCGGGTTGAAAATAGGGCGCCACAAAATACACCGGCACGAATCCTTTGAACATATCGATCAGCAAAACGGTTAAACCGGCTTTCCAGCCCAGCACACGGAACACATTGGTCGCTCCGGCATTGCCGCTGCCGTAATCGCGAATGTCTATTTTTTTGAGCAATTTTCCGGCAAGAATGGCCGTGGGAAACGATCCGAATAAATACGCAATAAGAATTACCAGTAACAAATTCAAAAGCATGCGCAAGTCCTTTTGTTAAATTGCCTGACTCAAATATTCCCCCAACTTTTCCCGGTAGGTCGTACGCAAACGGTTAAAAAAGGCAATCACCCAGTCCTGTTGGTAGTCGGGGTAGGTCCAGGGCTGTTGGCGAAAGGTTTTGTTAATGAACACCAGATGCAAATCGCCAAAAATTCCCTGCCCCAGGTACAGCCGATGGGAATAATCTTTAGTTGTGGCCAGCACCACTTTGGACAAATTCAGATATCCGGGATCAATATTCACCTTGCGCTTGTCCTGCCCGGAAATCTCCTTTTCCAATTGGTTGCTGCGCACTTTGATTTCAGGGAAATCCTCCGGCTCAATCAAATCGTAAAATGTTACGAAAAACTTCTTGAGTCCTTTGCCCATCTCTTTTTCGTAATAATCGGTAAAAGCGTCGAAATCAAAGACAGATGTTTTGTCTTCGATGGGGCCAAAGGTTTGCTCGATTTTTGCCAAAATATCCTCTATCGGCAACACGGGGTTAAAGGTAACCGCCATAAACAATTGAACCGGAGGATGTTTTTTTATTGTTCCCATCGAAGCCGTTTACACCTGATACATTTTTTCGATTTCGTCTTTGTATTTTTCTTCAATCACCCGACGTTTCGTCTTTAAAGACGGAGTCAATTCGCCGCTTTCGATGCTGAACGGCTCGCGGGCAATAACAAAATCTTTGATGGTCTCGTACCGTGCCAGGCTTTCGTTAACCCGATCCACTTCCTGACGAATAAGTTCTTTCAGGCCATCTAATTTTAGCATATCTTCATAGGTATTCACGGTTTTACCCTGGGCCGCCGCCCAATTTTTGATCGCCTCAAGCGCGGGAACAATAACCGCCGTGCAGAACTTACGTTTGTCACCAATGACCACGGCCTGTTCGATGTACTGGCTCATGGTCAATGCATTCTCGATGGGCTGCGGAGCGATATTCTTTCCGCCGGAGGTAACGATGATGTTTTTCTTGCGATCGGTAATTTTCAGGAAGCCATCTTCGTCCAGCAATCCGATGTCGCCCGTGTG
>CAYXUS010000057.1:0-20355 GCA_964468415.1 uncultured Caldithrix sp.
TTCGCCCTGTTGCGGGGTTATTTCCACGGCCTGATGCTTTTTCATCTCGGCTTTTAGTTGATCGGCCACGCGATCGACCACCACGATTTCTTTCTCGTCGCTGCACACGATGTTGTTGTCAAATGAGGCGCCCCACACGATGTCGCGCGCCGCTTTGGCAATGTCGGCCGTTTCGTCTACCACGGTGGGCGGATTTCCGGCTCCGGCCGCCATCAGGCGTTTGTCCGTGACCTTTTTGGCCGCTTTGACCACGGCCTCGCCGCCGGTAACCACCAGCAAATCGATGCCCGGATACACAAACAATTTTTGCGCGGTTTCGATGGACGGTTCGGCCACAGTGGTGATCAAATTGGGCGGACCGCCCGCTGCCGTAATGGCCTGATTGAGCAAATTAATCGTGCGATGCGAAACGTTTTTGGCTGCCGGATGCGGAGCAAAAACCACGGCATTCCCGGCGGCAATCATGCTGATGGAATTGTTGATGATGGTGGCCGCCGGATTGGTGGAAGGCGTTACCGAAGCGATGACGCCCCAGGCCGCATTTTCGATGATGGTCAGCCCGTGATCGCCGGAAAGGGCCCGCGGTTCCAAATCTTCGATGCCCGGCGTGCGTTCCGCTTGCGAAAGATTTTTGGCAATTTTGTCTTCCACGCGGCCCATGCCCGTTTCCTGCACGGTCATTTCGGCCAGCTCGCGGGCATATTTTACCCCGGCCTGACGAATGGCCTGAATCACTTTGGCCCGCAGTTCCAGCTTGCGAATTTGCTTTTGCGCTTTGTGTGCTTCGGCCACGGCATCGTCCAGCGAGCGAAAAATGCCCGGCGAAACATCGGTGGCAGAAGTACGTTCGGCCGCACCGTTTTCCAACTGGGCCAGCACCGTATTTACGATCTGAGCAATTTGTTTGTCATCTAAATTCATGATTTTTCCTCTGTCGGAATTTTACGGACTTGCCGCTCAGGTTTTTGCCCGTCCGTTATTTTTTACCTTCTTCCGGTAATTTGATGGGGAAAACATCTTCCAGGTCGCCGTGAGGCCGCGGGATGACGTGCACGGCTACCAGCTCGCCCACGCGTTCGGCCGCCGCAGCTCCCGCATCGGTTGCCGCTTTACAGGCCGCCACATCGCCGCGTACCAAAGCCGTAACGTAACCGCCGCCAATCTGTTGCCAGGCAACCAATTTGACGCGGGCCGCTTTGACCATGGCATCCGAAGCTTCGATAAGGCCCACCAGACCTTTGGTTTCGATCATTCCTAATGCTTCCATCATGTCGTTCTCCTTTTCGTGTACGATTTATTCGATTTTGCCTTTTAATTTAATGGGAAACACATCTTCCAAATCGGCATGGGGCCGCGGGATGACATGTACGGATACCAGTTCGCCCACGCGTTCGGCCGCCGCAGCTCCCGCATCGGTTGCCGCCTTACAGGCCGCCACATCGCCGCGTACCAAAGCCGTAACGTAACCGCCGCCGATCTGTTGCCAGGCAACCAATTTGACGCGGGCTGCTTTGACCATGGCGTCCGAAGCCTCGATGAGACCCACCAGACCTTTGGTTTCGATCATGCCCAATGCTTCCATTTGTTTCTCCTTAACCTATGTTTGACTTGTCGTTTTTATTTCGATTTCCAACGGGGACGAAAAACGATCGTCTCCCTTGCGTTTTGTTTTCGCCTGACGCGTATCGCTTGTTTTTACCCGTAAAGTTTACGTATTTAAAAGGCACGAGGCAACGATTGTTTGCCGCACGATTTCATCCGCATCGGCTTCGGGTAAAATCCAATGCAAGGGGAATTGCAAACCTTGCAACAACGGACCGGTAGCGCGATACGGACTTAATGTTTGCACGATTTTTACCGCCGGGTCGGCCGCACTGAGCGAGGGGAAAACGAACACATTGGCCGCCTGAGCAAAGGCACTGTCCGGCGCTTTTTTTTGCAAAATTTCCGGCACAAAGGCCGCATCGAACTGCAATTCGCCTTCGACCTTTACCTGCGGGCAGCAAGCGGGCATTTGCTGTAAAGCGTCGCGCACCACCTGCACGCGCGGATGATCGGCGCTGCCTTTAGTGGAAAAACTGAGCAAAGCCACCCGTGCTTCCGCATCGGTTAAAGTGCGAAAAGTTTGTGCCGAATCGAAAGCAATGCGCGCCAATTGTTCGGCATTCGGACGGGCATTAACAAAGGTGTCGGCAAACAAGAACAACCCCTCGTCCCGATCGTTCGAAATGAGCGTGGCCGCCGAAACAAACGGTGCGCTTTCGGAAAAAATGCGTTCCAATTGCAACAGGTCGCTCACGGTGTCCTGCGCAGGTGCCAAACACAAATCGGCCTGACCGTGCCTGATGAGCAAGGCGGCGTACCACAAAGGCTGCTGCAACTTCTCTTTGGCCGCGGCGTAGCTTAGGCCCGGCTCCACCTGTTTGCGGTAAAAACGGCTGTAACGATCGAAGTCGGGATCGTGAATGGGCTTTTTGAGCGAGACGCCCTGCAAACGGATTTTGTTCTGTTCGGCCGTTTCGCGAATGCGAAAGGGATTACCCGCAATAATGGGTCTGGCCCAGCCCGTTTGGGCTAACGTGCGCGCCGCTTTGAGTACTTCGGGATTGCTGCCGTCGGTAAAAACCACGCGTTTCGGATTTTGCCACAATTGATCTTGCAATCGTTGAATATTCATATTCCGCTCAGGCATTTTTCCTTAAATAAGAAGCCAGCACTTCGGCCACCACTTTTTGCACCCGCGCCTGATTGCGCTTTTCCGGCGGCAGAGCATTCATCACCCGTTCCACAATCTGACGCACAGTCTTTTCGTCCGGCGCCGGAGCGGTAGCAACGCTTTCGCTTCCCGTTCCCTCGTATTCAATAAAACGGATGCCCAAATCTTTGGCTACGGTGCGCGCTTCCGGCGTGATGAGGGTTTGCTTGGCCGGTGCGTACAACTGTGTTTTGCCCGCAGCATGGGCTTGCTTAACGGTTTGTGCCGTAATAACTCGTTTCATGTGTTGTTCCCAATCGTCGATTTAGCAATCGTTAACGCAACGATCTCCCGCGTGCCCACTTTTGGCAAAAGAACGAAGCGGCAGGATCGTCGGTGTTATTTTTCTCCCAATCTTTGCAAAATTTCCCGCGCCAGCGCCCGGTATTCCTTCGCTCCCCGGGCTGACGAGGCATAGGCCAAAACGGGCTTTTGCGCGCCGTAGGCTTCGATTAATTTGGAATTTACCCCGATGACCGTTTCAAAAACTTTCGCCCCGAATTCTTCCTGCAGGCGGCGGTACACTTCTTTGGCCACATTGGTTCGCCGATCGTAATGCGTTCCGAAAAAGCCCAAAATGTTCAATTTGGGATTTAAATGGCGTTGCACTTTGTACACGGTTTTCAAAGTTAGCTCCAGACCGGTCAGGGCCAAGAACTGGGTTTGCACGGGAATGAGTACGTGGCGGGCGATGGCCAATGCATTGTAGGCCAAATTGCCCATATTGGGCGGCGAATCCATGAGCACGATCTCAAATTTTTTCGGGAAGTCTTTTTGGCGAATAAAAAAATCCACTTCTTCTTCCTGCAGCATTTCTTCGTAAAATTCGCTCAGGGCCGGTTCGGAGGGCACACACCACAAATTTTCAAAGGTCGTGGGATAAATGTAATCGGCCAAAACCCGTTTTTCGGAAAGAAGGTAATCGCACAGAGTTTTGTGCTCGCCGCGCGCTTTGTCCAGCCCCAAATGGGCCGATGCGCTGGCTGCCGGATCGAGATCTACCACAAGGGTGGGCTTGCCCAGCTCGGCAAAGGCCGCGCCCAGATTCACCACGCTGGTGGTTTTCCCGACGCCTCCTTTGTTGTTCACTACGGCAATTAAATGCATGTTTTACCTACACGTTTGGAAAATATCGTTGTTGTATTTTTTCCACTTTGCCCTGATCCATCAGTTCTTTAACGAGCTTGCGCGTTTCGGCAACGGATTTTTGCAGATATTCGGCCAGTTGTTTGAGCGTTGCGCCGCCTTTTTTATTTTTCAAATAGCGCTCGATCTGCTCGCCCGGCGATGGCTTTTTGGGGGGCTTGCCCTTGGTTTGGGCGGCGGTTGCCCGTTTTTTGCCACGGCCTTTGCCTTTTCCGGGTTTCGGCGCAAATTCCACCTGATGTTCGGTATCTTCGTAAGGGCGGGCGATAATGTGCGCGGCCACCAATTGCCCGGCCTGACGGGCGGCTTTTGCTCCGGCTTCCACCGCAGCCTGACAGGCCGCCAACTCGCCTTTGACGATAATCGTAACAAACGCGGCGCCCACTTTACGGAAGCGGAGTAGCTCCACTTTGGCCGCTTTGACCATGGCATCGGCCGCCACAATGGCGGCTATGTAACCGCGTGTTTCGATAAATCCGTAAGATGCTTTCATAAGTGTTAATTAAATAAATATCTACATAACAATCAAGAAATAATGCGGCAAATTACGGGTCTTGTTTACGTGAGAAAAAACACCTTTTTTTGACGCTTGGCGGGAAACTCCGATTTTCGAAAATCGCCTCCAGCATTGTTTCAGAGTTTTTGAATCCGTTCTCCGTCGGCTAATTGGAGGTTACAAATGGTGCTAAATGCGTTCAGCGGATTAAAAGCATTTTCTTTGTTTGGATGATTCCGTGAGAATTAATCTGCAGAAAATACACCCCGGAGGGCTGAGAGCCGACGTTTAAAAATATTTTCTGTTTTTCCCGTAAAGCGGTTAATGTACGTTTTAAAACGAGCCGCCCCAGGACATCAAACACTTGCAGAGTAGCGGTGCCCTGCCCCCCGGAAGCGACAATGGTCACTCTGGTTTGCCCATTGAAAGGATTGGGGGCGATTTGAAAATTTAGCGTTGGTTTTTTTCTCTTTCCGAACCGGGCTTTCGGCAAAGCGGAAGGGTCGGGATAGGTGATGGGCTGCCCCAGTAGCCAATCGATTGCAGACCACAAGAAGGGCCAGTCGGAGCCGGCATCATCCAGTTCGTCGGCAAAAGTGGTACTGTCCCGGTCGCTGTCTTCCTCGATCTCCGGATGCGGCCCCATGAGAAGCACCCTACCCGAACCATAATTGCAGGTAACAATTCCCGGAAGGTTAAAATAGGCATCCCAGGTGCCCACCGTGTCCATTGAGGCACCGGGGTGTTTGCGGAAGAATGGGCCACCATAATACAAAATCATTTCCGATGCGGGTTCGAATTGGTTGATGGGATGGTTTGGGTTTAAATTGACGCGGGTCATTGTGTATTGATCCCAGGGAGCAATGGAATCAATGGCCCCAATGGCAACGCCATCGAACAAATCCAGCGGATAATCGAGAAGTCCGTCTTCTTCCCACTGCACCGAGTCGCTGGCAAAATAGGCACCGGCGCAAATGCCCCAATAGGCGCCGCCCTGGCGTACGAAGTTTCGAATTTTTTCCAGCCCTGTTTCATTAATTGCCAGTTTGTAATAATAGGCATAGCCCCCGGGAAAGCAAACCGCAGCATAGCGATTTTCCCAGTCGGCATTGTTGATTGTGTCGGCATTTACTTCCGTATAAGCGATTCCTTTCCAGATGAGAAATTGCTCGATGGCTTTTAAGCCATCGAGCCATGTGCCATAGCCGCCGTCATTGTACAAAGCGATGCGGCTTGAGGCCTGCAAATAAAGAGGAAGCACAATGATCATGAGAAGGATGTATCTTTTCATGCTGTTCACCTTCGTTTTTAAAAGCCTTAAAAGGCTTTTGGGAAGGGATTTATCCCTTTTCTTTTTAAAATACGAAAGTTCTAAACGTATGCTAAGTAGCCGGTCACAAAATGTTCACTTGGTTAGGAAATCGTTTAAACGATTTCCCCAGAAGCAAAAAAGCTCCCCCGCTTGCTTGTGCGAAGAAGCTTTTGATTTTATTCCTTATTGCTTTATTACCAGACGGTTACAACCCCAATTTTTTCTTCACCCAATTTTCCAATCCCCCGGCAATAATAATTTCCTGTGCGGCTGCTCCGAACGGTTTTATGGCATATTTATTTCCGCCTGTTTCAATGGCCGATTGAAGAAAATCGACCAGTGCTTTCATATTCGTCCGGATCGTCAATTTGTCTTCTCCAAACTTTTGTTTGAGGGTTTGCACCAATTCGGGTACATCCAGCACAATAAATCCGTTATTAATCGCATTTCGCTTGTACGTTTCACTAAACGAGCCGGCAATGAGCAATTGAATTCCCGCGTATTTAAGTGCGGTCGCCGCTTGTTCGCGCGAGCTACCCGTCCCAAAGTTAAATCCGCCTACCAGAATGTCGCCTTTTTTCATAATCGTCTTAAACTCCGGATCATAATTTTCCATTACCACCTGTGCCTGCTGCTCCGGCGTAAAATCATCGATGTAGGTATATTTTCCGGGGTAGATGCCGTCCGTATTCATGTTGTCCTTGGGACAAAAGAGCAATTCGCCCTCGATCTTCTCCGGGAAACCGGGCATGATGTTTACCTTGCTTTGCGCCTGTTGCCGCGCAGGATTCACCTTAATTTCCGCCTTGAGCGGTTCCACATCCATCGGAAAAGGAGTGTCGATTTTCCCGCTTACAGCCGAGGCCGCAACCACTGCCGGCGAAGCCAAATACGCCTGAGCGTTGGGCGAACCCATGCGTCCTTTAAAGTTACGATTCGTAGCCGAGATTCCCACCTCGCCATCCTCTAAAAGTCCCGTTCCCAGGCCAATACACGGGCCACAGCCCGGCGGCAGGGGAATAGCACCCGCATCCAGTAATGTTTGCCAATAACCCAAACGTTCCGCTTCTTTTTGCACCTCATTCGAAGCCGCCGCAATGTAAAACTTCACGTGCGGAGCGACCTTCTTCCCTTTAATAACCTCCGCAGCCTGCTGAATATCTTCCAGGCGGCTGTTCACGCACGAGACCAAATAGGCCTTGTGAATTTTAATATTTTCTTTGGCCAGCTCCGTAACCGGACGAGCAACTTTCACCGTATCCGGACCCGCCACATGGGGCACCACCGAACTCAAATCCAGCACGATTTCTTTGGCATAATAGGCATCTGCATCCGGTTTCAAATCTTGCTTTTTAAGCTCTTCGATGCGTTTTGGGTTAATTCTCGGATGCTCACCATGCCCGTCCGCATCAGATGGAACACCGGCCAGGCCTCGTTTTTTAATGTATTCGGCTCGTGCTTCCAGCCAGGCAAACGTCCGTTCGTCCACCGGAAAAACACCGGCCAGAGCACCCCATTCCGTCGTCATGTTGGCAATGGTCAAACGTTGATCAATGGAAAGTTCTTTTACTCCGTCGCCGCTGAATTCGATCGCATGATTCAACACCTCGTCATTTTTAAAATACCCCGCCAGAGTAATGATGACATCCTTACCCGTCACGCCCGGGCGGAGCTTACCTTTAAGAACAACCCTGGCTACCGGCGGTACCTGCCACCAGGTTCGCCCGGAAGCCCAAATCGCCGCCGCGTCGGTCCGAACAATGGGTGTCCCCAAACACCCCATTCCACCGTACATATTGGAATGACTATCCGATGCCACCACCATCGTGCCGGGCCAGGCATAGCCTTCCTCTACCATAATTTGATGCCCGATACCTCGGCCTGCCGGATAAAAATCGGCGCCCATTTCCCGGGCAAAGGCCTCGATCTTCCGATATTTCTCAAGATTTTTTTCGGACTTGTCTTGAATATTGTGATCCAACGTATTAACCACCTGGCGTGGATTAAACAGCTTTTTTGCCCCGATCTTGCGAAACTTGGGAATAACCGCTCCGGTATTATCGTGGGTCATCACATAAGCCGGTTGAATCATCAAATAATCACCGCTGTGTACTTCATGCCCTTCCTCCAGATCTACGGCAAAACGTTGGGCTATCTTTTCAATAAGGTTCTGAGCCATTATTCTCTCCTGATTTTTTTTGTGATCATCCTGTAAATTAAGACGGATTTGGATTTAATTCAACGTTTGTCATCCCCGGGCAGGCACGAGGAACTCTTCTTGACTTGCATGCGTTATTTTCGAATATTCCGAAAATCACAAATAACAGTCGACTTATGAAGAAAAAAGAAATCGTCGCAATTTGTCGCGACCCGGAACAATTCGTTCGCCATTTTGAAACGCGCTTGCAAAAGCACGTGCCCCAAACCTATGCTTACCGAAAAGACGTTCAGGCCATTCCGGCCGCCGTCCTTTTCCCGTTTTATTTCAAAGACGGAGAGGCACACCTTTTGTTGACGAAACGCACCGACAAGGTAGAACATCACAAAAACCAAATTTCTCTGCCCGGTGGCCGCCGGGATCCCGATGATACCGATTTGCAGCACACGGCTTTACGCGAAACTTTCGAAGAAGTTGGCATCGCTCCGGAGGCAATTCAACTTCTGGGGCAAACCGATCGCTTCTTGACAAACACCCACTACCTGGTTACTCCTTTTGTCGGCTTCTTCGACTATCCCTATCCTTTTAGAATCAGTAAAGACGAAATCGACCATTTAATCGAAGTACCGCTATTGCATCTCCTTGACGAAGCTCATTACGAGACACGCATTTCCGAACAGAACGGTACCCCCTGGCTGCTCCACTACTATTACTATGGCACAGAGGTCATCTGGGGTGTCACCGGATTTTTGCTCAGTAATCTTTTTTCCATTGTCTTCGAACTCAATCGCAACCGTTTTAAGGCCGTAAAGGAGAGAACCTGATGGACGCTCCGTTCACCGATTTTGACCGACAAATGATGCGTCGCTGTTTTACGTTGGCCCAAAAAGGTCGACGCTGGGTACATCCCAATCCCATGGTCGGAGCGGTCATCGTTAAAAACGGACGGATTATCGGAGAAGGTTTCCATCGCTATTTTGGCGGGCCACACGCCGAGGTAGAAGCATTCAACAATGCCCAGGAAGACGTTAGCGGAGCGACTCTTTATTGCAATCTGGAGCCCTGCTGCCACACCAACAAAAAAACACCACCCTGCACGCCTTTAATCATCAGCAAAAAGATCAAGCGTGTGGTGGTTTGCAACATCGATCCCAATCCCGAAGTAAGCGGCAAAGGCTTGCAGCAACTGCGTGCGGCAGGGATTGAGGTGCAAGAGGGTTTGCTGCGTGAAGAAGGCGAGCAACTTAATCGATTCTTTTTTACGGCCATGCGCAAAAAGCGCCCCTTTGTAACCGTAAAATCTGCCCACTCGCTGGATGGCTACATCGCCCGCCAGAAGGGTCGGCAAACCTGGCTAACATCCAACCGCGCAATCCGCTTTGTCCACGGATTGCGTGCCGAACACGATGCCGTTTTGGTGGGCGCCGGGACCGTACGCAGCGACGATCCCCGGCTAACCGTGCGGCACGCACGGGGACCTCAGCCCTGGCGAATCATTCTCTCCGCAAATTTAGAAATACCGCCCGGGGCCCACGTATTCAGCGACGGCCGGCAAGCCCGCACCATCGTGTTTACCCGGGATGCCACCTCCGAAGCAAAAATCAGCCGTTGGCAAACGGCCGGAATACAGGTGTACCGTCTGCCGGAAACCGAAAACGGAAAGGTAGCCTTCTCCGCCCTGCTTAAAACGTTGTACCGCCAATTTGGGATTGCCTCCTTGCTCGTAGAAGGCGGACAACAAATTTTCAGCTTGCTTGTGCAAGAGGCGCTGTGGGACGAATGGATTGTACTGCAAACACCCAAAATTTTGGGAAGCGGTGTGCCCGTCTGGCAAAACGTTTCACCGACAGAGTGGCATTTGCACAAAATCAGGCGACTCGATCCGGACGTTGCCCTGATTTACACAAAAGAAAAATGACAATCACCCGGAAAATTACTAAATTTGGACATGTTTACGGGATTAATCGAAGAAGTTGGTACATTGCGTAAAATTGAGCCCATGCGTGATGGGCGGCGCCTGTTTATCGAAGCGCAAACGACTCGCGCCGAAACCGCCGTCGATGATTCTGTTGCCGTCAACGGAATTTGTCTGACCGTGGTCAAACTGGATCCGGCCGGATTTTGGGTCGAAGCCGTTGGCGAAACTTTGCAGAAAACCACGTTGAAATCCTGGCGGATCGGTCAGCCAGTCAACCTGGAACGTGCATTGCGATTAAACGATCGGCTGGGCGGCCATCTGGTGCAAGGCCATGTAAATGGCGTGGGAAAAATCACGCAACTGAGCCCGCGGGGCGAAAATTATTTTTTGGAAGTAGAAATGCCCCGTAACCTGCTGCGCTACTGCGTGGCAGAAGGTTCGATTGCCATTGACGGCATTAGCTTAACCATCGCCCGGCTCAACGGAACCCGTCTGGGGGTGTCGGTCATTCCCCATACGTTCACGCACACCAATCTGCGCAACCGCCACATCGGAGATGCCGTAAACGTCGAAACCGATATTATCGCCAAATATGTGGAACGGTTGCTGGGAAGCCGACAGCCAAAAGACGGCCAACAGTCACTCGATCAAGGCTGGCTAAAACAAATGGGATTTTAAACATGACACAGGAAAAAACCATTCACTTTAACACCATAGAAGAAGCCATCGACGACATCCGTAACGGCAAAATGGTCGTGGTTGTTGACGACCGTGACCGAGAAAATGAAGGTGATCTGATTATGGCCTCCGAACTGGTGCGCCCGGAGGACGTCAATTTCATCACCCGCGAGGCGCGGGGCATGTTGTGCATTTCCATTACGGAAGAGCGCGCCAAAGAGCTGCAATTGGATTTTATGGTAGAAGACAACTCTTCCCGGCACCAAACTCCATTCACCGTAAGCGTAGATGCCAAACACGGCACCACCACCGGCATCTCGGCCTACGACCGCGCCCACACCATTCGTACCATCATTAACCCTGCCACCAGGCCAAAAGACCTGGCGCGTCCGGGTCATATTTTCCCCCTTGTGGCCAAAAAAGGCGGGGTACTGCGTCGCGCCGGACACACCGAAGCCGCGATGGATCTGGCACGCCTGGCCGGGCTCCGTCCTTCGGGAATTCTGTGCGAAATTATGGCCGAAGACGGCACCATGGCCCGCGGGAAAGCCCTCGAAAATTTCACCCGTAAGCACGGGCTAAAAATAATTACCATCGCCGACCTGATCCGCTACCGCCGCCAACGGGAAAAATTTGTGCGACGCCGGGTAGTGGTAGATATGCCCACGCGCTACGGTACGTTTAAACTGTACTTGTACGAAAATACACTTAATCCCGACGAACATCACGTGGCTTTGGTAAAAGGCACCGTAGCCGACGGACGCCCCACCCTGGTGCGCGTCCATTCCGAATGCCTGACCGGCGATGTTTTCGGTTCCAAGCGTTGCGATTGCGGCGATCAATTGCACACCGCCATGGAAATGATCGAAAAAGAAGGACGTGGTGTGCTTTTGTACATGCGGCAAGAAGGACGCGGTATTGGACTGGTGAACAAATTACTGGCCTATGCCCTGCAGGAACAGGGCAAAGACACCGTGGAGGCCAACGAGGCGCTGGGCTTTAAAGCCGATTTGCGCGATTACGGAATTGGCGCGCAAATTTTAAAAGATCTGGGATTAACAAAAATTCGACTGATGACCAATAATCCCAAAAAAATCATCGGATTAAAGGGATACGATCTGGAAATCGTGGAACGCGTGCCCATTGAAATTTGCCCCAATGAGGTCAACGAATTCTACTTAAAAACCAAAAGAGATAAATTAGGCCATTTATTTTTAAAAGAAAGATAAATAAATTGTCGTCGGGCCGATGTTTCTGGCCTGAGACGGCGCGCAACCAAAAAAGTGAAGGACGAACAATGAAGACGTTGGAAGGAAAGCTCTCGGCCAAAGGTAAAAAATTCGCACTGGTGGTGAGTCGTTTTAATGAGTTTATCAGCCAAAAATTGCTTTCCGGAGCAATCGATTGCTTAACACGACACCACGGCGCAACCGAAGATATTACGGTGATCTGGGTACCGGGTTCGTTTGAAATCCCTCTGGTAGCCAAGAAGCTGGCCCAAACCGGAGAATACAATGCCGTTGTGTGCCTGGGTGCGGTTATTCGCGGCGACACCCCGCACTTTGATTACGTTGCCGCCGAAGTCTCCAAAGGTGTGGCACAAACCGCTCTGGAAACAGGTGTGCCCGTCATTTTCGGCATTATCACCAGCGACACCATCGAACAAGCCATTGAACGCGCAGGCACAAAGGCAGGCAACAAGGGCTGGGATGCTGCGCTGTCGGCCATTGAGATGGCCGACCTGTTGGGACAGTTAGGCTAAGTTCACCCAAGAAATTGCGCAAACATGCCGAATCCGATTCGGGAACTATCGGCGTTGAGATATTTACTTTCAGAATCTAAAATTTAAGGAATGTTTTATGGCACGAGTGCTGTTGTTTTTTTTATTGACCACTACCCTTATTTTTGCCCAAACGGTTTCCGATTGGCAAACCGTGACCAACATGAACGATGTCAGCGGAATCGTCGATGCGGCGGGCGGTATTTGGGCCGTCTCCGATGGAGGCATGTTTTTTATCGATTCCCTCTCCCTGCACAAATTCGACAATTCAACCGACCCGGAACAGCAGTACCAGCAACTTGCAAAGCGTTTTACCAATCTGGAAGGCTTGCGGGCGATGCAGCTAACCGCCATTGCACGGGATCAGCACGGACGTTTGATCCTGGGCAGTAACAACGGAATCATCCAAATTTACGATCCGGCCCGCGACCAATGGTCGTATCAATATGCTTTGCAGGGTGCTTCCATTCACACCTTATTCATCAAGGGCGATACCCTGTGGGTAGCACGGCAAAAAGGTGTAGCCGTGTTTTTGGATAATGGGCAAGACTATGTTTTTAAAGATTATTTTGTGAACTTTCCGCTGCAGGCGGGAGAAGTGCTTTCCTGCGCGGTTTTTAAGGGAAAAATCTGGCTGGGTACCGAAAAGGGATTGCTTTCTGCCCCGTCAGATTTCGGTCGCTACCCGATTAACGATCCGCAGCGCTGGGAAATTCGTACATCGGCACAAAATACTTCGCTGGCCAATATTAATACGCTTTCCCCCTCTGACAACTACCTGTGGATCGGCAATAGCAACGGGCTCTTTGCCATAGACAGGCATTTGCAACTTACCTTCCGAACCGACTGGAAAACCAACCAAAACGGAAAACACTATCCCGTCAGCCATTTACTGGCCACTTCTGCCGGAACCTATGCAGCCGTCGATCACAACCTGTATTTTTATCAACCTGAGGCTGGTACACAAATTGTTCAGATTTTCCCTGAAAAAATTCAGGCCGTCACTCTGGACCGCCAGAATCAGGTTTGGGTGGGATTGCATCAAATGGGCATTGCTTCTGCCCAACACGCCCGGCCCTTTCGTCTGGATGGCCCGATTAGTAACCTTTTGCGCACCGTTTTTAAAGACAAGCAGGGGCACACCTGGGTAACCAGCAGCCGCCCGAAGGCACTTCTGGAAAACGGGATATCTCTGTTCGACGGACAGCAGTGGACCCACTTCTATTTTCAGGGGCAGTACTGGTCTGTCTTAAATTCTATTGATGTCCTTTATCAGGATCGCTTTGACAATCTCTGGTTTGGCTCGTGGGGCGGTGGCGTGATGGTCCTTAAACCTTCTTCCGGTAAAACCGACACTCTCTTTTTCCACGACTTTAGCGATCCGGGCCAATTAACCATTAGCACACTGCAGAGCACCCGTTCCTTTGACGCCAATTCATTCCAAATTTTCAAGGGCTTCCTGAGCGGTGCCGTTGTCGATCCCAAATACATTGTGATCACCTCCATTACCGAAGGGCCGTATGGCAACCTGTGGTTCGCCAATTATTATGCCTCCAACGACCATCTTCTGGCCGTGGCTCCCTACGATCCCAATACGGGTTTTCCCGTTCTGGATGCCAATAAATGGGTCTATTTCGGCAGCCGCGATGGCATTCGCGCCGTGGAGGGAGGCGTGCTGGCACTGGCTTTCGACACCTTTAGCAATCGGGTGTACATTGGCACCTACCGCGACGGGGTGTACATTCTGGATTACGGTAATTCCCTGGCCGACAAAAGCGACGACCAAATTTACCATTTACGCGTTCAAGATAACCTGTTCAGCAATTTCATTCAATGTTTGGCAGTGGATCAGGATGGAGTTTTGTGGATCGGAACCGCCGCGGGTTTGAATTCGTTTGACGGAATCAACGTTTACAAACATGTGGGTGACGAAATGGGATTAGCCGGCCCTTTGGAAAACAACATTCGAAAAATCGTGGTCGATCAATACAACAACAAATGGTTTGCTACCAGTGGAGGTGTAAGCATTTTACGCGCCGACCGCAGCCCGTGGGATGCAAACGGCTGGCTCGGGCTTAATTCCCGCAACAGCTTCCTGGCAAATGACGATGTGGAAGGATTGTTTGTAGACAACCAAACAGGTGAAGCGTTATTCGCCACCCACGGTGGTTTAAGCATTTACCGCGGTGCCTTTGCTGAAATACGGCCTTCCTTCAAACAAATTGCCATAGGCCCCAATCCTTTCGTACTTTCCGGCAACAACACGCATTTTGTCCTTAAAAATCTCATGTTTAATTCTTCCGTTAAAATTTTTACCATCAATGGAACGCTGGTGCGGGAGCTTACCCCGCGCACGTTGTTGCAGGATGGTACCCCGGCCGTAGATGGCGGGCGCGCTTATTGGGATGGCCGCGACAGGTTTGGAAAGAAAGTTGCATCGGGTATCTATCTTTACTTAGCTTATACCGAGGAAGGAAAATCGGTTGCAGGAAAATTCGCAGTAATACGAAAATAGTCATGATACGCTCACTATTTATCAAAAATTTCGCTTTGATCGAAGAGGCACACATCGATTTTACTCCGGGCCTGAACATCATTACCGGAGAAACCGGTGCAGGTAAGTCGATTATCGTCAATGCCATTGCCCAGCTTTGTGGAGAACGAAGCAGCGTAGAGCTGGTACGCAAAGGCGCACCCAAAGCCATTCTGGAAGCCGAACTCGATCTGATCCCCCGACCCGAAGTGCTTACCATACTTAACGAGATTCTCCTGGAAAACGAAATCGATTCTACTCTTATCTTACGCAAAGAAATTTCGGCCAAAGGGATTTCCAGAACCTTTGTCAACGATACCCCTGTTCCCCTGAACAAGCTCAATGAGCTCAGTTCCTATTTAATCGACCTTCACGGCCAGCATCAGCACCAACGCCTTTTGCATCCCGAAAACCATCTGGAATACCTGGATGCTTTTGGAGGCTTGAACGAACAAGTCCGGAAATTCACGGCTCTTCTGCAGGCCTTTCGGGAAAAAACCCGAGAACGCGACCAGCTCCGCGCCCGACGTCTGGAAATTTCCCAAAAACAAGATATGTTCCGCTTCCAAATGGAAGAATTGCGCAAGGCCGAATTGGATCCCGACGAATTAGATGCGCTTTATGCGGAATTGAAACGATTGAATAATATTGAAAACATTCACCAACTGGCCTCGGCCATTGATGTGCTTTTGTATTCCGGCGAGCCCAACGCCTCCGGATTGATTGCCCGGGCCGAGAGCAATTTGCAGCAGCTTTCCGAATTTGATGCGCAATTCAGTGAATTCGAAGAAAGCCTGGCCGGTGCCCGGGAATCCGTGGAGGAAATCGGCCGCTTTATGAACGAATATCTCGCCGATCTGGAATTTGATCCCGACCGTTTGCAATTTGTACAGGAACGCATCGGCCATCTTGAATTCCTGCTCAAAAAATACCAAAAATCCACCATTCAGGAATTGATGGACTATTTGCAGGAAATCGAATCCTTCTCTGCCGACTTCGAGCAATTCGACGAACGCATTCTGGCCATCGAGCAGGAATTGGCTAGCCTTGCCGAAAAAATTCGTAATGCCGGTTCGGCACTTTCTGAGAAACGAAAGACCGCAGCCAAAACTTTTGAAAAGAACATCTCCGAAATTCTGAATAAAATCGGCATGCCCCATGCACGCTTTCGCGTCGCTTTTTCTGTAAAAAAGGCGGTTCACAGTCCGTTTGTTTTTAAGGATGAGCCGCTGGAAGCCAATGATCGGGGATTCGATTTGGTCATGTTCGAGTTGGCCTCAAATGCCGGCGAAGGCTTTAAGCCCCTGCACAAAATTGCCTCCGGCGGAGAAATTTCCCGAATTATGCTGGCTTTAAAAGCCTCTCTGGCCAGCAAAGATCAGGTACCGTCTATGGTGTTCGATGAGATTGACTCCGGAATTTCAGGAAAAATCGCCCAAATTGTCGGCATACAAATGGCCGAACTGAGTAAAAATCAGCAAATTCTCTGTGTAACCCACCTTCCCCAGATCGCCGCTTTTGCCCACTCCCACTTTAAGGTAGTAAAAAATACTGAAGATAATCGCACCTATGTCGATATTAAACAATTGAATGACCAAGAACGCATTGAAGAGATTGCCAGCTTGCTGGGCGGGCAGACAATTGCTCAGGAAACCTTGCAAAACGCCCGTCACCTCATCGAAGAGGCGCGAACGTTTACAGCACAATAAGGTTTCTTATTATTTTTCAAATATTTGATAAATTTTGCAAAACCATATTCTAACCCTTATTTTATGTTAAGAATCACTATTCTTAGGAGGCGCAATGGGAAGGGGTGAAAAACCTGCAATTCGGGCTCTTCTCCATGAAGAAGCTAATCGCAGATATTTTATCAACTTTTTTAAAAGGAAGAAAAAGAAAGTAGAGCTGCGTCCCGGTGCGCTTCCCCCCGAACAAGTTCGGGAAATCATCAAAAAAATAGGAAAAAATAAAAAGGTAAATATCCGTCGTGTGGAATACGACGGTACCCCGGAAGAGCAACCTATTACCGTAAAAATTATTGATATTACCGACGAATATTTTACCGGCAGTGTGATTAATGTAGAGCGCTCCATTAAGCAAGAACTCGATGATCACATTGTGTACATTAAGGGCGGCGGCGGAACCGTCGACTTTTACTACGACGACGGCGACATCATGAGTATCGAAGAAGACGTTGATGAAAAAATCATCCAGCAACGCAACCTGGAAGAATTGGCCGAAATTTTGGACGCTCTGGAAATTAACGAAGAAATCTTAATAAGTTATTACGATGAATCGAAAGGCGGGGTAATTAACGGTCGGGGTAAACTTCTGGAAAAAGACCTGAATACCAAAGATTTCACCATCGAATTCTCGGTTATCAACGATATTGAGCTGGACAAACCCAAAGTCACCAAATTAAATCTGGAAAAAGATATCGTTCTGGATATCGAGGTTGTGCTTTAAGCCTCCACGCCCTTTCACATTGTGCTTTTTCTTTCCTAAATTGCTAACTTTCCCGCATTATTTTGGATTTTTTCCTAATTAAATGTGTATATTCCTTTCCTAAAAAAATTGTATCAAACGCCGGAATAAAATATCAAAAATAAATTGTTCTTAAATAAACAAACTTAGAGATACATAGGAGTTAACCATGGGCGTTACAAAAGAAGAGCTTATTGAAGTTTTACGCAAAGTAAGCTATCCCGGATACAGTCGAGACATCGTCTCGTTTGGCCTCATCCAAAAGCTGGATATTACCGATCAGACCATCCGTGTGCACATTGTCGTTAAAGGCAAAGAAAAAAGCGTGGTTGATCAAATAAAGCAGGATGTAGAAAAAGTGCTCAAAGAGGCCTATCCTGCTTACCAGCACGAAGTACTTGGAGACTTACAGGAACCTCCGTCATTTAGTACCACAACCACCCAGAAACCGGAAAAATATCTTCCGAACATTAAATACAAAGTAGCGGTAGCCAGCGGTAAAGGTGGCGTAGGAAAATCTACAGTTGCCGTAAATCTGGCCGTCGCTTTGGCCCGCCAGGGGCATCGGGTAGGACTTTTAGATGCCGATATTTACGGCCCCAGCATTCCGCTTATGCTGGGCATTCAGGAACGCCCCCTCTACGACGGCAAAAAGATCCATACCATTGAAAGATATGGCGTTCATTTAATGTCTCTCGGATTTCTGGTTGACAATTCCGAGGCGGTAATCTGGCGTGGAGCGCTGGTGCATCGCGCCTTGCAACAATTAATGAACGATGTAGCCTGGCCCGATTTAGACATTATCTTGTTCGATATGCCTCCCGGAACAGGAGACGCACAATTGACGATTTCGCAGTCCGTTTCTCTGGATGGGGCTGTTATCGTTTCTACCCCGCAAG
This sequence comes from uncultured Caldithrix sp., assembly GCA_964468415.1. Lineage (GTDB taxonomy): Bacteria > Calditrichota > Calditrichia > Calditrichales > Calditrichaceae > Caldithrix. Next base: position 18,160 of record CAYXUS010000057.1, read on the forward strand.
ACGTGGCTTTGGTAGATGCGATAAAAGGAGTGCAAATGTTCCGGAAAGTCAATGTGCCGGTAATGGGAATTATCGAAAATATGAGCTATTTCATCTGTCCGCATTGCGGGAAACGCACCGATATTTTCTCCCACGGTGGCGTCCAGAAAGCTTGTAAACAGTTCAACACCGAATTGCTGGGCGAAATTCCTATCAATCCCAACATTGTCGAAGGTGGCGATCACGGCGTACCTGTTGTTGTGGATAAACCGGACAGTGAAGAAGGAAAAGCGTTTATGGCCGCGGCCCAAAAAATTTACGAAAAATTAGAAAAATAATTTTGGGCCTTGCTCAAGAACTAAATTTTGAGAGTGTGCCCCAAAAAACGTTGATTTTGATTATCAAACAGGGAAAAATTCCCATAGGGTTTTAGGTGTAGTTGGGAGTTTTTCCCTTTTTGTTTTTCAGATGCGATTTTGTGCTTTCCCCTCAATTTTTTGTCTTTCAATAAGTTAAAGCCCTTTTCTTCTTCCTCAAAAAAATTGGCACTATTTTTGTTGCTTATTATTATGAACCAAACGACAGGATTTATCTTGTAGGAGGGGCTTTAATCATGCGGATCAAAATTACTTTTAAAAATCCAAAACGGAAGACGTATTTACCAATCAACACAAACTATTATTTGATCAAATTAATCAAACAGCTTACGTATGAATACCGCCGCTACCTGTCTTCTCTTATGCCCAGAGATTCCGGAGCAAAAAGTTTTGATATCTACACCTTCTCTCAATTGATTATTCCAGACCGAAAAATTGACAATTTCATGCTCGGTATTCTGTCCCGGGAGTTTTTTTGGTATGTTTCATCTCCGTATTATCAATTCCTTGGTATTTTAGTAAAAGAATTAAGGGCCCGAAAAAAAGTAAAAATATACGACACGTTTTTTGATGTTACCAATGTTAAGTTTGTTCCTACACCTGAATTTACTGACAATGAGGCTTCGTTCACCTGTTTGTCGCCTGTTACTGTCCTAAAAAGCCCCCTTCCGTCTTCCAAATCCAATTTTCAAAAATACGCTTTACCAGACAATAAAGAATTTTACCAAATGATCGAAAAAGATTTAATGGATAAATACCGGATCATCCACAAAAAGCCCATTGATAAGCTCGACTTTTCGCTGGAATTTGATCCGGATTACATAAAAAGGCGGAACAATCGCATTACCAAAGTGATCACAATAGAAAGGGAGCGTGAAGCTCAGGAACAAATACGATGTGTACTGGCTCCGTTTAAGGTCAAAGCCCGCCCGGAAGTGCTGCAAGTGATTTACGATGCCGGTTTGGGGCAAATGAACGCATTGGGCTTTGGCATGGTCGAGATGGTTCATCATGGACACAATGGAAATGGGAATCACAAAAGGAGATAAAATAAAAGTTAGTATGGCCTCTTTAACTTTGGCACACCTGGTTTTTTTGTATCAGTCATTTGTGTAAGGGTTTATTGCTTCTTTCCTGCCATTTAGGGCCATTGGTACTTTCCCACCAAGTATCAATGGCCCTGTTTATTTTAGCCCGTTAAAGATTAATTTACGTACAAATAACGTTTTGTTTTTTGGGTGGGCGTTTTTTCGAATGGCTCGGTTTGCTCGATAATTTTACTGATTCGGGAATACGCAGCCAATTGCTCATTACTCTTTTGCCGAATTTCTTCCAACAGTTCCTTGATCTTTTCTTTGACCTGTGTCTCGCTTAAATGGTTAATCCCGAATTTTTCCTGTTTTCATATATGCAACACCCTAAAAATTTCTCATAACAATTTGGTATAGTTCTGCTTGTTGATCATCCATGTTTAACAATATATTTTTTAGTTGCTTAGAGTCAGGTAAGGTATAAGTTATTTGGTACATGTTGTGCGTTAATTCCGCAGCTCTTTGTACGGATAAGGTGGATTTCTCTTTGTGTAAAACCCGTTCAAGCTCTTTGTAAATACTATAGGCTGCAAATGAAATGCAAATATGCGCTTCTATTCTACGTCTTAATCGGTGATAAATTGGCCGTATTCGCAAATCTGTCTTAGACATTCTAAAGGCTTTCTCTATCTGCCATAAACTGGAATAATGATCAATAATCTGCTTGTTTGAAAGTTTGGAATTGGTCAGATAGCCTTTTAATCCATCCCATTTACTATCTTCTTGATATTTTTCATAATCAATCGTAA
>CAYXUS010000058.1:0-22501 GCA_964468415.1 uncultured Caldithrix sp.
ATTGAAATGGGGAGGTTGCGGAGCGGTCAAACGCAGCAGACTGTAAATCTGCCGGCCGAGTGCCTTCGGAGGTTCGAATCCTTCCCTCCCCACAGCAACAAAAAAGCCCTGAATTGTTCAGGGCTTTTTTATTTTGTAAAATTTATTTAACCAATTTGAAATATATATTGATTTTATTCATTTTATCCATTAAATTTGACATTCCTTTTTAAGGGGCGGTAGCTCAGTTGGTTAGAGCGCTACGTTGACATCGTAGAGGTCGAGAGTTCGAGTCTCCCCCGTCCCACCGGAAGCCACGGGAAAAGCCCGTGGTTTCTTTTATCTGTTGTTTATGGATGCATGACCGAGGTAGAAACGATTGGCAAAAATTACAATAACTTTTCCCGATAAAAGTCAACAAGAATTTGACGCCGGTATTACTCCGCTCGAAATCGCCAGGGGGATTAGCAACCGCTTGGCAAAACGAGCAGTAGCGGCAAAGTTCAATGGGCAAATAGTCTCGCTGCTTGAACCATTGAATGAGTCCGGCGAATTGCAAATTCTCACCTTCGATGATAAGGAAGGTCGCGAAGTTTTCTGGCATTCTTCTGCGCATTTAATGGCGCAGGCGATTAAGCGCCTGTTTCCTGAAGCAAAATTGGGTATTGGCCCGGCCATTGAAGACGGCTTTTATTACGATATCGATCTGGAACGGGCGATTACTCCCGAAGACTTTCCCAAAATCGAAGCCGAGATGGCCAGGATCGTCGATGAAAACCTTCCCATTGTCCGTAAAGAATTAGATGCTCAAGAAGCGATCGAATTCTTTAAAAAGATTAATGAAACATTAAAAGTAGAGTTAATCGAAGAGTTTGCGGCTCAAGGCGAAAAGATTACGGCCTATTCTCAGGGAGAATTTACCGATTTGTGTCGTGGGCCCCATGTCCCCTCCACAGGATATCTTGGTAAGCATTTTAAGTTGCTTTCCGTTGCAGGGGCCTACTGGCGCGGAGATGAAAAAAATAAAATGTTGCAGCGCGTTTATGCAACAAACTATCCCGATAAAAAACAATTAAAGGCTCATTTGCATCGTCTGGAAGAAGCAAAAAAACGCGATCACCGCAAATTAGGGCGCGAACTGGATTTGTTCAGCATTCAGGATGAAATCGGAAGTGGTTTGATTCTGTGGCACCCCAAAGGAGCCTTGGTTCGCTACATTATCGAAAAGTATATTCAAGATGAGCTCCTGAAGAACGGGTATCAATTGGTAACCACACCCCACATCGCAAAGTTCAAATTGTGGGAAATTAGCGGACATGCCAATTTCTATCGTGAAAACATGTTCGGTACGATGGTTGTGGACGATGTGGAATACCAGCTAAAACCCATGAATTGCCCGTTCCACATGATGATTTACAAATCCAAAATTCGCAGCTATCGCGAATTACCCATCCGATTTGCCGAGTTAGGAACCGTTTACCGTTACGAGCGTTCCGGAGTTCTGCATGGCCTGATGCGGGTGCGCGGCTTTACGCAGGATGATGCACACATCTTTTGCCATCCCGATCAGTTGCAGGAAGAAATTATTCGCGTGCTGGAATTAAACGAACGCGTTTTGAAGAAATTCGGTTTTGATGAATACGAAGTCTACCTTTCCACGCGCCCTGAAAAGTTTGTCGGAGATGTGGAGAGTTGGGACCATGCAACCAATGCTTTGCGCAACGCATTGGAAGAAAAAGGCATGGCTTACGAAATCGATCCGGGAGAAGGAGTTTTTTACGGCCCGAAAATTGATATTAAAATTAAAGATGTTTTGGGACGTCGCTGGCAGTGTTCCACGATTCAGGTCGATTTTAACCTGCCCGAACGTTTCGACTTGACCTTTGTGGATAAAGACGGTCAAACCTATCGGCCGATCACGATCCATCGGGCTTTGCTCGGTTCGATCGAACGTTTCTTTGGAATTTTAATCGAACAATATGCCGGTAATTTCCCGTTGTGGCTGGCTCCGGTACAAGTAATGGTGTTGCCCATTGCCGATCGCCATTTTGATCGGGCGCAGGAAGTGGTGAATGCTTTGCGGCAAGCCGATCTTCGTGTAGAAGCGGACTTGCGCAATGAAAAAATCGGATTTAAAATCCGGGAAGCGGAAGTCCAGAAAGTTCCTTACATGCTCATTATCGGCGATAAAGAGTTGGAAAGCGGACAGGTTTCGGTGCGGCACAAAGGCGAAGGTGATTTGGGCACCATGACCGTAGCGCAAATTCAGGAACGCTTATTAGCAGAATTAAATAAAGATAAGTAAACCAATTAGGAGGACGGGTTCTATTAGTAGTTCATCAGACAAAACCCGGATTAACGAAGCAATTAGGGCCGAAGAAGTTCGTTTGATTGGCCCGGACGGAAAACAAATCGGAATTGTTTCCATTAAGCAAGCATTGGATGAAGCGCAAAAACACGGTCTGGATTTGGTGGAAATTGCGCCACAGGCCAAGCCACCGGTGTGCAAAATAATGGATTATGGTAAATACACCTATGAAAAAAGCAAAAAAGAAAAGCTGAGCAAAAAAAAGCAGCACACCATTGTCGTTAAAGAAATTCGCATGCGTCCCAAAACCGAAGCCCATGATCTGGAGTACAAAGTAAAGCATGCGCGGCAGTTTTTGATGAATAAAAACAAAGTAAAATTTACCGTTCATTTTCGGGGCAGAGAGTTGGCTCACAAGGAATTTGGTGAACAACTTTTGCAACGAATTATTGAAATGCTGAGCGATATCGCTAAAGTCGAAAGCGGTATCAAGTTTGAAGGTCGCAATATGACCATGGTGATGACATTAAAGTAAGAAAGGGGTGAGATACAATGCCTAAAATGAAATCGAACCGCGGAGCGATGAAACGTTTTCGCGTTACGGCAAGCGGAAAAATCAAAAGACACAGCGCTTACCACAGCCATATTTTGACGAAGAAAAGCGCCAAAAGAAAACGTAATTTGCGTAAAGAGTCTTTGGTTTCCGAAGCCGATGCGAAACGTGTAAAACGAATGATTCTGGCATAAGGTAAAAACGAAGAAGAAAATAGTAGGAGATAAACATGCCACGTGCAAAAAATAACGTAGCAGCCCGCAAAAGAAGAAAAAAAATTCTTAAAGCGGCCAAAGGATATCGCTTAAGCAAAGGTCGCCTGTACAAAGTTGCTAAAGATCAGGTAGAAAAAGGCTGGTTGTATGCCTATCGTGATCGCAGAGCCAAAAAACGCAATTTCCGTAGCCTGTGGATTACGCGCATTAATGCGGCTTGCCGTTTAAACGGCGTTTCCTATTCCGTGTTTATGCATGCGCTTAAAGAAGCCAATGTGGCTCTGGATCGCAAAGCATTGGCCGATATGGCCGTTCATAATCCCGAAGGATTTAGCGAATTGGTAAAACAGGTGACTGCGTAAGCATCATGTAAACCACATCAAATTTGTTTAAAAAAGGGAGGTGCATGCCATGGCCTTCCTTTTTTTATTCGAAACCAAACGGGCTGATTGAAAATGAATGAAATCATTGAAAAAATTAAAGACGAATTTCAAAAAGAAGCACAAGCGATTAAACACTGGAAAGATCTGGAAGCTTTTCGGGTAAAGTTTTTAGGGCGTAAGGGATTGGTCTCGGCGGCATTTGAACGCATTGGCGAAATTCCCAAAGAACAACGCCCGCTGTTTGGCAAAGCTCTGAATGAACTCAAAAAAGAGCTGGAAAACGAATACCAAAAACTTCTGGAAACGTTCAAAGGTCAGGCAGAAAAAACACATCGTTTGGATTTAACGTTACCCGGCCGAAAACCTTTTGCCGGAGGGCGCCATCCTTTATTAAAGGTAGCGGATGAAATCAAAGATATTTTCCGCAGCCTGGGTTTTAGCATCGAAGACGGTCCCGAAATCGAAAACGATTTTTACAACTTCGAAGCGTTGAATATTCCCAAAACCCATCCGGCCCGGGACATGCAAGATACCCTGTACATTACCGACGACATCTTGCTTCGTACCCACACTTCGCCGGTGCAAATTCGGGTGATGAAACGCCAGAAACCACCCATTCAAATGATTGCCCCGGGACGCGTGTACCGTCGTGATACGCCCGATGCCAGCCACTCGCCTTTTTTCCATCAGGTCGAGGGTCTGGTTGTGGACAAGGGAATTTCGTTTGCCGATTTGAAAGGGGTAATTCAGGCCTTTGCCCACCGAATGTTTGGCAGCGATATCAAAGTGCGTTTTCGTCCCAGTTTTTTTCCGTTTACCGAACCCAGTGCCGAATACGATTTTAGTTGTGTTTTTTGCAAGGGCAAAGGATGCCGCGTCTGTAAAAACACCGGCTGGATGGAAATCTCCGGAGCCGGAATGGTCCATCCCAATGTATTTAAAGCGGCCGGAGTCGATCCCGACGTTTACACCGGTTATGCCTTTGGCATGGGAATCGACCGTATCGCCATGATTAAATACGCCATTGATGATATTCGTATCTTTTTTGAAAATGACATTCGTTTTTTGAACCAATTTTAATGTGGAAATGCCATGAAAGTTACCTATCGCTGGTTAAAAGAATTTGTAGATTTTAACGAAACTCCGTTTGAACTGGCCGATTTGCTTACCGAAGCCGGCCTGGAAGTAGAAGAAGTAGCTCCCCTGATCAAACCCTTTAACGGGGTGGTTGTGGGCTATGTGGAAAAGGTGGAAAAACATCCCAATGCCGATAAACTTTCGGTTTGTCAGGTCAAAACGGATGAAGGGGCTTATCAGGTCATTTGCGGTGCGCCCAATGTGCGTGCAGGACAATACGTGCCTTTTGCCAAGGTTGGAGCGCAATTGCCGATCGGAATAAAAATCAAAAAGGCCAAAATCCGCGGAGTAGAATCGTTCGGAATGATTTGCTCCAAAGAAGAATTAGGGCTGGAAGCGCATTCAGACGGCATCTGGGATTTTGAAAAAGAACTTCCTTTGGGTAAAGATCTGTATTCTTTGCTCGAAGCGGAGCAGGATTGGGTTTTTGATATTGCCATCACCCCTAATCGGGGAGACTGCTTAAGTGTTTACGGCATTGCCCGCGAGGTTGCCGCGCTAACCGGAAATCCATTAAAACAGTTGCATTTTGATGTTGCGGAAAACAGCGACGAAAAAATCGAGAATCTGGTAAAAATTCAAATTCATGATGTGCAAGGATGTCCGCGATACGCAGGCAGAATTATTCGCAATGTACGTATTGCAGAAAGCCCCGAATGGATGCAGAAAAAATTGCAGGCTGTCGGATTACGTCCCATCAATAATATTGTGGATATTACCAACTATGTGTTGATGGAATTGGGACATCCCCTGCACGCATTCGATTTGACCACCCTGGCCGGTCCCGAAATTCACGTTCGTGCCAGCAAGGCCGGTGACCGCTTTGTGACCTTGGACGATAAAGAACGCATCTTGCCCGAAAATACCGTGATGATTTATGATGCCGAAAAGCCTGTGGCCATCGGGGGCATTATGGGCGGACAAAATTCGGAAGTGACGGAAACGACCAAAGACATCTTTCTGGAAAGTGCCTTTTTTAAGCCGGAACGTATTGCTACGGCCTCCAAACGTTTGGGGTTGAGTACCGATGCTTCGCAACGCTTTGAGCGCGGCGCCGACCCGGAAAATGTGATTCGCGCGATCAACCGTGCGGCACAACTCATGGCGGAACTGGCCGATGGCCAAGTGGTGCAAGGTATTTACGATGTGTACCCAAATCCTGTGCGGCAAAAAGAAATTCCGCTGGATGTGGCAAGAATCAACACCATTTTAGGAACCGACTTTTCACGGGAAGAAGTGGTAAAAAGATTAACGTCCATTCAGTTGCAGGTAAACGCCGACAAAGTTGTCGTGCCAACATTTCGCCACGATTTGTCGATTGTGGAAGATCTGGCCGAAGAGGTAGCGCGACTGGTCAACTATTCCAACTTGCCGTCGAAGGAGTTTACTAAAATTTCCTACCATCTGCCCCAGTCGGAGCACGAACGGCATTTGCGCTTTTTGCGCGAGCAGTTGTTGGCGCTCGGCCTGCAAGAAGTTTTTACCCAGAGTATGGTGAAAAAAGAAGAGGCCGTGCCTTTTGCTACGGAAGAGCCCATTCAAATTAAAAACCCGGTAAGCGACGACATGGCCTACATGCGCCCTTCATTATTCGCCGGCATGCTCAAGGCCATAAGCCACAATGTAAACCGCAATAACCGGGATCTACATTTTTTTGAACTGGGCCGGATTTTCACTCACTTCGATCAAAAAAATATTCCCACCCAGCCCTATTCCGTGGCGGTTGCCATTACCGGCCATCGCTATTTGCCCGGCTGGAACGTTTCGGAAGAAATGGTTGATTTTTATGACATTAAGGGCTATCTGGAAGCGTTTTTGCAGAAAATATTTCTTGACAAGGGGCAAATAATTTTATATGATAAAGCAAAGCATATGGTGGGTGATGAAACCGTTGCATTAAAAGTTGATGACGAAATTATCGGGGTGTGCGGAAAAATTCGTCCGGACGTGTGCAAGGTTTTTGATGTGGAACGTCCGGTTTACGGTTTTGAATTAAATGTCGATGCTTTGATCAAACATTTGAACTTTGACAAACATTTCCGCTCTATTCCCAAGTTTCCGTATTCCGAGCGTGATATTGCTCTGGTTTTAGATGAGGGAATTGCAGCGGCGGATGTTGTGGCATTTGTCAAAAAGCATGGAGGTTCCCTGTTACAATCCGTGGAAGTGTTTGATGTGTACCAGGGAGACAAAATACCGCAGGGCAAACGGAGTGTTGCCATACGGTTACGTTACCAATCCACGGAAAGAACGCTTAGCGATCAAGAAGTAGATCGGTATTTTAAAGAAATAATCGCTAAAACAACCAAACATTTTTCGGCCAGCTTACGGAACTGATTCCATGAATTTGGGTAATTTCGATCGGCTAAAGGAAACGGCCCGGTTAATGATTGACAAATATCGGGCTTTGCGCTTTAGAAATCTGCAGTTGGAACAGGAGAACAAACTTCTAAAGGAACAACTGCAGCGTGTCGAAAATTTACCCTCGGATTTTGATCCGGCGGAATTAGAAAAAGTGATGGCCGAAAACAAGCGACTGCAAACGGAGCGCGAAGAAATAAAACGACGCTTAAATAAGCTGATCGCTGAGCTGGAAAAACTAAATATTTAACGTGTGGTGTTGAAAAAGAAGTAAAAAGGAAAAGAAATTAATGGCGACTGGCCAGATTCGAGTCAACATATTCGGTTCCGAATATACGCTAATCTCGGATAGTGATGAAAACTACGTAAAAGAAATCGCTCAATACATCGATCAAAAAATGCGAGAAATTGATAAAAATCAATCAATTAGATCAACAGCTAAAGTAGCCATTTTAGCTGCATTAAATATCACGGATGAGCTTTTTCAGGAGCGGTTGTATCGGCAAAAACTCATGGAACAATTGGACGAAGAAGCAAAACGCTTGCATCGTGAACTGGCCGAAGTATTAGAAGAATAGTTTGTTCTTTTCCTTTGCTATTTAGCCCTGTTTCTTTACACGGGACTAAATAGGACCAACACCATCAAAACAGGGAACCGATCTCTGGGCGCGGATTGCAAGCCCCGGTCCCGATTTTTCGGGATGCAGAGGAAGCATGAACCGTTCAGGAGGTGCCCACTGTGCTGATAAAGAGGTTCTATCAATAGTCCGGTAAAGAGACAGGGCTTTTTTATTATGGGTCCTCCATAAAGGAAGTGAAAGAGGAGGTTGAAAAGGTGACATTTGGAATTATTATTCTTCTGCTGATCGTATTTGCTTTTGGTCTCGGCTGGTTTCTTAATTCCTGGTTAGGTAAAAATAGCCTTTCTGCAGTAAAAAGAAGAAGTCAGGAGATTATTGACGCAGCAAAAGATGAAGCGGAAAATGAAAAGAAAGAAAAACTTTTAGAAGCCGAAGAAGAAATCTTTCAGATGAAACAACATCTGGAAGAGGAATTCGAAGCAAAGAAAAAATCGTTGCAACGTCTGGAATCCGATCTGAACAATCGGGAAAATAATCTGGATCGCAAAGTTGATTTGATCCGGAAAAAAGAACGCGAGCTTTTTTTACAAGAGCGCGAGCTCAAAAACAAAGAAAATCAATTGAATATTAAGCAGGAAAAGCTGGAAGCTTTGTTAGACGAGCAAAACCGCAAGCTGGAGACCATTGCCGGTTTGACACGCGAAGAAGCCAAAAAACTGTTGATGGATAATTTAATCGATTCCGCCAAGAAAGAAGCGGCGGGAATCATTTACAAAATTATCGACGAGGCCCAAAAAGAGGCACAAAACAAGGCCAAGGATGTGGTCATTTCGGCCATGCAGCAAACGGCCTCGGATCATGCCATCGAGTCGACGGTTTCGATTGTTACGTTGCCCAGCGACGAGATGAAGGGACGGATTATCGGTCGGGAAGGGCGCAACATCCGTGCCTTTGAGATTGTGACCGGTATTGATGTGATTGTGGACGATACCCCGGAAGCGGTGATTTTAAGTGGCTACGATCCGTTCCGCCGGGAATTGGCGCGCATTACCATGGAAAAACTGGTCAACGACGGTCGCATTCATCCGGGACGGATTGAAGAAACCTACGAAAAGACCGTCCAGGAAATGGATGAATATTTGCGCGAACTGGGTGAACAGGCTATGATTGACGTCGGGTTGCACGGGCTTCATCCGGATTTGATTTATCTGGTCGGAAAGCTGCGTTTCCGCACCAGCTACGGCCAAAATGTGTTGCAGCACAGTAAAGAGGTGGCCACGATTGCCGGAATTATGGCGGCTGAATTGGGCCTGGACGAGCAGTTGGCGCGTCGCGCCGGCTTGCTGCACGACATCGGCCGGGCTCTGGATCGGCGAAGCGTGGAAGGCGACCATGCCCAGTTAGGTTATGACCTGGCGAAGAAATATGGGGAAAATCCCATTGTGCTCAACGCTATTGCCGGGCACCACGGCGCGGTAGAGCCCATTTCGCCGATTACCGTTTTGGTACAAATTGCCAATGAAATCAGCCGCTCACGACCGGGCGCCCGACGGGAAGTGATCGAGAACTTTGTGAGCCGGATGCATTCTTTCGAAGACATTGCCATGTCGTTCGAGGGTGTTAAGGCGGCCTATGCCATTCAGGCCGGCAAAGAAGTACGGGTAATTGTGGACCATGAAAAAGTGGACGACATCGCAAGCTTTCAGTTGGCCAAGGATATTGCCAAAAAAATTCAGAGTGTTTCGGGCTATCCCGGACAGGTAAAGGTTGTGGTGATTCGTGAATTCCGTGCGCTTGACTTTGCATGAGCGCTTCTTTTACCCGGGAGATTAAAATTTCGGCGGCTTTTAACGCACTGTTCCGGTTCGTCAAATTCAAGGCTTGGTAAATAAATAAAAAGGGACGAAGCTTTGTTCGAAGAAAAACTACTCAAAGGAAAACCGGTGGCCGAGGCTGTGTACCAGCGTGTTACCACCGATCTTGAAAAGTTGAAAACGCGAGGCATTTTACCCAAACTTACGGTTATTCTGGTGGGCAATGATCCCGCATCAAAAGTGTACGTCGGTCGAAAAGAAAAAACCAGTAAAAAGCTGGGCATGGATTCCGAAACTATTTACCTGCCCGAAGAAACCACCGAGCAAGAACTTCTTGATTTGATTTCCCGTTTGAATGATGACCCGCAGGTACACGGCATTTTGGTGCAATTGCCTTTGCCCCAACACATCGACGAGCAAAAAGTCATTTTGCACATTCATCCCGATAAAGATGTGGATTGCTTTCATCCGCGGAATGTGGGACTTTTGGTGAGTGGTGATCCTTATGTGTTACCCTGTACTCCGGCCGGCATTGTGGAAATTTTGAAATATTACAAAATTGAGGTTCAAAGCAAGCATGCGGTGGTTATCGGACGCAGCAATATTGTGGGCAAGCCAATGGCCAATTTGCTGCTGCAAAAAAATGAACACGCGAATGCCACGGTAACGGTGGTACACAGCCGTACCAAAGATTTGGCCGAACACACTCGACGCGCCGATATTTTAATTGCGGCTATGGGGCGCCCCCGATTTGTAACGGCCGACATGATTAAGGAAGGTGCCGTCGTAATTGATGTGGGCATTAACCGCGTTGCGGCGGACAATGAAAAGGGCTACGCCCTGGTCGGCGATGTGGACTATGAAAGGGCGCTGCCCAGAGTGGCTGCTATTACGCCCGTCCCGGGCGGCGTAGGCCCCATGACCATTGCCATGCTCATGAGAAATACCCTAAACGTTGCGGCACGGCAAAACGGAATCGACCTTTCCTGATACCATGTGGCAAAATCGGTTAGGCATCGCCACCTCGGTTGCCCGGGATGAAAATTTTAGCTGGCAGGTTACCTTGCAGCGGGCGCGCAAAGCAAACATCCGCCACGTACAGTTTTACATTAAAAAAACAACCGGTCTGGCGGAAGCGTTGCAGAATCTTATCTCCGGCAGTTCGCAAATCTTTCCCTATTTTCATTTGCCTCCGTCGGAAGATGAGGGGCAAATTAGCGAAATATTAACGACACTAAGTCGATATTTCCCCCGGCGTTTTGTGGTAATTCAACACCAACCGTTTTGGGAAACACTGCACACCATGCAAGGCGCCTTTCCGGCCATGATCATTGCCGTGGAAAACGATGCCCCAAAGCAAACCCCACACGATTTTTTACGTTTTGCGGAAAAGACGTTTACCTCAAAAACTTTCTGGGCCGTGGTTGACGTCGCCCGATTTTACCACCAGGCTCCGCCATTGCTCACGGATCGGGCCCTTGAAAAACAAATTCTGGACCTTTTCGTCTTTCTGCAAGAAAAATCCATCCCCTTTCTTATTCACGCCATCGACATCAAAAATCGCCAACCGCAGCGGGAAAATTGGTGCCCACTCTTTGACGGACGCATTCCCTGGCACAATTTCTTAAAAGCCCTGCGAAAATCATCCGATTTACTAAAGTCTTTCCTGTTTGAGTACGAAAATTGGAATATGTGCTTGAGCTCGATTCGTCGACTCAGGGAAGAAATCGGCTGAAACCAAACAACCGTTACAAACGTAAAAAATAAAAAACGGTGCAGGCAATGATGGATCTTTTAACCATTCTGTTAATTGCGTTTTTAGTTCTGTTAGTGGTGCAAATTATTGCACTGGTGCGCATCCGCTACATTATTGTGCGATTGCGCAGCATTTTGAATGTGATTACGCCCATTCTGGAAAAAACCTATTACGTGCAAAGAGCCAATCAGGTAAACATGCACACCTGCCAGTTCTGCAAATATCGTCAGGCCTACATTAAAACCACGGCCAGCGGCGATGAAGATTTTTACTATCGTTGCAAGGTTTCGGACAAAGAAATCAAACTCAATGATTCCTGCCGTTTTTTTGAGCCGGAACGGACGTTGTAAGCCATCCATTTAAACCTGATTTTTCTCCGCTTTTCTGGCGTTTAATTAAAAATGATTTTTACATAAAAAATATTGGAAGTTTTCTGTTTTTGTTTTAATTTTGCCTTTCAAAATGAAACAATGCTGGGAGCATGGAACAGAATTACATCAAATATTTGGATCCGCAATTTTTAGCTACGATTTCCAATTTGGAATTGGTCGCCCGCTCCGTGGTGGAAGGCTTTATCACCGGCTTGCACAAAAGCCCTTTTCACGGATTCAGTGTGGAGTTTTCCCAGCATCGTCCCTACATGCCGGGTGATGCCTTGCGCTTTGTAGACTGGAAAGTGTACGCCCGCACCGATCGTTTTTACATCAAACAATTCGAAGAAGAAACCAATTTACGGTGCTACATTTTGGTGGATATTTCCGCCTCGATGGGCTACAAAAGCGGGCGGGTAAGCAAATGGATGTACGCTTCGTACCTGACGGCTGCTTTGGCCTATTTGCTTTTGCATCAGCGCGATGCGACCGGGCTGGTACTTTTTGATGAGGCGATTCGGTTGCAAATGCCTCCCCGGTCAATGGAGTCGTACCTGCGCGAAATGCTTACGCACATCGAGCAGGCCTCATTGGGCAAAGACACTTCCGTGGGCAAAGTGCTGCACCAAATTGCCGATCAATTCCGCCGCAAGGGATTGATCATTCTCATTTCCGATTTTCTGGACGATCCGGATGAGATTCTCAAAGGCTTAAAACATTTTCGCCACGATCGGCACGATGTATTGGCCTTTCACATTCTGGATCGTCAGGAAGCCGAATTCGATTTTAGCGGTAATGTCATGTTCCGGGATCTGGAAAGCGGGGAGAAATTGAAAACCCAGCCATTTTTTGTGCGTGAGCAATATCGGCAGAGATTCGGAGCCTTTTTGAGATATTACCAGACCGAAACCAGTAAAAACAATATCGATTATCAACAAATATTCACGGATGAACCGTTAAATATTGCTTTAACGAAATTTTTAAGTAAACGTAAGAGGCTGTTTTAATGAAGGAATTACCATTAACTCAAATCGTTTCCTGCGCCGGCTGAGCCAGCAAGATTCATCCAGAGGTTCTGGATAAGATCATCGGGAAAATTCGGGTAAAGGCCCATGACCGGCTGTTGGTCGGGAACGATTCTGCGGACGATGCCAGCGTTTACAAAGTGAACGATCAATTAGCCGTCATTACAACGGTCGATTTTTTTACTCCCATTGTGGACGATCCGTACATTTACGGACAAATTGCCGCCGCCAATTCCATTAGCGACGTGTTTGCTATGGGCGGTACGCCCATTCAGGCCTTGAATGTTTTGGGCTTTCATCAGGGCAAAGTTTCCACGGAAACCGTGGCTAAAATTTTGCAGGGCGGGATGGACAAGGCCCTGGAAGTGAATTGCGTGGTGGCCGGCGGACATTCCATTCAAGATCAGGAAGTAAAGTACGGATTGGCCGTTACCGGGATTGTACACCCCGATAAAATTTGGCGCAATAATACCCTGCAAAAGGGCGATGTACTGGTGTTAACCAAGCCCATCGGTACCGGAGTGGTGACCACGCATCGCATGCATGGCAAGGCCACGCCAAAAGACGAAGAAGAAGTGGTTGCCAGTATGCGGGTTATTAATGCCCTGCCTGTGCAGGTCTGTCAGGAAAACGACCTTATCGTGCATGCCTGTACCGACGTAACGGGATTTGGCCTGGCCGGACACATTGGCGAAATGCTCAACGGCAATCCCGATCTTTCGGTACGTTTGCAGCTTAATGCCATTCCGCGTTTTGAGGCTTTCGAACGCATCCACGAAGATCACTCCAGCTGGCCCGGAGGGCTGCATGGCAATATTTTGCATTTGAAAGACGAAATTTTTACGCGGGAAGAAGACGCCATGAACCCCAAATACTGCGTGTTGTTCGATCCGCAAACCAATGGAGGATTGATTTTTTCCATGCCGCGGGCAGAAGCGTTGAAAATGCAGGAAGCTTTGAGCAAAACGAGCTATCCCTACCGGGCAGAAATTATCGGGGAGGTGATTGAGCGGGAAGAAAAGATGTTTATCCTTGAGGAGTAGAGGCTTCTTTTGAAACCTTTTGCAACAATTGGATGAATTTTTCCCGCACCAATTGGTGGATGAACATTGTCAGACGCTTGGGCAAGTCTTCCTCGTCCGGGAAATTGGTTTGCAGCAATTCGAGGATGTCCCGAATGGTGTGTTCACCGTCGCAGTGTTTCCACACAATGCTGCCCAAGGGGTCTAATTTAATGCGGAAATTTTGTTTGCCCAAAAGCGGCAACAGGATTTTTTTGCCCCATTTTGAAGTGAACTTGGGGCGAATAACAATAACGTTCTGCGTTTTTTCATCAACTTCCCATTCAAAAAGACGAATGGGGATGAGTTGGTAAAAATCAGGCTTTTTTTCATCCATGTGTGTACGATTCCAAACGGTTTGTTAAAAAAGCCTTCCGAAAAATCGGAAGGCTTTTGATTTTTGATTACGATTCTTTTTGAGCCGCTTTTAAAGGAACGGTCACCAGCAAATAGACCAACCCCACGAACACCAGCAATCCCAGAAGAGCGCTGGGGTGATGCACACCAAGGGTTTGGTAGGCAAAATATTTTAAAGAACTTACCTTTTCGCCATTGATCGTGGGAACCGAACTCGAAAGCCGTTCTCCCAGAACGATAAAAGCCAGAATTACCGCCATCAGGGCCTCGCCGGCAATCAAACCGGAAGAAATTAAAATACCTTTGTTCTCTGCGCTGGTACGTTGGGCATCCGTCGCCTTACGTTTCTTTAACATCGTGTCCAGAATCCAGCGAATGATTCCACCGACAAAAATGGCAGCAGTGGAATGGAAGGGCAAATACATGCCCACGGCAATCAGCATGGGAGAAGGGGAACTGACCATGATTAAGCCGATGGCAAAAAACATACCGGCAATAACCAGCGGCCAGGCCATCTCGCCGCCGACAATTCCCTTGGCCATTAAGGCCATCAATCCGGCCTGCGGTGCCGGTAAGTTGGCGCTACCGATGTGGTAAACCTGATCCATGGCAATCATGGGGAAAACCAGAATAAGCGCTGCGGCCACCACACCGATGATTTCGGCGAGCTCCATTTTCCACGGAGTACCGCCTAAAATGTGTCCCACTTTCAAATCCTGAGTCATATCGCCCGCAATGCCAGCCGAAGTGCAAACGACTCCGGCCACACCCAACACGGCCATCACACCGTGGTTGCCGGTAACACCCAGCAACACAAGCAAAACGGCGGCAATAAGCAGAGAACTAAGCGTTAAGCCGCTAATGGGGTTGTTTGAACTTCCCACCAGTCCGACCAGATAGCCGGCCACAGCCGCAAATAAAAAGCCCAAAATTAACATGATTACCGTAAGCAGCAAGGCGCTGCCGATAGAACGGGCAAAAAATTCGTACAAAAAGTAAAGAGGCACACCAATCAAAAGAATGGCAATAACAACTTTCTTGAAATCCAGGTCGATTTCAAGACGGGAAACTTCTTTCTCGCCGGTCTTTTTGGCCTTTAAATCCTGAATGGCTTTTGTGATTCCTGCAAACAGTGAGTTGCGTAAGGTGTACAATGTGTAAAAAGCGGCAACAATCATCGTGCCCACGGCAAACGGCCGAATTTGCTTCATCCACACCTGATTGGCAACATCGATCCAGGAGTGCCCGGCCTGTACGTGGCTGGCCAGCGCCGGATTAATAAAAATGCCCAGTGGCACCAGAACAATCCAGCCGATAAGGGCTCCGGCAAAGAGCACGGCCGAAACGCGCAGCCCCACGATAAAGCCCACACCGGTAAGGGCCGGCGAGGCTGCCGGAGTTTCGAACAAAAAACCACCGCCGTAGGCCATCTTTTGCCCGAACATTTCAATCTTTGATTTCGCCATCATAAAATAGCTGTTTGTAAAATCATGCACCAGTTGAATACCATTGGAGTTCTTCACCAATTCCCAGAGCGCAGCCAGACCCATACTTAAAAATACGGAACCGGCTCCGGATTGACCGCCCTGGCCGGCTTTTACGATTTCGGCCGCAGCCACACTTTCGGGAAAGGGCAAATCGGCTTCTTCGACCAAACTGCGCCGCAACAAAGTAACGTACAACACGCCCAGGGTACCACCGACCAGCATGATCAACGTACTTTCCAGATAGTGCAGGTGATCCCACACGCCGCTGATGACAAAGGCCGGAATGGTAAAAATGGCCCCGGCAACCAGAGCCTCTCCAACGGAGGCAGTGGTACGTGCGATGTTTTCTTCCAGAATGGTTCCTTTAAAAGGCCGCAAAGCCGCGATGGCCACCACAGCGGCAGGAAATGTGGCGGCTACGGTTAATCCGGCCTTCATCCCCAAATAGGCATTGGCCGCACCCAAAATAATCGCCATTAATACACCTAAAACAACGGCTTTAATGGTTAATTCGGGAAGGGTGCTGTCGGGTGGAACATACGGTTTGAATTTTTTCTTGTCCATAAACGCTCCAATCCTTTGTTAGAATATGCTATTCCGAAAATACAAAGCAAAACGCAAAATAAATTTTTATTTAACATGAGTCAAGCCATGCCGCAGGGCAGGGTACCCGGTTGGCTTTTTGGTAATTTTTGTTGATTTTTAATAATTTACTATTAATTTTAGAGAAAACACACAGCAAAAAAACGAAACGCCAAATGATGGATCAAAAAAAGCCTTACTATTCGATCGGGCAGGTGGCCGAATATTTTGAACTGCCCCAATCCGTTTTGCGCTACTGGGAAACGGTGTTCGATGCGCTCAATCCGGCCAAATCCCCGGGAGGAAGTCGGCGGTACAGCGATCAGGATTTGCAGGTTATTCATGACATTAAACATCTGTTGTACGAACGAGGATTTACCATTCGGGGAGCGAATAAAATTTTGAATCAAAAGTACAAAATCGATCCATTGGCCCGTGCCACTCAGGCAAAGCCGGACCATTCCGCCGCCGCGGCCAAATCCAAAAGCCCGTCAAACGCAGAGCAATCTCCCCAAAAAGTGGACGGACAAATTATCAAAAAAATCATCAGGGAACTTTACGAAATTGTTCGTGTTTTAGAAAATTAGAAAAAATTATTTCTTCCAATTTTAAAATTAGGTTTTGTATTAAATCATTCAATTTGTTATATTCTCCGTACAACAAAGAGGGGGATGTAAATGAGTGATACTTATAAATTAATCGAATTGGTGGGCACTTCGAAAGAAAGTTACGAAGATGCCATTAAAAATGCCATCGCCAAGGCTGCGGAAACGGTAAAAGCCATCAGCTGGTTTCAGGTGGTGGAACAACGCGGTGCGGTAAAAGATGGCAAGGTAACGGAATATCAGGTCATTTTAAAAGTCGGGTTCAAACTCGTCGAATAATAAATAAATCATCACAAATTTAACTAAATGAAGAGGAGTGACCATGGCACTTTACATCACTGATGATTGTATTGCATGCGATGCTTGCCTGCCGGAATGCCCGAACGAGGCAATTACAGAAGGCGATCCTATTTACATTATTAATCCGGACCTGTGTACGGAATGCGTTGGCTTCTACGATGAACCGCAGTGTGCCGCTGTTTGTCCGACGGATGCTTGCCAACCGGATCCGAACCATCAGGAAACCAAAGAAGAATTAATGGAAAAATACAAAAGACTCCATCCGGACGGTTAATGTAAATTTTTTCTGTAAAAAGGCAGCTCTTTTCGGGCTGCCTTTTTTTATGGTGCTAATTTCTCACTGTCGGTTACTACCTTCTCGATGCGCTTTAAACCCTTCTTGGTCAGCACAATGCGGTAACGCGCGTAATGAACCGTTTGTTTAACCACATATCGAATAACCATATTCAAATGGTACACCCGCTGGGCCTTAACTTGCCTGTAGCCGTCGGAAGTCAACACAAAAATCGGCTTGTCCGGGTTGTCCATTTTAACCAGAAATTTGGAAACATTGAAGCGCAAAATGTCATTAATCCCCGAAATAGGGTAATCATGATAAATTTTTTGGTAAATTTTCGGGGAAAGTTCGATTTGTTTTTGGTAAAGAAAAACGTGCTCCCGCGAGAATTTACTGTCGAATTCCTTGGTACGGAACATGTTCCGGATTTTTAGCACGGCGGCCGGAATATTTTTGCGCTTGATGAAATTGAAGCTCTCCCGGAATAGGCCGATGCGCGTCTTTTTGTCGGTGTAAATTTTAATTCGATGATCAAACAAAAACGTAAGCACTTTGCTGGTAAAATAGATGCGGGTCAATTCTTTAATGCGATCCTTAAACATGTAGCTGATGACCAGCGTAATAAAAATGGGCAAAGTGTAATTTCCGTACACGTAATGTCCCCAAAACGCCACGGTGGTGGCAAAAAGCATGGCAATGCCGGCGGCAATTCCCATGAAAAGCTGTTCCAGCAGGCGCCCTTCAGGTTTTACCGAAGCATCGACAAACAGGACGCTTTCCAGATATTTCTTTAAAACGCTGAAACGGAAGATGACCTTTTCGTTGTCGGAATGTTCGCAAGGAATGGATTCGTAGCCCTTGCTTTTGCGGTAATCGATTTCCCGGGCGATGAATTCCAGCATGGCCTTTTTGAACGCTTCGTGCTCTATTTTTTGTTTGTCCAGAAAATTTAGCAGCCGGAATCCGTATTTTTCGATGAGCAGGCTGTTGTATTCATCGGCAAAAAGGAAAATGGAAAAAACTTCCGATGAAATGACCGGTACGTTGATAATGTTACCCAATTCGCGGAAACGGGTAATAATGGTGCGGATGGTTTGCACGTAATTTTGTGCGAGCTGCAAAATTTCGTTCGCATCCTTTTTGTGCGTAATAAAGGCGACGTGATCGCGAATGGCACTTTTCAGGATGCTGCTGAACATTTGCAGGTGGTATTCGTAATTGCGTATCGTTTCTTTGTTGGTCTGGCGTACCAATTCCCGAAAGGCATTTTCTAACTTGTTCAGGGGAGAATCGGGAAAAGTGGCAATTTGTTCCAGAAAATAGACCGGAGTTTTGAACCGGATGTAACTTTGCACATCGGAGTAAAAATCTTTTTTGGAATATGTGGAATAGTTGATGCCCAGACTGTTAGGCACAAAAACGAAAAATTCCACTTTGTACGAAGAAACCTTGTTCTCTTTTTCAAATAAATAATTGAGTTTTACTTCGAATTGGTAACGATCGTGAATTTTGATGGCTTCGGTAATCATTCTCTCTCCGCTTAATCCTGTGAACGGCTAAAAATATTAAAAATCGGCGAAGAATCAAAATTGGCCGTAACCCTGGGCCGTTCGGGACATTTGCTGCACGGAATTTCCCAAAATAAAAATTTGTTCATCAAAGCTTATGGGGATAAATTTTACCGACTACTGCCAGCATTGAGGAGGACCAAGCCGTGGATGTCAAAAAACGCATTCAGGAATTACGCAAGCTAATCGAAAAATATGACTACGAATATTACGTTTTGGCACAGCCATCCGTCAGCGATTACGAATACGATCAGTTAATGAAAGAATTGGAAGCGCTGGAAAAAGCCCACCCCGAACTCATCACACCCGATTCGCCCACGCAACGGGTAAGCGGCCAACCCATCAAAGAGTTTCCTACCGTGCCCCATCGTAAGCCGATGCTTTCGCTGGCCAATACGTACAGCGAGCAGGAATTCCGGGAGTTTGACCAACGCGTGCGCAGTGCCCTGAAAGGCCAAAAAGTGGAATACGTAGCCGAATTGAAAATTGACGGGGTGGCCATTAGCCTGCATTACCGTAACGGACACTTTGAGCGCGGGCTAACCCGGGGCGACGGGGTGCAGGGAGACGACATTACGCCGAACTTACGCACCATTCGGGCCATTCCCCTGCGCGTGAGGGGCAATGACATCCCCGAATTTTTTGAAGTACGCGGCGAAATTTACATGTCTAAAAAGGCTTTCCAGCGTTTGAACCAGGAAAGGGAAGAAGCGGGAGAGACGTTGTTTGCCAATCCGCGCAATGCGGCGGCCGGTTCGTTAAAATTGCAAGACCCGAGAATTGTGGCCAAACGCGGGCTGAGTCTCTGGGCCTATTATCTGGATTCGGACACCCCCGGATTTGTGCAGAAGAAACATTACGACAATTTGCTGAAATTGCGCGAACTGGGCTTTCCGGTAAATCCCCATTTCCGTTTGTGCCAAACGCTGGATGAAGTGTTCGAATTTGTAAAGGAATGGGAGGCCAAACGCGACAGTTTGCCTTACGAAATCGATGGGGTGGTGGTAAAAGTAAACGATCTGGATCAGCAGGCGCAGTTGGGTGCAACCGCTAAAAGTCCGCGGTGGGCCATTGCCTACAAATTTAAAGCCATCCGCGTGGAAACCCTGTTGGAGCGCATTGTGTGGCAGGTGGGACGCACAGGCATCGTAACGCCGGTAGCCGAGTTGCGTCCGGTGCAATTGGCGGGCACTACGGTTTCCCGGGCTACTTTGCACAATGTGGACGAAATTATGCGCAAGGACATCCACGAAGGCGATTGGGTCTTTATTGAGAAAGGCGGGGATATTATTCCCAAAGTGGTTGGGGTGAACAAGCAGAAACGCAAACATCCGCCCAAACCGGTGGAAATTCCTAAAAATTGTCCGGTATGCGGTACCCCGCTTATCCGGCTTGAAGGTGAAGTGGCCATTCGCTGTCCCAATCTGGAATGCCCGGCACAAATCAAACGACGCATCGAACATTTTGCCAGCCGGGGTGCCATGGACATCGAAGGGTTGGGTACGGCTCTGGTAGACATGCTGGTGGACAAGGGGCTCATCAAAACCATTGCCGATATTTACCATCTTAAAAAGGAAGAAGTGGCCAGGCTGGAACGCATGGGAGATAAAAGTGCGGAAAATTTGATGCGGGCCATCGAGCGGAGCAAACAACAACCACTGGATCGCCTGATTTTTGCTCTGGGCATTCCCTACATCGGGAGCACTGCCGCCAAAATTTTAAGCAAAAAGTACAAATCGTTGCAGGCCCTGATGAATGCCTCGTTTGAGGAACTGGAACAGATTGAAGGCATCGGCGAAAAAATGGCGCAAAGCATTGTGGAATTCTTTAAAAACGAACGTAATCGAAAAGTGATTGAGGCACTGATTAAGGCGGGAGTGCGCACGGAAGCGGAAGAAGAGGAGACAATAGGCAACGAATTGGAAGGCAAGGTCTTTGTCTTAACCGGCACTTTGCCCCATCTTAAGCGGAGCGAGGCGACCAAGCTAATCGAAAAACATGGCGGCAAAGTGGCCTCGTCGGTCTCGCGAAACACATCGTTTGTTCTGGCCGGTGCCGATCCCGGTTCCAAATATGACAAGGCCAAACAATTGGGCATTCCCATCATCGATGAACAAACATTTTTGCAAATGATTCACGAAACGGAACGTCTGAACGCCTAAAAGCGGCAGACCAGCAAAGGTGGCAAGCCAACAAAAGTGGCAGGCCAGCAAAAGCGGCAAGCCAACAAAGGTGGCAAGCCAACAAAAGTGGCAAGCCACAAAGGTGGCAGGCCGGACAAGGAAAACAAAATGGACTGGCAACAACTTTTTCGCATTCAAAAACACCTGCATCAAAATCCCGAGTTATCGTTCGAAGAGCATGATACGACGGAATTCATCGCCTCTGTTTTGCAGGAGTGGGGAATTCCCTTTCATCGATTTGAGGGGCTTAAAACCGGGGGCTACGCCGATGTGGGAACAAACAACGCGCGAATTTTTGCGTTTCGCTCCGATATCGACGCCTTACCGATTGAAGAAGAAAGGAGCCATGCCATCGTTTCGCAGCGTCCCGGGGTAATGCATGCCTGCGGACATGACTTTCACACCACCATCGGGATGGGGTTGCTCAAGTATTTTTCGGAAAATCCGCAGGCGTTAAACGGAACGTTGCGCGTCGTCTTCCAGCCGGGAGAAGAAGCGGCCCCGGGTGGGGCGGAGAAGGTGGTGCAGGAAAAGATCTGGCAGGGGGTTCGGAGCATTCTTACCTTGCATGTGCAGCCCCAGGTGCCCACGGGAACCTTCGTTCTTTTTCACGGCGCGGTGCAGGCTTCGTCCACCTCGTTGCACCTTACTTTAAAAGGCCCCGGGGGACACACCTCCCGGCCGTATGAAACGGCCGATTTAATTCACATTGCCGGTCAATACGTCGTTCAATTACAGGCACTTGTCAGGCAAAAAACCGATCCTCGTGAAACGGTCGTGTTGGCCTTTGGCTCGGTGCACGGGGGATCGACGCACAATATCATTCCCGACGAGGTGGTTTTGCGTGGCACTTTGCGCACGTTGGATAATCAGGTTCTGGCGAATTCTCTTGACCTGATTCGGGCGTTTTCTGCCGATTTTGCCGCACTGCACAAAATAGACATCGATGTTACCTTTCCTACCAATTGTCCGGCTACGGTAAACGATCGTTACCTTAGCGCACAATTTGCCGAATTTTTGAAGACTCACCGCAAAGGCACTCCGCTAATGGAGCCGGAAAAGCCCTCGTTGGGCTCCGACGATTTTTCCTTTTACCTGAGCAAAGTCCCCGGCTTGTACCTGTTAATGGGGGGCGGCGGTGTAGGCAATTTGCACAGTGGGCAATTGCAACTGGATGCCAATTTACTCAAACCGGCGGTGGAAACCCTCACCGGATTCTTTTCGTTCTTGTCGCAACAACCCGAAAACGTCCCGGAAAAGGAAACCGCGTAAAATCGTCATTACAGATTCCGCATTGGGCGGGCCGGATGTGGCCGCGCGTTTGTACGAATGGCTTAAAGCGCGGGAAAAGGTACACCTATTGTGAAAAAACTGATTTCACCGGCAGAATATTAAGCCATTGCTCAATATGATTATGCTTGGCGTTGAAACCCTGTTACGGTATTCGCTTTATGCCACTATAAGGGAAAAACGATTTATTCTGAATGCGCCAACATTTTCCACGTTTTTGGAAAAGAGCGAAGCGGGGAAGATCAAAAGCATGTCAATCAAATCGGAATAGGGGCATGTCAAGGGATAAGGCCGTTTCAGAAAGCGGA
>CAYXUS010000059.1:0-2346 GCA_964468415.1 uncultured Caldithrix sp.
GAAATTATCGCTTTGCTTTTCGGCCTTATCGCCAAAGAAATCGTAGTTGGCTCGCTGGCGGTTATTTACGGAGGAGACCCTTCTACGCAACTGGCGGCCGCTCTAACGCCGTTAAAAGGCATGAGCTTTATGATTTTCACCCTGCTTTACACCCCCTGTGTGGCCACCATTTCAGCCATTCGTGCCGAATCACGTTCCTGGCGGGTCACCGGTTTTATTCTTGTTCTGGGATTAACTCTGGCCTGGTTGTTCAGTTTTCTTTTTTACCAGGGCGGCAAGTTGCTGGGATTTTAATCCTATCCGTACAAAAATTTTCACGCCCAATTTGCCAATTTCTTCTTGCTTTTTCCTCTCTGACATCTAAATTAGGAAGAATGAAAAAAGAAGCGGAGGCCGCTATGCGTTGGAATGTTGTTTTCTTTATTATTTTGCTCTCTTTTATGCCATCCGTTTGGGCCCAATGGTCCAGCGATTCCACCCAGAATACCGCGATCGTGGCCCTTGCCGGAGATCAGGTTGTGCCCAAAATCGGGGCGACCTCCGACGGCGGGTGTTACATTTCGTGGTACGACAACCGCAGCGGAAATTATGCGGTGTACCTGCAACGGCTTACCCGAAACGGAGAAAAGGTTTGGACCATTGACGGCCTTTTGATTAGCGACCACCCGCAAGACACCTGGGTTACCGACTATGACCTGACAGTAGATCAAGACGACAACGCCATTTTGGTCTTTAACGATATTCGCAACGGTTCGGAAAACGGTTGGGATGTTTTTGCCTACAAAATTTCCCCGTCGGGCGAATTTCTCTGGGGCCCGGACGGCATTTGCCTTTCTCCCGCGGTCAATTCCGAAAGTGAAATGTCGCCTAAAGTTACCGTAACCACGGCGGGGAATTACGTGGTTACCTGGACGCGTTCGGGCGATAACGATGTGGTGGCTTTGCAAAAGCTCTCATCAGACGGTGCAAAAATGTGGGGCGAAAACGGTATTGTCATTACCGGGCAACAAGGCGGCAATGCCAACCACCCGCAAATTATCTCCGCGGCAAATGATAGTGTTATTGTGCTCTGGAAAAATGTAATTGGTTCCTATCCTGCCACCAAAGTTTTTCTGCTTTTACAAAAGATTACGCCTCAGGGAACGTTTGCCTGGGGCGAAACCGGCGTGCTCATTTACGACAATGAACACATTCCGGTTTATTACGATCCGGTCTTGATTCCCGACGGCAACAGCGGAGCTTTTGCAGCCTGGGCCGAACAACCGACTTCAGCGGAAAGCTACGTAGAAGTAGGGCACGTAGCAGCCGACGGAAGTTTGGTTTTTCCTTTGAACGGCATTAAAACGGCGCTTACCGCCTCGCGACTGCACATGGCGCCATCCATTGCTTTTAATCAAAGTTTGAATGCCTTGTTTGCTTTTTGGCTGGAAGAAAACAGCAGCCAGAATCAATTTGGTATTTACGGTCAACGTCTGGATGCCCAGGGCAATCGGTTGTGGGGCGATGACGGAAAGGTTTTTATTCCTTTGGGAGAGCGTTCAATCTCTTTTGTACGATGCGCCGGAACCGATACCAGCGAATACATTGCTTATTTCCAATCATCCGCGGCTAACACGTACGACGATGCCGTAAAAGATTTTTTACTCGACCCTGCCGGGAATTTTTTATGGGGGCCGGTCACCCTTTCGGCAGCCAGCCTCGGAGAAAAGGACGACCTGGTACTGACACTTAATCCGTCCAATCAGTTGTTCTTTGCCTGGACAGACAAACGAAGCGACTCCGGAGATATTTACGCTCAAAACAGTAATCCCGACGGCACAATGGGCAACTGGGTGGCACATCTGAAAAGTGTTCCGACGCTACGACCTCGCACATTCGTCCTTTTTCCGAGCTTCCCGAATCCTTTTAATCCCGCAACGCATATTCGAGTGGGATTACCGCATGCGGCGCACATTACGCTTGCCATTTACGACATGACCGGTCGTCTGGTGCGTACATTGTATCGGGGAAACCTGCCAGCGGGCGTACACACGTTTCGCTGGAATGGCCGAAAAGAAAATGGAGACACGGCACCTTCCGGCATTTACTTTTGCCGATTTCGCACGGCAACATTCCGCACGGCCCAAAAGCTGATTTTACTCAAATAAGCCTCCCGGCAGAACGGCCCGCCGAATGCGGTTAAGGCAATGGGGAGAGAATGAAAAAGGAAAAAGGAAAAAGGAAAAAAGAAAAATTATCCGTAGGATGCCTGCCCTGCGGGGGCCACTTCGTGGTGGCACGGAGGAATGAAAAAGGAAAAAGGAAAAAAGAAAAAGGAAAGGGGGGAAGGGCCGCCGGTTGCCGAGT
>CAYXUS010000060.1:0-2990 GCA_964468415.1 uncultured Caldithrix sp.
ACACCGGTTTGAGGATCGGGGTCATGAATTTTAAGTTGCACGCCCGGAACCGCCGGGCCCGTTGAACGCAGCTTGAGCCCCCCGGGAACCATCGCCGCAATTAGCGGGGAGGTCTCGGTCAGCCCGTAGCCAACGGCATAGGGAAATTCGGCAGTGTAGAGGAATTCCTCCACATCCGGCGCCAGCAATGCCCCGCCAATTGGCATGTAACGCAGGGCACCGCCAAAAGATTGCAGAAGCTTCTGTCCGGCTTTTTTAAGGATGAATTTGCGGAGTCCCGGAATTTTTTGCATGGTACGCAAAATAAATTTCCCGTTCAATTCGGGTTGAATACGTGTCTTGTACACTTTTTCGATAATCAGGGGTACAATAAGCATTACCGTGGGGCGCACTTGCTGTAAGGCCGTAATGAGCAATCGGGGCGTCGGCGGCTTGGGGAAATAATGAATGCTTGCCCCCTGAATAAAGGGAGCGATCATCCCGATCGTTTTTTCGTACGCATGCGACAAGGGCAATACCGAAAGCAAACGATCATTAAAATCAACATCTACAATTTTCAGGATAGCCTGGGCATTCGACACCAGATTGCGATGGGTAAGCATTACGCCTTTGGAATTTCCGGTAGTTCCCGATGTGTAAATAATAGCGGCTAAGTCATCGGGCCGGGGATGGGTCGGCTCTGCTTTCTCCTTTTGGGCCATCTTCAATGCGGCCTGCTTTAACTTGGAAATTTCTTTGGAACCTTTATCGATAATTTCTTTCAGTGCGTCTTTGCTCTCTTCCTTTTCAAGTGGTTCCAGGGTATTGATGAGCACTATTTTTTTTACTTCATCCAGTTTGGCATCTTCAATTTTGGGAAGTAAACTTTCGGAAACAAAAACCATCTTGCTGTGTGCATGGCGAATAATGTGCACGATTTCGTTAGGATGAAAATCCGGCAAAATAGGAATAGCCACGGCGCCCATCGTGGTAATGGCAAAATATGCCACGGACCAATGTGGCATGCTTTCGCTCAAAAGCGCCACATGATCCCCCTTTTTAATGCCGATGCTTTGCATGTAAGCCTTAACCTCGGCCACTTTCTGGTAGAGGTCGTGATAAGTAAGTGGTGTGTCTCCCACAAAAGTAACGGCAGGACGATCCGGGTACTTTTTGTGGATGTATTCGAGTACATCTTTCAGGGTGGTTAAATTTTCCATGGCAAGGCCCTTGTTAATATGAAACATAAAATAATGTAAGTCTCCGTTTTTACTTGTTCAAGTATTTTAATTCACGTAGTTTGCGCAACAGGTTCAAAAATTTTTTGTAAATTTTTGAACAACCGATTATATTATCCACGCGTTCTTTTCTTGAAATACAGTAAGAACCCTTTCAGTAACGGGAAGCGCGGTGAAAATCCGCCACTGCCCCGCAACTGTGATGGGGGACGAAAGCCGAACACACGCCACTGTTCCGCCAATGCGGGATGGGAAGGCTCGGTAAGTAGGACGATCCCAAAGTCAGGAGACCGACTGAAAAGGGGACGCTCACATTGTTTCACGCGGGTGAAAGGTGGGCGTAAATCAGACCTTCTCTAACAGGCCTTTTTCATCCCCTTTTTTGTCGCAAACTTCCCGTTGCTGGAATCATCGTTAAACAACTTAGCAGGTAAGGTACGTGCAACGGTTTCTTTTGATGAGCATCTTAGTTCTGGGTTTTATTCATCCTGTTTGGAGTATTGATGGCAGGCAAGCAGTACGTGTGCTGGACGTGTGGAGCGAAAAGCCCGTACCGAACGCATTGCTTATCGCCCATTCCGACACCCTGCGGAGCAACCGACAGGGCCTGTTTTGGTTAAAAGACTTTTGCACCCATGCTCCGGAGAGTTTTGTTTTACAAGCACCGGGTTATTTTACCGAACAAATCTCCTGCAAGACACTAAAACGGGGCATTGTGTACCTAACCCCAATCGATCAAACCACCTTTATTACGGTTGTGCGTGCCCGGGGAGACAACACGCCTTTAAATGTTCCTGCCCATCAAACACGCATTCCTTTAGACAAAGAAGGCATTCCCCAAACCCTAAAGGATGCATTGGCCCGACAAAACGGCATTTTCGTTAAATCGTACGGGCCACCGGGACAATTGGCTGCCATTTCCATGCGGGGTATGGCCGCGAGCCAAACCCAAATTTTATTCGATGGTATTCCCTTAAATAATTTGCAATTGGGCAGCGCGGATCTGGGACAAATTACGGGAAACGACCTGGCCGAGGCAGACATTTACCGTGGAAGCAATGTTTTGTTCGGAGGAAGCGGGGCGATCGGGGGTACGATCAACCTTCGGCCACTTCAGCCATCCGAACGGTTTGCCTTTCGTACGCGTGTGACCCATTCTTCCCTTGAAAACCAATCGCTGGGCACTAATGTACATTTGCCTCTCCGGCCAATCCATTTGCGCACGTTAATCACGGCGAATTTTGCCGACGGCCTGAACCATTACACCACGCCGTGGCAAGGCAAAGAGGTACGTTTGCGCAACCGGGATTTTCGTCACCGCTTTCTAAGCTTTCAGGCGGTTTTTGACGGTTTACCCCTCAATTCGTTTAAAGTTTACCTGTCGAATTTCTACCGGGATGGCGGTGCAGCCTCTTCATTTAAAGGAGAGACCGCAGAATCAAACAACCGTGCACGCCTCCATCTAAATAACACCCTGGGCTATCTGCGTTGGCTACGGCGTACGGCCCACGGTGAAATATTTGTGCAAACTTACGTGCGCAACGAATGGATGTCCTACGATGATCCGACGGTGCTCACGAACTTTGTACCGTTACACAGCATTCATTTTAACCGGGAAAACGGCCTGCAGGGACGCATCCACTACTCTCCTCGCCAGGGGCTCTTAATCAAGAGCGGAGTGGAACTTGCCGAGCAAAAAATCAATAGTAGCGAAGCGGGAAAACATCAGCGGCAGCGTTATGCCTGGTATGTTTTTTCCGACTGGGCGCTATT
>CAYXUS010000061.1:0-7766 GCA_964468415.1 uncultured Caldithrix sp.
ACTATTCTGTTTTGCCGCTTGATTTGCAGGCAAAGGCCACCATTCATCATCCTCTCGCGTCAGTCGCATTCCAGCACCAGACCGTCATAGGCAAAGGCCATCTGTTTGGGCAAACGGCTCCCGTGCCGCTCGTGATCCAGAATGTGGCTGATGTGGGTAAAATAGGTGCGTTTTGCTCCTATTTTTCGTGCTTCACTAACCGCCTCCCCCAGACTAAAGTGGGAGGGGTGACGCTTTTCGCGCAATGCATCCAGCACCAGAATTTCCAGATTGTCAAGCAGGGAGTAGCTTTCCGCAGGAATGCGATTTACGTCGGTGCAATAGGCAAAATTCCCGATTCGGTAACCGTAAATTTCCTGACTTCCATGCTGCAACGGGATGGGGACCACGGAAATGCCGTTAATTTCAAAAGGCCCTTCGATTACAAACGGTGCCAAATTGGGTACCCCTTTTACGACGGGAACATGAGGCTCGGCAAAGGCATAGTCAAAAATCTTCAGCAGGCGTTCCATGGTTTTGGGGTGGGCATACGCAGGCAGACGTTTTTGCATCAAATAGTTGAACCGGCGAATTTCATCCAGGCCAAAAATATGGTCGGCATGGGCGTGGGTGTACAAAATCGCATCAATTCGGGGAAACGGCTGACGTAACAATTGCTGGCGCAAATCGGTAGAGGTATCGATGAGTAAAATCGTATCGTTTACTTCTACCATTACGGAGCTGCGCAAGCGTTTATTTTTGGGATTGGCGGAAGTGCACACTGCACAATTGCAGTTAATCATGGGCACCCCTCCCGATGTGCCCGTGCCTAAAAAAGTAATGCGCATCCTTATGCCCTCACCACATTGTCAAAATAATTTCCGTTCTAAAATTTATTGTTCAAAGCAATTGTCACGACAATTTACCGGAAATTTGAATTCAATAAAACTTCGAATGCATTCTTTAGCAAATGGGTGTTCTCCGCCGTGTGAAAAACGTAGTGCCCAATGCGGTCAATCAGCACCAGGCGCACGCGGCCTTGCTTTACCTTTTTGTCCAATGTCATCCGTTTTACCAGAGCTTCAATGTCCAGAACGGCCGGTTCAAACGGAATGGGAACCCGGTTAAGCAATGCCATGCCCCGCTGGTATTCTTCCACCGGCAGCAAATCGATTTGACGGGCATAGTGCAGGGCGCACTTCATGCCCAGAATAACCGCTTCGC
Source organism: uncultured Caldithrix sp. (assembly GCA_964468415.1). Lineage (GTDB taxonomy): Bacteria > Calditrichota > Calditrichia > Calditrichales > Calditrichaceae > Caldithrix. The sequence continues at coordinate 1,204 of CAYXUS010000061.1, forward strand.
CATGCTTAATTTGCCCGAAATGATATTCGGCCTCCAACGCATGGCCAAAGGTGTGACCAAAATTAAGCACCATGCGCAGCCCGGCCTCTTTTTCGTCTTGTTCCACAATGGCTATTTTTTCGGCTGCAGACGCTTCTACCAAATATTGCAGAACTTCGCCCTTCCTCTGCAAGGCAACATCCAGATGCTCTTCCAGATAGGAAAACAACGTCGCATTTAAGGCCAGGCCGTATTTGATGACCTCACCCATGCCGCAACGTATTTCGGAATCGTTCAGAGTTTGCAGCAAGGCCGTATCGCTAAATACAAACAGGGGTTGCTTAAAAGCGCCTATCAAATTTTTACCCAGGGGGTGGTTAATGCCCACTTTGCCGCCAATGCTGCTATCGACCTGGGCTAATAATGTGGTTGGCACCTGAGCAAAAGCCACCCCCCGCAAATAGGTAGCGGCCACAAATCCGGCCAAATCTCCCACCACGCCGCCGCCAAAAGCCAGAATCAACGCACCACGTTCAAAGCGGTTCTCCAGCAGGCGGGTGTACACTTCCTGCAAATGGGCAAACGATTTGGCCTGTTCCCCGTCGGGAACAAAAATAGTCAAAAGTTGCGCATCCTGCGGAAGCTGTTCCATTAATTTCTGGCCGTGTAAACCGAAAATTGTCCGGTTGGTAATCACCGCAATTTGGTCGCCCTGATAATGGCGGCGCAAAACATCGTTAAATGTTTGCAGAATCCCATCTCCAATGTAAACGGGATACGTTGTGTGTGATAATTTTACATCGATTTTACGCATTGCTTTTTCCCCACCAGTCTTGGAGTTCCCCCAAGATACGCTCTGCGGCTTCCTCCGCTTCCAGCCCGTCGCGCTGGATAATAATGTCGGCCCGGGCGTAAATCGGCTCACGCTGCGCCAGCAACTCTTCGATGCGCCGTAAAAGAAGCCGATCGCGATCCTGCCCCGCAGCAACCTGCAACAACGGTCGTTTGTCGGTATGCTTTACACGCTGCAAAATATGTTCGGGAGAACTCTTTAAATAGACCACCACCCCCGTTTCGTGCACCCTGCGAAAGGTTTGGGCGTCGTTAAGCGCCCCGCCTCCCAAAGAAATAACACGAGCCAACGGATCGTCGCACAGTTGTGCAATTACCTCCCGCTCCAACCGGCGAAAGGCAGGCTCTCCCTGTGTCTCAAAAATTTCTTTAATGGAAAGACTTGTCTTTTTTTCGATCTCTTTGTCGGTGTCCACAAACGGGAAATTAAGGCGGGCGGCCAATTGGCGCCCCACGCGTGATTTCCCCGCTCCCATAAATCCGGTCAAAAAAATGTGACGTTTGTGCATTTTTCAGATTGTACGTTTAAGAATTACTATTCGGTACCGGTACCGGCGGCCACATTTTTGCTGCGTTCGATCGACTGCAATGCCAGATAGCGATCCCCAAATTTGGCCATATTGTCCAGCTCTGTGTCGTATTGATCGTAATGCCGTTCTTCGTCGGCCACCAAATCTTCGAACAATTTTTTGGAAACCGAATCGGCATTGGCCGAGCATTCGTTGGCCCAAAGATTGTAATCCCGGGCGCTTTTTTCTTCCATTTTGGCCGCCAATTTGAGCATGGCCTCCACATCGTGGATTTCTTGCACTCCGGCCGAAGCTTTCATTTTTACCTCGCCCTTCAAAAACAAAATACGCTCGGCCAACCGTTCGATGTGCACCATTTCTTCGATTGCCGTCCGCTTGAACAGTCCGGCCAGCAGGTCGTAGCCCTGGTCATCACAATGAAAATGAAAATACATGTATTGATGAACAGCACTCAGCTCGTCGGCAACAGCCCGGTTTAAAAGTTCGATGCTTTTTTCGTGCATGGTTCTCTCCTTGCATCGTTATTTATTTTGTTACAAGTTTATTGAAAAATACCACGTGCTACAAAAAATTATTTAACGAGAACCACGCAATAAAAAAGGCCGAATTCGGAACTGTCCGAATCCGGCCTTTATCTCGGAACTTCTTTTAACAATAGCGCTTTTTACACAAAAGAATGCCCACCAAAAAAATGATAATAATGCCTCCCAGAACCCCCATTTCGATCATGTGATAAGTAAATCGTTCCGGCAAATAGGCACTTTCCACGCTAATAATCAGAATCCGTCGAATGGAAGCAATAAGTCCGACGATGAAAAAGGGCTCGGCCTGCAATGTGTGCGATTGCAGCGAAACCTTGACCGTGTACATGATTTCCACAACCATCAAAGCCAACAGCACCCGATCAATAACATGCAAAGCGCCCTGAATGTAATCGTGGGAAGAAAGCGCCCCCACCAACCTTACCGCCGAATTAACCACCAGAAAAAGCGCCGTAATGAACAAAAGGACGGAAATGAGTATGTAAATAATCTTTTCACCCCAAATAAAAAAAGGATCTAATCTGGTATTTTTTTCTTGCATCCTTCAGTCTCCCGCAAGACAGCCATTCCTTGTTATCGGACAAGAAGTAATTTTTTTGAGGTAAAATGGGCTTTGCCCTGCAGACGTGCAAAATAAAGTCCGGAAGGGACAACCCGGCCCCGCTCGTCTTTTCCGTCCCAGACCCATTCGTTGTTAGTCTTCGTAACCTGCCCCACAAATAGCGTACGCACTTTCTGTCCGCTCACATTGTAAATCTCCAGGCTGGCAAAACCAGCGACAGGCAAAGACAAATGAAGGCGTACCGACTGATTGAACGGATTAGGAAAGGCCGTAAGCTGCGGTCGTTCGTTTTGTCCCCCGGGAAGTGAGCCCCTGGACGCCTTCGTAAATTCTGTATTCTCGTAGTCCAGAAATTCACGATAGGCCTTCTTAATCGTACCGATCATTCTGAACAAATGGGCTAATGAATTGTACTGATCGCCCATCGCGTTGGGCAACGCTCCGATAGTGGCAATGATTATGTCCTGATATTCCCCCGGTTGCATCGTAAACGGACCGGCATTCATGCAGAAATAGCGCACCCCGGGTCCCACACTGTTGCCTTTTCCGTCGATATCACCCTGTTGGGTTATTGGATTGCCATTTGCCATGAATTTGGTAATTTCCCGTCTTTTCACACTTACCTTGTACATGGGAATCAGTTCGCTTCCCCAGTACATCGCATACCCATTCAAAATGGCATAAGCATCCAGTGTACCCTGTTCATACACGCCAAATTCGGGAAAAGGGATGGACCCTCCCGTTTGGTGCAACCAAAATGAAGTCATCGGTAAATTTCTCACTCCGTAAACCGGCTTAAAATCGATGACGCCCCAGGCGGTATCATCCTTAACCGCGGGGCCCTGCAGTAACAAATAGCCCACCGAAGGCGGCGGCATCGAATACAAATCGAATAAGGCATCGTGCGCCTGGCCGTTGTACACAAAGCCCAGACTTGCCGCGCTATCACACCCACTTAAATTGTCGCTGTAATCCCCCAGGTCCGGCTCGGCTAATTGGGAAAAGAACATCGAGTCGATCACCGCACCCGATTTGTTAATCAAACGGTATCGTCTGAAAACCGTCTGGCTCAATCCCCAACGATACGCCCATGCGGTAACCTGCAGCTCAATACCCAACGGCGGGCTACCCAAAAAGTTCAACGTCTTGGCCGGATTCGCATCGTTTACCACGTACCAGATCACCTGATCGGCACCCAGCAATCCGGGAATATCTACCCGGGGATCGTAATGTCCGTTGCCGTCCGTGTCCTCAAACGGGGCTCCCAAATCGACCGGCCACTCATTCCAGTCTTTGATGTAGCGTCGCCGCAGCGAATCGAGCAATGTTTCGGTAATTTGTTCTAACGGAAGGTTAAAAGTAACCGCGGCATCCTGACGTAATGAATCCGCATCGATCGTAAAAATATCGCGACGCACCCTGTAAATGCGCACGCGTGGATCGGACGGTGAAACGGGCTGTGGCCAGGCCTCCGTGGTTCCCTCTTTGACGATCCAGCCCGGCACTACCCCGGAGCGGTAGCTCGCTCCCCCCACACGAATGGCGGGTGAACGCCCGTCATGGGCCACCCCACCCCACCAAATATCATCTGTGTAGAGAACCCCGGCCGCCCCTTGCGGAAAATAACCCGTAAACCTTTTGTCAGGTGATTTGTGTGAACCGGTATATTCGTTACTCAGCCACAAAATCCACTGGTTAATATCCAGCGGTGCAGAAGAATGGTCTGAAGCGACAACCGGTAAGCATGAAAAACTGAGAAACAGAGCCATTCCTCCCACAAACAAAAACCTTTTGAATAACATGGAAAAACCTCCAGTAACGTAGTACCTGGAAGGATGGGAGGAACATCCGTAATATAGGGGGTAGGAAAGGGGAATGCAAATATCCTGCGGTCTCTGCCAAGCGTGAAAAAATTAATGCAGGCCCGAATTCCGCAAACCTGCCGGAAGCAGAAAACCAAAAAAGGCGGAAGAAAAACTTCCGCCTTAAACGGGTGATTGATTATTTGACCAGCAACATCTTGCGCGCCTGCACAAATTGCGGTGTGCTCAGGCGATAAAAATAAATTCCCGTAGGAACAACCTTGCCCGTCGCATCCGTACCGTTCCAAAAAACACGGTACGAACCGGCGCTTAACGGCGCATCGAGTAATTCAACGATCTTTTTGCCGTTCATGTCGTACACGCTCAGATTAACGGGCTGAACATCTTTTGTCGTTTTGGGAATGCCAAAACGGATTTCCGTGGAAAGGTTAAACGGATTGGGGAAATTCTGCTCCAGCTGATATTGCCCGGGTACGCTACCGGGTTGAATGTCCGCGTTATTCTGAACGGAAACCGAGATAGGGCCAAACGTTTGCCGGCTGCCATCCAGATCGTGAGAAATCAGCTTGTACCAATAGGTAAATCCGGGAGTAATTGTACCGTCGGTAAATTGGTAATCGGTTTTAGCGGAATAATTTCCCTGGGCACGCAATTCCGCATAATCACGATAGGAGGCAATGGTCGTAAAGGGGCCGTCTTCACTCAACGCCCGCTGAATTTCGTAACCCAGAACATCCACCTCGGATTGGGTAGTCCAATGCAAGTTAACCCCATTGTTTGAGAACTCTGCCGTAAAACTACTGAGCGTAACGGGGAGGGAAGAATCATTCCCATCGGTACCTGGAGAAACATTGGCTCCTGCGGTGTTATAGGTATGGTATTCGACAACATCCAATGGAGTGGAGGCATCTCCGGTTGGATTTGAAACGGGGTAACTGGACATCACCCAGGAATCATAGTGATTAGAAGTCCAAAGAATCGTACTCCAATTCGAAGTAGGCCTACCGCCCAAATCACTCCAAGGAATTCCGATTTCAATATATCTTTGCGACATAAGCATGACATAGCTTTTATCGGTACCCGTATCAAAACTTCCATCTACTCCGTCAAAAAGTCTTACATTCGTCGGAAATTCATCGGCCACCTGCACAATATAATCCAATTTGTGAAGGCCGTCGTTATTGGTCGAAAAATTGTACCCAGCAAATGCTGTTGATGCGTCACCATTTGTACCACCCGGATCGGCATCAATCCCAATATTCAATCGATCGGGATCGGTTTTTGTAAAATCAAGATCTGTAGTAAAAACGGCAATAAAAAGTGTTTCATCATCCCATGAAATATAAAAATTACTATTACCATCTGTGGCTACATGTTCGTTGAATCGCCAGTCATGCGCTTCATCACCTAAAAAATAAACCGTATGGTAGGTCGAATTCGCATTCGCGCTCACGGCATATCCGAAATAGGAATCACCCTCAGTCCAACTGGTCTTATATCCATCTGCAGCCACCCTTCCGTAAGCGGAACCCAAATCACTATCAGAAATATAAAAGATGTATTTAACGACGGTTTTTTCAGCTTGAGAAGGAATGGTACCATACCACCAGCGATCGGGATCATTGTATTTTTCAAAGCTACAGTTAATTACAGAACCATTGGTTTTTGTCGGTGCCGAACCGTCGGTGGTGTAAACCAGGTAAACATTCTTATTCTGGGTATCGTAATCAAAAACAACAAATAAATCTGTCTGATCTGTGGAAATAATATCATAATCGGGAGTGTTCGCGGACCCTGTAGCCTGCCGGCCAAAAGGATCCACCGAATAATTACTACTTTCTGTTCCATCATGGAACCCAAGAGACGTAAAAGGATAATGCCCCGTGGCGGTTCCAAAAAGATTCAATGAAAATAGTAATAAAAAAGCGGACAAAAAAAGCGGTAATTTTTGCATAGCTTCTTCCTCCAAATTTTCGTAATACTAAAGGTAGTTACTAAAAAATAACAATTCGTAAACTAAATCACAACTAATGCGACAAATTTTTTTATTTTTGACACAAAAAACGGGTGGATTAATGAAAAAGTATTATTTCGTTTTTCTTTCGATGTTTTTGGGACTTCTTCTCCAATTTGCCCAGGCCAATCCCTGGAACGGCCGGGTGGTGCTGCAGGGCTTTTGGTGGGATTATTGGAATAACAACTATCCCAATAATTGGGCAACCTATCTGGCCGATTTAGCGCCACGCCTGCGCGCAATTGGCATCGATTATGTCTG
>CAYXUS010000062.1:0-2503 GCA_964468415.1 uncultured Caldithrix sp.
TTCTTATGGAGGCCCATTAAACGTTGGTTAATTTTTTCTGCACCTTGACTATCACCAGCAAGAGCCATCTTCAACATATCATGCATAGCCCTGGGTGCCACGTTAGCTGTCACGGAAATCGCACCTTTTCCGCCATGTCGAATTAATTCCAGCACCGTGGCATCGTACAAAATCGGCGTTACCTCGCTGTAAAAGCTCAATTGATGACTACCAGCGCTCAGAACCGTATCGATAATTATCGTTTTGGGCTGCCCGTCATCGGTATTGCCGTCCCAACTGCGCGACGTGTTGTAGCCAAAATCCGTACTGTCCAAAACCATTTTCAAATCGTCGTCATCATCGTACTGATCCAGATTTTCCGCCTTGCCCGTGGCCAAAATCAGGCAGCGCCCGCCACTCACCGTAAAATCGTACGGCCCTTTCCACAAACCGTCCTCTACCCCGTTGTCGATTTCATTAATCACTTCGCGCAAACGCACGGGCCCTTGCGGCGGTACCGAATGTCCGTATTTGTAATTTCCTTTCAGAATTTCCACAAAATCCACGATAAACGTACAGGTGCCCAGCCAGCCATTGTAATAAACCTCAATGGTATCGTTACCCGAATAGGCATTCTGCGTGTGATGATAAACCAAATTGTCATTCCAGCAATTAAAACCGAAATCCTCGTTCAGAATTCCGCCCAAATCTTCCGGCGTGGCATGAACCAGCGGATTGGGATTGTCGTCCACATACAGTTCGTAGAATTCCCTGCCCTTGCGGTAAATCCGATAGTAATGCCATTCCTGATTGGAAACCGGAGGCGTGGCCTTCACCTCATTGCTTTCCGAAACCCCGCGCGAAATGCGACCGTACCACCAGTTTTCTTCCGGCGCCCAATCGTACGAAGTGTCTGCCTTTTGCTCCATGAACCAGGTAGCCTGATTGATGGTAATGGGCACCGCCTCCGAATGCCACAAACCGTAGCCGCGGCTGCCGGGCAAAAGCGGCGTTAAATATTTGATGCGAATACGCGCATCGATGGTGTCGTCTTTGCCGTACACCATCATGGTGTAAGCCGTACTAAAGCCGATATTCTCCATGCCCTCGCCGTCCGATTGCAACGAGCCCCCTTGGCCGCCGTCAAGCGGATTGTTCAAATTGGCAATAAAATAGCCGTTGGGAATGGCCCAGGTGTGGTTGGTACCCCAGATGTTCACCGTCCACCACGTCTTGAAATTTTTGAAATCATCGCGCTGAAGATCGGGAATAATGTATGTCTGGGCAAAAGCAAAAGTTGTTAAAAGCAATGCGATTAAAAGTGATTTCATGCGAATCACCTCACGGTTTCCAAATTTTGACTATGGTTCGTACCAAAAAATTATTTTTAATAATATCGGTCGAATAGAGGCGCTTCGCCATGATTTGAATCAACAATAACGCAAAAAACGGTAAATACATGAACGTAAGAAGGACATTCAGGCCAACAGGGAGCAAAACCGAAGGATAAGCATGATGCAAAAATTGTACAAGATCGCGTCTTCCCGGCTCAAAGGGATTGGCCTGCCGTTCGGCAGGATGGCGCAGGGAACGAAGCCAAAAGACCGTTAAAGCCGCAAAATAAATGGCACTTAACAAATACAGCCATCCTTTGGCCCACCAAAATTCAAGGGGAAGCCGCAAATTCATGTAAACAAGAATAACCGCCAGCAAAATCCGCTCGGAACTCAAAGAAAAATAGAAAAGCCGCCGCACCGTCCGGTAGCCCTTGCTCACGGCAAAAGTAGCGGTACCGGTTTGCCGGTCACGGTGGTAATCTTGCAACTGATGGTTCACATCGGACGACAATCCGCGGAACAAAATGTACAGCGTCAAAAGCAGGACATCTCCGAGATGCCAAAAACGAAACGTAGCAAAAATGATGAGCACGGGCAACACCCGCTGCGCCATAACCACAAAAACGATTCCCACCGTTCCCCGTTCTTTCAAGCGCACCGGTTTCAGGCTGTAAAACGTGGCAATCAAAAACCAGACGAGTGCCAACGGCACAAAATACGGCCGTTGCCACAAAGGATAGCAGGAAAGCACGCTTAACACGATTACGGCCAAAAGAACCGTCACCGCCTTGGCGCGAGAATCATTCTCAAAGGTGTTGGCCTTCCCGTGTTGACGATCCAGCTCGATATCGGAAAAATCGTTAATCAAATACCCGTAGGTCGTGGCCAAAATGCTAAAGACAAGAAGCACCAGGGTATCGAGCACAAATGCTCCCGCGTAGCGTTCCTGTGCCAAAGCAATGTAAAAAACGACAAATAAATTTTCGAGTACGGCGTTGTAATAAAACACGGCCCAATGCCGCCAGCCGAGATATTTACGTAAAAATTCCATGAAACCTATTCTGCCAATTCTCTGCGACTTTTCACGTCAAGAAAAAATTGCACTATTTTTCGCTTCCCTCTGCCAAAAACAAAAACAACCGTTCAAAGTGCGCATGTCCCTGACGTTTTGCGTGGATTTCCAGCCG
>CAYXUS010000063.1:0-19792 GCA_964468415.1 uncultured Caldithrix sp.
ACCTCTTTTTTGTATTGCAAATATGCCTGTCCGAATTTTCGGACGGCTTCTTTTTCTTCGAAAAGTTTGATCAGAACGACGAAAACAAGCATCTCGATGGGCGCAACGATTAAGATAAATGCCGGCGATCCCAATAAAAAAGCCCAACCCAAAGGAAAAAGCAACAGGCCCAAATGCATGGGATGACGCATGTAAGAATAATATCCGGTTGTTACTAAACGGTTCGTTTCGAAACGGGGAATATTCCCTTCTTTGCCCATGCGGGCCAAATAGCGTCCGGTGTTGCGGCTGCTGCGAATAACCAGCCGCACCAGATGGTAGCCGACAATGAACGAAAAAATGTGCCAGTAGGGTGAGCTCCACAAGCCTCTAAAGTATTTTAAATCCAGTGTAACGGCCACATAGGCGCCACCCAATAAAAAAATGATCCACAAAAGAATTCGAATGATTGTGCCGGCTCTTTTTAAACGCATTTTTCATGATCCCTTTTTGTGATTTACTGTATTGATGTTTAAAAGTAAAAAAAGTTAGATTTTTCTAACTTTTTTTAGGCAAAATTTACAAAACTTGGATTTCCTGCAAGTTTTGTTGTATATTTTCTGCCTGTGATTTAAATTGTCTTTTAATTTATTTTAACCAGTCTAAGATGGAGGAAAGATGGATTTAAAAGAAGTCAAGCAACTCATTAAAATTGTTGAAAGCTCAAACATCAGTGAAATCGAAATAGAAGAAGAAGGTAAAAAATTACGCATTACGAAAACCCACCCTTCGCAAAACGGTGACACAGTTGTCGTGCCTTCTTTTCAGCAGGCGATTCCCATGCAGGCCATGCCACCTCAGGCGGCGGTTCCGGCCGCACCGCCCGCTGCCGAGACGGCCGCTCCTGCACCGGCTGCGGAAGATAAAGCAGCCAAAAACGCCAATATCGTGGAAGTACGCTCACCGATGGTGGGTACGTTTTACCGGGCCCCTTCGCCCGATGCCGATCCTTACGTAGAAGTGGGACAAACCGTAGCAGTGGGGCAGACGCTTTGTATTATTGAAGCCATGAAGCTGATGAACGAAATCGAATCGGAAGTGGCCGGTAAAATTGTTGACATTTTGGTAGAAAATGCCCAGCCGGTCGAATATAATCAGGTACTGTTCTTAATCGAAAAATCGTGAGTTGCTAAATAAATCCAAAAAATTAAGAACCGGGACATCATAGGGTGTTCCGGTTCTTTTGTAAATAACCCTTCAAACTTTTTAGAATGCCTTGAAACTAAAATTCAAACTGCTGTACAGCTATTTATTCCTCATTCTTTTGTTTACCATCTCTCTCTTCTGGCTTTATCTGGAAATGAAAGAGTTGACTCTTACGCTGCATCGTCACGTTCGGCAGGACGTACAGGGAATCATCGATCTTTCCCGGCAATTGCAAACGCTGGAAGATTTGAATGCCGATTACATTCTTCTCTTTTTGCCCGGAAACACGACCGAAAAAATTTTGCGTGTGGAACGCTCGCGTCTTAATTACGCCAGTCAGTGGGCTGCGCTAAAACAACGCCTGCATCCGGAAACTGTTTTAACTTCAAAATGGGACCATTGGACGGACAAACTCTACCGTTTTGTGGTGCAGGGATTGCAGCAGCCAGTTAGCCCGTCAAAAGAAGATAATGCGCGGAGATTGATCGACCGCACGGATCACCTGTGGTTGCAGGTTAATGAGGCAATTAAGCAAAGTGTTCAGGCGGTTAAGACGGGGAACATGCGGCAGGCGCGCTACATTCGGGATATTAAAGTCAAAAAACGCATTCAGGAACTGCGCAACCACTTAACCCGTCTGAATAAGGTGATTGGTCGCCAGAGCATTGAACGGGCGCAACGCATGGCACAAATTACCGGTAAAACCCAAACACTCATTTGGGGTACAGAAATCGGGTTGGTTCTTTTAGCCTTGCTGATCGCCATTTTGGTGGCACGTAAAATTACGAAGCCCGTGGAAGTGTTAAAAGATTCGGTGCAGCGTATGGCCATCCACGATTTTGAAGTCCACATTCCGCACAAATCCAACGACGAAATCGGTGAATTGAGCCGGGATTTTGAACAACTAAGCCAGCGTTTACGCGAAGCCGATCGCTTTAAAACCGCCATGCTTTCTCAATTTACCCACGAAATGAAGAGCCCATTGGGTTCCATTAAACAGGCCACGCAGCTTTTGGAACACTCGCTAAAGGGCAATTTGAATGCCACCCAGCGCCGTTTTCTGGAAATCATCAAAGGAAATTACCAGACGCTACAGCGTCTGATTACCAACATTTTGCACACTGCGGCTTACGATCAGGGCAACATCCAGTTAAGCTACCAAAAAGTGGATGTGGTGCGTCTGCTGGCCGAGCAACTGGTTTATCTTTCACCCACGATTAAAGCGAAAGGCATTAAAGTGAACATTGCCCTTTCGGCCAAACAAATCGAATGCGAGCTGGATGGCGAAAAGTTTAAAGAAATTGTTCAAAATCTGGTTAGCAACGCCGTTAAATTTTCAGCCGAAGGAACAACCATCGATATCTCTTTAAAAGAAAAATTTCCTTTAATCCATTTGACGATTCGGGATCGGGGCATTGGAATTCCGGAAAAGGAAATTCCTTACATTTTCGAAAAGATGTACCGGGCTTCGAATTCGGAAAAAATTTCGGTAAAAGGAACCGGACTGGGGCTTTACATTGTTTCGCAAATTGTACGTGCCCACGGAGGGCGCATCAAAGTAAAAAGTGAAGTGGGCAAAGGCACGGAGTTCCGTATTACGCTGCCCAAAAACCGACGTTTAGCCGTAGAAGGAGGATGGCTGGATGCCTGAGCGGTTTAGAATTTTACTGGTGGACGATAGCGAAACCGACCGTTTTTTGTGGCAGGAAATTATTAGCGGCTTTGGTTACGAGGTAACTGCGGTGAATGGCGGACGCGCCGCACTGGAATTTGTGAAAACCGAAAAACCCGATTTGATTTTGCTGGATTTGAAAATGCCGGAAATTTCCGGTTTGGACGTAAGCCGCTATTTGCGTGCACAACCACGGTACCAGAACATCCCCATCATCATGCTGACCTCTTCGGACGATTTGGGCGACAAGCTGAAAGGTTTTGAGAATGGCGTGGACGATTACGTGACCAAAGAGATGGACCTGCTGGAAATTGAGAAGCGCATTCAAGCCGTTTTGCAAAGGTACCGACAAAGCATGGACAGCAATCCGTTGACCCACCTGCCGGGCAACAACACCATTCAGAGCGAAATTGCACGACGCTTGCAGGCCTTTGAGCCGCTGGCCGTGGCCTATTGCGATCTGGACCATTTTAAGGCATTTAACGATGCTTACGGATTTTTGGAAGGCGATCGGGTAATTCGCCTGACGGCTAAAATTCTGCAGGAACCCGTCGATGCGTTGGGAAATCCCGAAGATTTTGTCGGCCACATTGGCGGAGACGATTTCATCTTTCTAACCACTCCCGACCGGGTGGAACCTTTGTGCCGTGCCATTCTGGATCGGTTTGGCCGGAAAATAACACAAATATTTACTCCCGAAGATGTACAGCGCGGCTATTTCGAAGCGAAAAACCGCCAGGGAAAGTGGGAAAAATTTCCGCTGGTCGCCATGTCCATTGCCGTGGTAAGCAATCAAAAGAGACCGCTGCAAAGCCTGGCCGAAGTTTCGCGCATTGCCAGCGAATTGAAAAAATTGGCCAAAAGCAAACCGGGCAATGTGTTTGTAGTCGATCAGCGTGTGGGCCGGTAGGCGGTGTTTGGCTACGCAGGTTTCCGTTTCGAATCTGTGCAATCCTATTAAAATATCCTTCCAAAAATATTTTCAGTTTTCTTGTTTTTTCTTTAGTTTAATGCTGATTGTGCAATAGGGACCCTTTGGGGGCCTAATCCAAATTTTGGCAAATGAACCAGAAGCAAGGAGGGTTTCATGCGTTTCAAAACCACCCAGAAAATGGTTGCGATTTTTTCGGTTATTTTTCTTTTATTAGCAGCCTGTACGGGGCATAAAGGAGTTACAATGAAAACATCACGATATCCCATTGTCCCCAAACCCCAGCTTCTGGAAGCAAGGGACAGTGCATTCACAATAAACGCCCGAACCGGTTTGCGCTACGATGCACAAAACGAGCAAGTGCGGTGGGTGGTTGATTTTATTCGTGACCGGTTTGGCGTACCTACCGGCTATGCCTTCCCGGAAACGCAAGCCGACACGAATGTGATCGTTCTGAAACTCGATGCGCAAATGCAGGGAACCGACGGGGTGTATCAGCTTGAAGTTTCTCCGCAAAAGATTGTCGCAAGCGCACCCACTGCCCGCGGTTTGTTTTATGCGATGGAAACTGTCCGCCAGCTTTTACCCAAATACATCGAAAGCCGAGATACGGTTTCGGGAATTCGCTGGAAGGTTCCCGCGCTTTTCGTTAAAGACTGGCCGCGCTTCAAATATCGTGGCATGCATCTGGATGTGGGGCGTCATTTCTTTCCGGTAAAATTCATCAAAAAATACATCGACTTGATAGCTTTACACAAAATGAATTATTTCCATTGGCATTTAACGGAAGATCAGGGCTGGCGCATTGAAATTAAGCATTACCCCAAGCTAACCCAGATTAGCGCCTGGCGCAAGCAGACTTTGGTGGGGCATGGTCACGATAAACCCTACATTTTTGACGGAGAGCCTTACGGCGGGTATTACACGCAAGATCAGGTGCGCGAAATTGTGGATTATGCGCGTAAACGTTTTGTAACCATTGTGCCCGAAATAGAAATGCCGGGACATTCACTGGCAGCGCTGGCAGCGTATCCGGAGTTGGGCTGTACCGGCGGCCCCTACCACGTGGCCGAGCGCTGGGGAATTTTTAAAGACGTTTATTGTGCCGGTAACGACAAAACGTTTGAATTTCTGGAAAATGTGTTGAGTGAAATTGTCGATTTGTTTCCCGGAAAGTACATTCACATCGGCGGAGACGAGGTGTTGAAAGATCGCTGGAAAACCTGTCCCAAATGCCAGGCGCGCATTAAAAAGGAAGGCCTGAAAAGTGTGGAAGAACTTCAGAGCTATTTTATCCAGCGCATTGAAAAGTTTTTGCTGACAAAAAACCGCTACATCATTGGTTGGGATGAAATTCTGGAAGGCGGCCTGGCTCCGCAGGCGACGGTAATGTCCTGGCGCGGCGAAGCGGGCGGAATTGAAGCGGCCAAACAGCATCACGATGTAATTATGACGCCGGGACCGTATTGCTATTTTGATCATTATCAGGCCGATCCCCGGACGCAGCCATTAGCCATTGGGGGCTTTTTGCCCATGAAAAAAGTCTATTCTTACGATCCGGTACCCAAAGAACTTGCACCGGACGAAAAGAAATACATTTTGGGCGTTCAGGGTAATGTGTGGAGCGAGTATTTGTTAAATGAGAAATACGTGGAGTACATGGCCTTTCCGAGAGCCTGTGCTTTGTCCGAAGTAGCCTGGACCGATCCGAAGAACAAGGATTGGAAAGATTTTTTGAATCGTTTGCAAGGAGTGTACCGGCATTTGGAAGCTTTGAACGTGAACTATTTCCGGGGGAATATCGGAGATTTAATTAAATAAACCCGAATGGCAAATACAAAGCCTTCGGCGCCAGGGATTGGTTGGCAATCACCTCAATTTCCCTGCGGGGGAGAGGAAGAGCAATGAAGTTCAGAAAAAAACACGCAATGTATTGGCTGGGGCTATTTCTCTTTTTAAGCTGCAGTACGCCGCAACCATTAAACCGGGTTCCGCAAAAGTATTTGGGCATGGTACAGGTTGCCTTGCAAATGGCGGGCAATAACGCGCAGGAATTGCAAAAGTTTCTTTCCGGATGCGAAGACGCACACATGGAAGGAGCTGCCTTTTTGTTGAGTTACATGCCCAAACCCGATCTGGAAAAGTTGACGGCACACTTTTTGGCGGAAAATGTGCGCTGGGCCTATCAGGCCAAAAAACTGGTAAAATGGGGGGCGAAGCTTCCCGATTCCATCTTTTTGAACTATGTTTTGCCCTATGCCAACATCCACGAACAGCGTGACCCCTGGCGTAAGGTGTTCTTCGAAAAATTTTACGATCTTGTAAAAGACATTCCCCGTCCGGGCGCGGCGGCCGTTAAGCTGAACCGTTCCATCTGGCAAATGCTGCATGTCAAATATTCTACGAAGCGCCTAAAGGCCGATCAAAGTCCTTTTGAAACCATTCAAAGCGGGCTGGCCTCTTGCACGGGGCTTTCCATTTTATTGGTAGATGCCTGCCGTTCGGTAGGCATTCCCGCACGCTTGACCGGCGTGCCCATGTGGTATGATGACAGTGGGAACCATTCCTGGGTGGAAGTTTGGGACAATGGCTGGCATTTTGTCGAATCGGCCTCGGACGACACGCTGGACAAGGCCTGGTTTCAGGAACGTGCCGCGCGGGCGAATCATTCCGCCTGGCAATACGGAATTTACGCTTTGTCATTTAAGAAAACGGGACACCCCTACCACAATATTTTTAATCCCAATGCCGATTATTTTTGGTCGATCGATGTGACCGATCGCTACGCGCGCAAAGTTAAAAGCGAAGAATTGGTCAACCTGCGCGTAAAAGTGCTGGACGAGATTAGCGGAGAACGCGTGGCGGCTAAAGTTCAGCTTTGGGACGGCTCACGCATGGTGGCTGAGGGCATTTCCCGCGGAGAACAGAACGATGTGAACGACATTCTAACCTTTAAAACCATGCTGAACCATAATTACATCCTGAATGTAATTTATGGAAAACATTCGGTTAAAAAAGCGATCAAAACCAATGAAAGGCGGGAAGAGTTGGTCATAATTAAAATTCGGGTTGAGTAGTTGTGTGTGATCAGCCAAGGGGAGCTTAAAAACGATGAACCTGGAAGAATTCAGAAAGTACGCCCACCAGTTTGTGGATTGGATGGCCGATTATTACAAAAATATCGAAACCTTCCCGGTAAAATCGCAGGTAAAACCGCGAGAAATTTTTGAGCAATTACCCGATGAACCTCCCAGGGTAGGGGAGAGCATGCAGCGCATTTTTGAAGATTTTCAGCAAATAATTCTTCCCGGGATGACCCATTGGCAAAGTCCGAATTTTTTTGCCTATTTCCCGGCCAATTCCAGTTATCCCTCGGTCTTGGCCGAAATGCTCACAGCCACTTTGGCCGCCCAATGTATGATCTGGGAAACTTCACCGGCTGCCGCGGAGCTGGAAGAAAAGGTGCTGAATTGGTTAAAAACGATGACCGGTCTCCCGCAGGCCTGGCACGGGGTAATTCAAGACAGCGCCTCATCCGCCACGCTGGTTTCGTTGCTTACTGCGCGCGAAAAATATTCCGCTTTTCAAATTAACAAAAGCGGTTTTGCCGGATTCGAAAATTTGCGCATTTATTGTTCTACCGAGACCCATTCATCCATTGAAAAGGCGGTAAAAATTGCCGGGTTCGGAGCGGAAAATCTGGTAAAGGTGGCAACCGATGTCCAACTACGTTTGGATCCGGCTGCTCTGCAAAAAGCCGTCGAAAAAGATTTGCAGCACGGGAAGCAGCCTCTTGCCGTGGTGGCTACCCTGGGAACCACGGGAACTACGGCGATCGATCCTTTAAAGCCCATCGCCGAGATTTGCCAAAAATACGATTTATGGCTCCATGTGGATGCGGCATTTGCCGGAACCGCTTTGATTTTGCCTGAATTTCGTTGGATGATCGAAGGAATTGAGCAGGTGGACACCTTTGTTTTTAATCCCCACAAATGGATGTTTACCAATTTTGATTGCACTGCCTACTACGTGAAGGATAAAGATGCCTTGTTGCGGACATTCTCGATTTTGCCCGAGTATTTGAAAACTGCCTCCACGGGCAAAGTAAATGATTACCGTGATTGGGGCATTCCGCTGGGAAGACGCTTCCGTGCTCTAAAGTTGTGGTTCGTGATCCGTAATTTCGGGGTGCAGGGAATTCAGGAAACTTTGCGCAACCATTTACAGTGGGCGAGAGAATTGGAAGAATGGATTACGGCGCATCCGCAGTTCGAACTGCTGGCTCCGCGTACTTTGAACCTCGTTTGTTTTCGTTATCATCCCCATGGGTTGGATGATGAAGAACAATTAAACGCTTTAAACGAAACGCTGTTGCACCGCCTCAATGCTTCGGGAAAATTATTTTTAACCCACACAAAAATTGACGGAAAATACACGTTGCGTATGGTGACCGGACAAACCTATTTGAAACGAGAACATGTGCAACGGGCCTGGAAACAAATTGAGCAAGAAGCAACGGCCATTTGGCAGCAAAAGTGATTTTGGGAAAAGTGTGAGGCGGGTAAGAATGCTTAACCCAGGCCTTTGGTGTTTTGGTGCTCCTTGGCCAACTCCCGAATTTGCTTGCGAATTTTGGCCAATTCCAGACTGTAATGAAGCACCGCCTCGGTAGAATCGCTATCGGAATGGATGAGCGTGCTTAATTCTTCCGCTTCCTTTTCCAGCTTCCATTTTTTTAATTGAAATACGCAATCTTTGGCCAGCCGTTCAAGGTCGTTAAATTCGCTTAAAGCCAGTTCGGAGAGGGTGGATTGAATTTCCGGATCATCCTCAAACTGATGCAGGATATTTTTTTCTTCCACCTTGCCGGTTTCTTCCAATTCGGTTACGATCGCCTCGTACAACTGGATGAATTTGGGGTTGTTGAACAGATCGTAGGACAGGTGGTGCAGCAGGTAGTTACGAATGGATTCATTGGCGTAAAGCAAAAGATAAATAACCCCGGCTTCTGCCTGATATTGGCCCTGGGTTACCCGCTGCTCAAGCGGAACAGTGCGCGTTGCTTCTTCTTTTTTTTGTTCGACTTGCCGCTCTTCCCGCATGCGCATTTGCCGGCGATATTTTTTCTGCAATTGGCGGAACTGTTCCAGAAGCATTTCTTCGTTCATCGTGAGACGCTGCGAAATGAGAGGCAGGTAAAGCCCGATTTTGATCGGGTCATTAATTTCGATAAGCTTTTCGAGCAAATCTTGCAAAAGTGCATTTTTGTCCTGCATGCTGGCATTCGGGTGCAACTCGGCAAAAAGATTCAATTCGAATTCGACCGGTGACAAATTAGACTGCAGGTACGGCTCCAAAGCTTTTATGCCTTTTTTGTGGACAAATGTGTCGGGATCCTCTTCGGGAGGTAAAAGAGCGATGACGGTGTTTAAGCCGTTTTTTTCCAATAGATACGCATTGCGCAAAGCGGCGTTACGGCCCGCTTCATCCCCATCGTACAGAAAAACGGCTTTTTTCGTGTAGCGCAAAAGCAGGCGGGCCTGCGTGTCGGTTAAGGCGGTTCCGCTGGAGGCAACCACATTATTCAGTCCGTGTTCCACCAGTTGCAACAAGTCAAAATAGCCTTCCACAATCACCACAAAACCCTGTTCGCGAATGGCATTCATGGCCTGGTGCAGGCCGTAAAGGGTTGCGCCTTTTTTGTAAATGGGGCTTTCGGGACTGTTTAAATATTTGGGCTGTTGCTGTTCGCGCAGGCGGCGTCCGCCAAAACCGATGATACGTCCGCTCAAGTTCTGAAAGGGAAACATCACCCGATGCCGAAATTTGTCGTAATACGAACCGCCCATTTGGCTGGGTGCGATGAGACCTAACTTCTGGGCCTCCTGTAAATCGATCTTCTTCTTCCGTAATTCTCCCAGCAAAAGCGCATTGGCATCGGGAGCGTACCCGAGACGAAATTTTTTTATGGTGTGTTCCGAAAGACCCCGTTGGGTGAAATAGTCAAGGTAGCGTTTGTTTTTGGGAAGAAAAAGCTGCTCCTGAAAAAAATTACTGGCCACTTCGTTAATTTCGTACAGTTTTTCAAAATACGATTTTTCTTCCTGAGCTTTTGCAAAATCTTCCTGGGGGAGTAAAATTCCGGCAAAATCGGCGGCTCGCCGCACCGCTTCGATAAAGGACACTTTTTCGTATTCCATAATGAAGGTAAAAACATTACCTCCGCGTCCGCATCCGAAGCAATGAAAAATTTGCTTGGCCGGGCTCACCATGAACGAAGGGGTTTTTTCGGTGTGAAAGGGACACAGCCCCTTAAAGTTGGCCCCGGCCTTTTTTAAATTGACAAATTGTGAAATGTAGTGAACAATGTTTACCGCACTGCGGATCTCATCTATTTTATCGGAACTAATTCTGCCCATAATTAATTAAAAAATAGAAAGTTGACTTAAATCATTACTTATTCTAAATTACACATTTTACAGGATGTAAACAAATAATAAAATTGATTGTACAAAGCAAAAAATGAGACATTGGTAAATTTAAGCAGGAGAATTATCCATGACAAATCCGATGAATGCCCCGGAACAACAAATTAATATTGAGTTAGGCGAGAAAGAGGCGGAAGGTATTTACAGCAATCTCGTTTTAATTACCCATTCGCCGGCGGAATTTGTGCTCGACTTTACGCGCTTATTGCCCGGCAAGCCCAAGGCCAAAGTTTATGCCCGCATTATTCTGGCACCACAGCATGCCAAATCGCTTTTAAAAGCCCTGGAAGAAAACATCAAAAAGTACGAAGAACAATTTGGTGAAATTACCATCCACGGGCAGGGCCACGGTGGCAAAAATATCGGTTTCTAAAATGAGAAATTGATCCCCACCATAGGAAGGGATTCATTTGGGATACCGGCGCAACACGGGGAGAGAAGACGCCGATATTTGAATTGTATTTGCATTCTTTCTTTGGAAATCAGCCAGTCCCCATGCGCAATATCAAAAGCATAGCCAGCCGCATTTAAGAGCACTCCGGCAAAAAATATGTAGAAGTTTGTTTCCGAATTGTCAAAAATATTCAGATTAAATTCTTTGGTTTGCCGCCATTGTCTCAGTACACCGACCGCACTCAGCAAAAAGCCGGCTCCCCGCACACCGGCAATGGTATAACCGGCTTTACGGTGTTCGATGTAAAAGTGAATGTAACCCGGGACAAAAGTGGCAATCATGAGACGCTGCCAGGTAATGGAGTGCGAAAGCATTTTGAATTCTTTATACGTCATGCCCTGGGGTAACGAAGGCAGTTCACCGGGTGTGAGGTGCATTTCAATGGATTGGGACCGGCCAGTCTGGCCGAGAAGAGAAAGAAAAAGTAACGTCCAAAGCAATGTTTTCATGTTAAATCCTTTAATTTTTAGTTTTGTAGAATACAATAATCGATAAAATTTTAAATAAATTAAACAAAATATGATTTTAATAAAACAAGATGTAAACAAAATCTTTCAATAGCCGATAATTAACCACGAGAAAAAATACCCAATAATGTGAAAACACATAAAGTGGGAATGCGTATTCGTTTGGCCGTAAAAATTCATGTTGAGTATTTTTGATTTTGATGCAAAACAGGTGGTTTATGAGACGTTTTATTGTTTTAATCTTGTTGGTTTCCCCTTTCTTTTTAAATGCTGTTTTGGGACAACCGATTTCTTCCCCTCATTACCCTTACATTAAGTACAGCGTTGATGATGGATTGCCGCAATCCATCGTTTCAGGTGTTATTGAAGATGCCTATGGATTTATCTGGGTGGCTACAAATGAGGGCGTAGCCCGATTCGACGGGGCACATTTTACGGTTTACAATGAAGAAACGGGCTATCCTTTTCGGTTAATCACAGGGATTGTCGAAGCAAAACCCGGTGAAATATGGGTTGCGACGATCGGCAATGGATTATGGCGTTTGAAAAATGATCAAGCTCAGCCGGTTGTTTTCGATTCTACTTTGCAGCAACCACAGTTGAACTTTTTGGCTAAAACCTATGATGGGGAAGTCCTGCTGGGATCGGAGCCGGGAGGACTTTACGTCTTTGAAAATGACAGCCTTGTTTTACACATTCCCGACAGCAGCCTGGCAACCGACAATCCCGATGCCATGATTTCCGCTGCGAAAGATTATGAAGGTCGCTATTGGGTGGGCACTTTTCGCAACGGGGTAAAAGTGTACAAGAAGAAAAAGCTTGTGTTCAAATTAGGCAGCGAAAACGGCCTTCCTTCTAATGAAATCCGAAGTATCTACACCCGTCCCTCGGGAGAAGTGTGGATTGCCACACCCGAAGGGCTTTATGTTTACGGAAATCCCTCTTTTACAAAGCAGTGGAACCGAATATTTCCCCATGTCTTTATTTCTTCCATTTTTTCAAAAGATCACAAAAATGTCTGGGTTGCTCTGGCCTCCAATCCGGGGGGAATTGTGCATGTTAAAGATAATAAAATCGAAGAAATTATCGAGGGTAACAACACCATTTTTACCAAATGTACACTTATTGATGACTATGGAACATTTTTTGTCGGTTCTTATGAAGGTCTGATTATTTTTCCGAATCTGAACTTTCAAAATTTCGAATCGTCCGATGGATTGACCGACAAATACATTCGTGCAATTAATAAAGATGCGACCGGTAATTTATTGGTGGCCACGAAAAATGACGGATTGTTTGTTTACAAGGGAGGCAAGTTTGAGAAGATAAGAGCTTTTGAAAAATATTTCATCGGCAATTCGATCTTTGCGATAGAACCGATTGGCAAGGAATTATGGATAGGAACGGCGCGAGGTTTGTTTATCATAAAGAACGGCAAGATTCGTATAATTCCCAGATTTCACGAACTAAGCATACGTCGCAT
Organism: uncultured Caldithrix sp.; assembly: GCA_964468415.1. Lineage (GTDB taxonomy): Bacteria > Calditrichota > Calditrichia > Calditrichales > Calditrichaceae > Caldithrix. The sequence continues at coordinate 12,681 of CAYXUS010000063.1, forward strand.
TGTTTTGCTGGATGACAGAATATTTATCATTTCAAAAAGAAATATTTTTGTGTTTGAAAATGGAAAAATAAAAAAGATTAGCCATAACCTGACAAAGAAAAAATATTCTTTTTGGGGCATTGAAAAAGATAAAAAGGGCAATTTAATTGTTGCGACTAACGGAGAAGGTATTTACAAACTGATCGATACGACCTGGGTGCCCATTTCCGTGCCCGATTCGGTGCGCAAATTTTTTGGGGTGCGTAAAGGGCCGAACGGAAATTTGTATTTTCCTTCATCTCAGGGACTTTTAAAGTGGGATGGAAATTCCGTCAAATATGTACTTAAAATCAAACGCACCGTATGGGATGTTATTCCGACCAAGGCAAACGGAATCTGGCTCCTGACCAGCAAAGGCTTGTATCATCTTTTGAATAATAAAGTTTATATTTACAATAAAAACAATGGATTAATTACAACCGAGTTCAACATGGGAGCTCTGTATTATGCGAGCGATCGTGATATTTGGTTTGGCGGCGTAGACGGATTGGTGCATTACAAGTTTCAAAAGCATTATCCTGTTGTTGACCCGGGCCTTTACATTTCGGCGATCAAATCTCCCAAACATGCCTTCTATTATCCCTTTCCAAAGAAAATTACCCTTAAATATAGCGAACACAACATTCAGATATATTTTAATAAAATTGATTTTGGCAATATGCCCTATTATACCTACGGATACTGGCTGGAAGGGCTGAACAGAGATACAGTAACGGTTGATGATGCTTCACTGGATGTGGTTCGCTATCTGAATTTATCCGATGGTAACTATGTGTTTCATTTGTTTTTGATCAATCCTTTTACGGGGCGGGTAGCGCTTAAAAGGAGCGTCTCCTTTACCATTCTAAATCCGTGGTGGAAAAGCATCCCCTTCTATTTTGGCGTTCTTTTAGTTTTGGCTTTGTTTATGGGGGTAATAATCCGGTGGCGTGAATCGTATTTAAAACACCGCAATGCGATGCTGGAGCAACAAGTTGAAGAACGCATGCAAGACATAAAGCTCAGCTACAAATTGCTGAAGCAGGAAACCGAAGAACGAAAAAAAGCGGAAATTTCCTTAAAAAAAGAGCGAGAGCAGTTGGTTGTTACTCTGCGTTCTATTGCCGATGGCGTGATTCGTACCGATAGCAATGGAAAAATTTTGTTGATGAACGACGCGGCAGAGAGAATAACCGGCTATGCGCCGGATGATGTAATGCATAAACCGTTGTGCGATATTTTACATTTGACGGATGAAGAATCTAATGAAGCGATTGTGCTTCCGGATGACTTACCTAAAATTAAAAAGGGGTATTCAAAGACAAATTCGTTTAATGCCTATTTGGAAAATGATTCACTAAAAACGATGAAGATTGTTAACATCAGTTGGTCGCAAATCCGGGATGAGCAAGACAAAGAAAGCGGTTATGTTTGGGTTATTCGCGATATTAGTACCGAGCGGAAACTGGAAGCGGAAATTTTGCGTACCCAAAAACTGGAATCCATCGGACTGTTAGCCGGGGGAATTGCCCACGATTTCAACAATATTTTGTCGGGAATTTTGGGCAATGCGCAATTGGCCAGAATGGGGCTGGACAAAGGAAAAGACATTCGCAAGTTTCTGATCGGCATTGAGAAAGCAACAGAAAATGCAACCCATCTGACCCAACAGCTTTTAACATTTGCCAAAGGTGGCGAACCGGTAAAAGAGATTATTAATATTAAAGATATGTTGTACGAGAGTGTCGAATTTGCCTTACGCGGCTCCAGTGTGTCCGCCCGCTACAACATTGATGATAATTTGTGGCCGGTTGAAGCGGACAAAGGCCAGATAAATCAGGTTATTAATAATCTGGTCATCAATGCGATTCAGGCCATGCCCGGAGGCGGACAATTGACATTAACTGCACAGAATTTTGTGAAAAACGGGCGGCAAAACGATCTTGAACAAATTAAAGAGAAGTTTTTGATTTCTATCTCTATCGAGGACACCGGCCATGGAATTCCCAAAGAGAATTTAAACAAAATATTCGATCCCTATTTTACCACCAAACAACGGGGCAGCGGCCTGGGGCTGGCAACGACGTTTGCCATTATCAAAAAACACGGAGGACACATTTCCGTCTCTTCGGAATTGGGCAAAGGAACAACATTTACCATTTATTTACCGGCGTGTCCTGAAAAGGAAATCAAAGAAAATATTTCCAAAGCTAAGCTCAAAAATTGGCAGGGTAAACGCGCCTTGGTGATGGATGATGAAGAATACATCCAAGAATTAATGGGAAGTTTCCTGGATATGCTTAATATTTCCGCAGATTTTGCCAGCAATGGTGAGGAAGCGGTTCAGAAATACAAGCAGCATCTGGAAAAAGGCGAACCCTATGATTTTGTTATCATGGACTTAACGATTCGCGGTGGAATGGGAGGCAAGGAAGCCGTTAAAAAAATTCTGGAAATTAACCCGGAAGCAAAGGTGATTGTAGCCAGCGGATATTCGACCGATAGTGTTCTGGCAAACTACAAAAAGTTCGGATTTTCGGGGCGCTTAAGCAAACCGTTTAATTTGGAAGAATTGACGGAAGTTGTGAACGAGGTATTGTCACAAAATTAAAGTCCTTTAGGCACCTGGCCTAAAGGACTTTGGGCTATTGTCTATTGTCATCTAAGTTGAAGTTCATCCACCAAATTTAAGGTATCCGGATTGTAAACGATCATTTTGACTTTTTTACCTTGCACATAAAAAAGCACCAAAGCATTCTGGGTGGTAAAGCCATGTGTAAAATCGGACCAGGGTGTTTTCTCCTGCGCATAGTAGGGGGCACCGGCCGCACCGTTGTTGATTTGCCAAACCGTCCGTGTTAAATGAATTTTCGGATGCGTGTAATTTTCAGGATAAATGGGCGTGTCCGGGCCGATTTGGGTGCGGCAATAGTTGTGTTCGTCCCCGGTAAGAATGGCTACCACTTTTGGGGTTTCGTTCACGATTAATTGCAGCAGTTGGTCTCTCCGTTCAATAATGCCTTGTTTTACCGGCTTCCCGGCTACAATCGCTCTTGGCTCATTTGAACCATTGTACCACATATCATCTTTTACGTGCCCGCCATTGGGGAAGAAAGGGGTGTGTTCGGTGACAAAGATGTGATCAATGGTGGGATCGTTTTGAAGTTTACGCAGCGTTTTCTTAACCCATTTTAACTGTTGATCCATAATGTAACCGTGTAAGTTCCCGCTTGTTTCCGGATGGCGTTTTAAGCTGGGAGCATACCAGTAATTGGAATTCATCACCACAACAGCCACGTTGTCGTAGGTGTAATAAAAAACATTTTCTTTGTACGAGGGAAAATCAATCGTGTTTGGATTCGGATCGTAGTAGGCTCCGTCTTCACTTTCCGGGCCGTTTGTGGGGTTTACAAAGTTTTCGGCGAAAGTGGCCTCGGCCGATTGCTCGTCATAAGGAAAACGATCGATGGAGTACCAGCGGTTCTTCTCATCGGTAAAACTGTAAATGAGCGCCTCGTGGTTGCCCATGCCGGCGATAACCGGAAAATAATGAGCAAAAGGCTCCACGGCTTTTTTCCAATTGGAATATTGCACATTCATTTCGTTTTTGTCGAGCTCGTAGCCGCTAACCAGATCACCGGTGAATTGGACGAAGGCCACATCCTTTTGTGCGGCCAGGGCCAGAATTTTTTTGGTCATGTAAAAGTTCGGGCCAAAGAAATTACGTTCTCCGCCGCCATTTCCTCCGCGCGAATCACTGGCATAGCCAAAAACAAAAGGCAAACGGCTGCCCGGTTTGGGCGCGGTTTTAAAGGAATAGGTCTGGCGGATTTTGCCAACGCTTAAACTGTAGGAATATTTTGTAGCCGGCCGCAAATGATTGATGTGAATTTCGTGATGTGTGTCTGGATGAGAAGATGAGTAGGTCTTTCCGTTTAGTTCAATTTGCGCCTCTGCTGGCAGGCTGGTTTCGAACCAAATTGTAACACTGTGATCGGTTAACAGGCTTACAAAGGGCCCTTGAATAACCGTGGGAATCACTTTGAAAGGCCCTGTGCCTTCAAAAGAAACTCTTCCTTCGTAAAGTAGCTTTCCGTGCGCGTCAGCGATGCGGTAGCCCAGTGTCCCGAATCCCTTTTCTTCCCAATGAATCATGTCATATTTTCCGGAAAGCTTTTTGCGAATGTTTATGGTTGCTTTGCCGTTTTTGATTTTGGCTGCACTGTGGAAGTAAACGGGTTGCGGAAATTTATCCTGATAGTTAATGAACCCGTAATACATGATTCCCTCAAAATCGGGCATTTGAAAATCGAAAGAAAGCCCGCTTTCTGTTCCTTTGGGTTTGCCCGACAATTGGGCGATGGACAAAGGGGATTTGGGAACATTGGCCATGAATTGTTTTCCCCGAACCGTAAGGTATAATGCCCCGTCGTTATTATGGTGAATATTGGAATAGGATTTGGGAATGGTTTGAGAAAAAACTGTGTTTAAGAAAAAGAAAGAAACAAGTAAAAAATAAATCGAAGATTTCATTTAAGCCTCCTTGAGAAAATCGATAATCGGTCAAATTTAAATGATCATTGTCTAACAAACAATTAATTTTCATTAAAATTGACAAGCAGCAACAGATCGAAATTTGTTTGCGAATATGGGGTAAAAAGAGGAGATGGAATAAAAAAATAAGATGGAATGAGCAAAGCTATTTTTATTGTGCTTAATTTTTGTTATATTTACCATTTAAATATGATAAATTCATGGGATTTTTATTGAAGTTTGTCAGAATACTACGATAGGCGGGGAGGAAAAGTACTTGAGATATAAAGTGCGCTATATTGGCGATCCGATTTTACGCAAACATGCTCAGGCAATAGATACTTTTGACAAGAAATTGCGTACGTTTGTTGATGATATGATTGAAGTCATGTACAAAGAAGACGGAATCGGATTAGCCGCTCCGCAAATCGGATTTTCCACGCGGATTATTGTGGTAGATGCCTCGGAGCTCATCAATGGTGAGTATCCTCGTCCGTTTATCAACCCGGAAATCATTGAGTTTTCTGACGAAACCGATGTTAAAGAGGAAGGGTGCCTTTCCATCCCGGGTGTTTACGAAGAAGTAAGGCGTGCGGTAAAAATTAAAGTAAAATATCAGGACGAAAAAGGTAAGGAATTTACCGAAGAATATACGGATTGGGTGGCCAGAATTTTGCAGCATGAAATCGATCATCTAAACGGAATATTGTTTGTCGATCGCATTAGTCCCATTAAACGACAATTGTTGATTGCCCAAAAGGCTATCCCGGCAATTTATTAGAAAGGAAAAGCATTGTGTTTCAAGTGGCAACAGTTCCGGAGCACGGTATAAACACCAATTTACTTGTCTTGTTTATTTCGGAAAGTTTTGTTAAAAAAAGAAAAAAAGATTTTTCTCTCTTCCCCGATAGCGTGCAAGCCACCTTGCAGCAGTATTTCCAGGTATTTAAAGATTTTAAAGGCGAGTTCAAAGAAACTCAGCTTTTGTATCAATCGGCAAATTCCGGAGTGCAGCGAATTCTTTTGGTTGGCATGGGCGATGAAGCAGGGCTAAAATGTCAGGATTTTCGGGAATTAGGATACACGTTTCAAACGGTGCAGGAAAAATTAAACACGAAACGCAACCACATTTACCTTGGAAATTTACGGGCTTGCCACAATACGCTTATCGAAAACTTGACCGAGGGAATTTATTTCAGGCAATATCGCTTCGATCAATACAAAAGCGACAAAAAAACGAAGCCTACCAACACGCGTTATATCTTTCTCTGTTCTAAAGATGACTATTCGCCCCGATTTCGTCAAGCCTTTTTGCGCACCCGCAAGATAATGAATGGAGTTTTTTTAGCGCGCGATTTGGCCAATCAACCATCGAATTTTGCTACTCCGAGAGACATTAAGGATAAAGTAATCCAGCATTTTTCACGCTATTCGACGATTCAGGTCGAGGTACTGGACAAAAAGGAACTGGAAAAGTTGGGTATGAATGCTCTGTTGGGTGTGGCAAAAGGGAGCTCTCACGAACCGTATCTGGTCATCATTAAATATTTGCCGCCATCTTCGAATAAAAAGCGTGTTGCTTTGGTTGGCAAAGGTGTAACATTCGACAGCGGCGGCATAAGTTTGAAACCTCCGGCAAATATGGATGAGATGAAATACGATATGTCGGGCGCTGCGGCTGTGGTGGGAAGTATGGAAATAATTGCCCACATGCAGCCCAAAATGGAATTTTATGGGGTTTTGCCATTGGTGGAAAACATGCCGGACGGCTCGGCCATGAAGCCCGGTGATGTGGTGAAATCTTATTCGGGAAAAACAATTGAAGTGCTCAACACAGATGCGGAAGGACGGTTGATACTGGCCGATGCTCTGGCCTATACCGTGGAAAAAATTAAACCGGGCATCGTGATCGATTTTGCTACCTTGACCGGCTCTATTATGGTAGCCTTGGGAGATAAACGCGCCGGATTGTTTACGAATTCCGATGAGTTGAAAAATGTGTTGTTTAAGGCCGGAGAAGAATCGGGCGATTGGCTATGGCCCATGCCTCTGGACGATATTTACAATAAAGAGCTGGAAAGCAATGTAGCCGATATAAAGAACATCGGAAGCCGTTGGGGTGGAGCGGTTACCGCAGCAAAATTTTTGGAGAATTTTGTTGGGAAGACGCTTTGGGCGCACATCGATATGGCCGGAACGGCAAACGATGTGAAACACCTTGGATATTGGGGGAAAGGTGCCACGGGATTTGGCCCCCGATTAATTGCTCAGGTTTTGAAGGCGTTGAATAAGATTTTGTAAATATTTGCTCGCGGCAGATACGTTTGCTCTGCCGCTTTGTATTTTTGGTATGCCGAACAAGGTGGTGACTTTGCGCTTAGCCAAAGAAAATCAGGTGATGCATTGAAAAGACGCGATGTATTGGTTCTCCTCAAAAAAAAATAAAAATATCATAAAAAGTAGAGAGGTGCCTCATGTATCCTACTAGTAATCCTGTTGCTTACGCCATTTACCTTCTTTTCTTTTTGAGCATGATAGGCTTATTTGTTTTTCTCATTTAT
>CAYXUS010000064.1:0-31328 GCA_964468415.1 uncultured Caldithrix sp.
ACGGCAATGTGGTTAGCAACCAAAAGGTGCGATTCCAGCCGCTTAATGCAGATGCCTATGTCTCCGAATACGAAGTTAATACCGATCTTAACGGTCTGGCGGCGACTACCTACACCGGGCCGGAAGATGCGGACAGCTCACAAGTGCGGGCCTACATTGCCAATGTGGACACGGCTACGTTTACACTGTACGCCATTCGCTACCAGAGCGGCACATTATCGCCGACGTTGGTCGATTTGAACGACACGGTTAGTTTTTACGTTACGGTCAAAAATCCGGGCAGCGATGCCATCCCGCTGAATCTTGCCGCGAGCACGCTTTCTTTTGCCAACGAACGGTTTACTACGACCCTGGATTCTCCGGCCACTTTGGTGCCGGGGCTCAATCGTCTGAAATATGCGAGTGCGGTCATACCCAATTCCGTTGAAGCGGGCAATTACACGCCAAAATTGTATTTTACGGGAAGCGGCGTTTACCAAAACATGAAAGGGAACACCTACACCGATGACGGTGAATTAAGCGTGCAGCCCATTCGCATTCTTTCCGTGACCGTGCCCGCGCCCAAAGAAGTACCGCGCGGGACGGACAAAGAGAACATTCGACTGAAAGTACGCAATTCCGGTAATTACACGGTGAATGTCGATTCGGTGTATCTTAAATTTACGCCGGATTACAATTTTACCCAGCAGCGTACTTCCGGGCCGGGTACCATTGCTCCGGGAACCGATGCCATTTTCGAATTTACGGTTTCTGTACCGCAGGCGGCCCAGCAAGACACCATTACCGTGGACGGGCAAATATTTGCCACCTCCCAAACTTCGGGCGATGCCATTCAGGATGGGGCTGCCGATCAAACCGATTATTTTGTGATTACCCAGCAGGCCAATTTGGATTACGTTACCTTTGCCCCGCAGGTGGTTTCCGAAAATCAAAATACCCAATTTACTTTTCAGGTACAGAACAATGGCGCCTACGATGTTATTTTGGACAAAGACAGTACCAGACTGGTCTTTGGGAACCAGACTTTTTATTTGACGGAAAATCAAACGGCAGCAGCCAACAGTGTGAGCACGCTCGATTTTACCGCCCAAAACATCACACTTCCTGCGGCGAACAGCCCCTATGCCGGAATTTTGTACGTGTACGGCACCGAAAACACGCAGCCTGTTCGGGATACCTTGTACACGGCCTCGGCCGAAGATTCCCTAACCGTACAGACCATCGCGCAATTGAGTCTCACGGCCGTTGCTTTAAACGATACCCTTACCACGCAGGGGGCAGAAAACGACACGTTAACGGTTACCGTGCAAAACAACGGGCAGGCAAATGCCGTGATCGTTTCGGCCGATAGCGTGACTATTCACTATGCTTCGGAATACACCTTTACGCCGCTGCAGTCGTTTCCTTACCAGATTGACGGGCAGAGCAGTGCCACATTACGCTACCTCATCAAAACGGCGGCCGACGCGCCTTTGGGCAATGATACCATGCGCGTGGAAATTGGTTATCAGGATGCCAACAGCGAAACGAATTACCATCTTGCCGATCCGCAAAAATATGATAGTTGGCAGGTATTGGGACCGGGAGAATTGCAAATTCTTTCGGTGAATACGGATTACGATTCTGTCAGCACCGGGCAAGACAGCATTCTGGTTTGGATGCGCGTGCGCAATGCCGGACAAAATACCGTGCAGTTAGACAGCGTACAATTGAGTTTTTCCAATGGAAGCTATCTCGCTTCGACCACAGAGCGCACCATTAGTAAAACACTTGCCGTAGGGCAAAGCGATACCGTTCAATTCCATGTGGCATTACAAACAAATTCCGCCACGGGCGCAGCTTCGATTAACGGAAAAGCTTACGGACACGATACGTTTACGCAGGTATTGGTGCAAGACACCGATGCCGATACAACCGATAGCTGGCTAATTGTAAGTGCGGTAAATTTGGCCGCCGAAGATAACGATCCGCAGCAAATTTCTTCGGGGCAATACATCGAACCGTGGGTTATTTTGTACAACAGTGGCGAAGCCACGCTAAATTTCGACACAGACAATACCATCCTGTTTATTGACGGCCAGCCTTCGTTTTATCGCAAGCTGGTACGTCCCGCAGCCATTGCCGGCGGCGTAACCGACACACTCTTTTTTGAAGCGGACGAAGCCAGTGGCCCCTCGGGGCAGTATGCCGTGGACTTGCAGGTGAAAGGCTGGGAAAACGGTTCCTATTTTGCCGATACGCTGGCCATGCCTAATCCGTTAACCATTCAGGATGGCGCCGTATTGACCATCGATTCCGTCGTGGCCGAAGCCACTTCGATTAGTCAGGGCACCGATACCTCGGCCGTGGTGGTGGTAAGCAATGGCGGAGAAGCAACACTGATTTTAGACACCCTTTATTTAAGCACCTATCCGCAATACACGTCTATCTCACCGCAGCTTCCGGCACAAATAAGCGGCCACACCCGGGAACGATTCACCATTCGGTTTACGGTTCCTGCAGACGATCCCACCGGTAGTAAAACTCTGGATGCCGTAGCCCGCGGACGCGATGAAAATCTGTCGAACGGTGGCATCGATTCAACCTTGAAAGATGACGGCGCCACCGTACCGGATCAATGGACGGTCTACACGCCGGCGGATGTTTCGATTACCTCCGTCACATCTCCCGATACGGTAGTGCACCAGGGAGATATCGACATTCCGGTTCACGTTACTCTGCACAACGCTGGAAGCGCTACGGCGCGCATTGACAATGTTACCATGCAGAAAAAAATCGGATTGTACACCTTCCATTATCCTGATTTTGCTTTTAATCTTGCGGGAAACAGCGATACGACGATTACGATTCTGACCGATGTGAAAAGCAATTCGGCCACGGGAAATGACACGTTAAGTGCCACGGTAAATTACACCGACATGTTCTCGGGCAAATCTTCACAGGGCAGCAGCAGTTCCGATTGGAAATGGCGCATTATCGGGCGGGAACCCATTATTCAGGTCCTTTCCGTTACAACTGAACCGGAAAAAGTTTCGCTGGGACAAACGGGCATTACCGTTAATGTCCGGGTGAAAAACACCGGCGATCGTGCCGCCGATGTGACCGCTCTTACTTTGCAATTCAGTCACAACGGCTCGTCGGCTTACACACAGGGAACGATTAGTCCGGCTTTGGGTACCATTCAGCCCGGAGTGGAAGTAACCTACGTTGTCCCGGTGGATGTGGAACAAACGGCCAATGTCGGTCCCGATACTATGTGGGCCTCTTTAAACGTACACGAAGCCGAAACGGGATTAAGCTACTCGGTAGAAGACAACACGATCAACGATTCCTGGGAAGTACAGCAACGCCCGGAGATCGTAATCGATAAAGTGGAGGTCGTTCCTTCCGTGGCCTCGACCGGGCAGGAAAATTTGACGGCCAAGGTTTACGTGAATAATACGCAAGGAAATTACCGTGCGGATGCACAAATCAACGACGTGGTGCTGTTAATGCGTAAAAACGGCATTTCCAGCAACGACCAGTTTGTAATTACGCGAAAAAGCACGCCCTCCTTGCCCATTGTGCTGCAAAGCGGAAAGACATTGGTCTTTGAATTTGATCTGGATGTGCGCACCACAGCTGAGTGGGGCACCTACGATGCTTACGCCCGGGTAGAAAGCGAAGATGTGAACGACGGCACGGTCACCCAAACTTTAACGGTGAACACACCCGGAACTCTGCAAGTGCAAACCGTGGCCAATTTAGCCGTGGATACGGTTTGGGTTGTGCCCGACACGGTCAGCGAACTTCAGGATCATGCGCGGCTTTACGTGAAATATGCCAACACGGGGCAGGCCTCTGTGCAGGTAAATGCTACTTCGTTACAATTTGACCAACCGAATCTCGATTTCGATCCCATACGCATTAGCGAATCCACGCCTTTTGTTTTGTCCGGGCAAAGCGAAGACACGGTTGTCTATTCTTTGCATATGCCGGATATTAACGTGGACACGTTAACCGTGCATGTGGACGCTACGGTCAGCGGAACCGATGTGAATTCCGAACAAGAAACCAGCGCCCAATCGACCCACCCCGGACAATTTTTTCTGGAAAGTGCGGCCTCGCTGGAATGGGTAAGCACGGAACCGACCTCGTGGGCTGTGGATACGCTGGCCGTGCAGTTTAAGTCGGTGGTGCTGAACCATGGGCAGGCCACGGTACGGCTGGATACCTCGCAAACCACCATGCAAATTCGCTACGTCAATTCGTCGACGGTGGCGCATGCGGTTAAGCTGGATGCAAGCAGCACAAAGACCATTGCCTCAAAACCCGATTCCACCCAATTGGTTTTTCACGAAGAAGTGTTGCCCATTGCCGCCGGAGAGTATGAACTGTTCCTGCACTTGGTGGGCACGACCAACGACTCGGTGTTTAGCGAAGATTTGTACGCCGGGCAGTTCGTGTTTGGCGACAGCATTATTGCCATCAAATCGATCCAAATTCAAACCGATGATCATGTGCTGCAAGGGGCCGATTCGATTGTGGTTTACATGAAAGTCTCTAACAGCGAAGGCCCGAAAACCATTACGCCCGATTTGACCAAGCTCATTTTCAAAGGACCGAACAAATCGGATGACCGCGATGCTTTTGTGCTCAACCTGCATCGCCTGGACACTTTGACGATTCTGAAAAACGAGGAAAACAATTTACTCAAGTTCCAGTTCGATATTACGGACAATTTCCCTGCTGGGGATTACACCGAAATTTATGGCCAAATCGGCCTTGATGACGGCGACATCGTAAAGGTTTCCAACACATTCGACAAGTTGTACGTACAAACTTCGGGAAACGCCCTGTACGTAGAAAACACCCTTGCGCCCGACACGGTTGTGCCGCAGGAAAAGGTGAAATTTACGCTGGCGTTGCACGATACGGGCTCGGCCGATATTACCCTGGATGCGCAAAAAACCTATTTGCTCATTGAAAACAGTTCGGTCGATACCATCAAACTTTCGGCCGAGTACACCATTTCCGGTAAAGATACGGCCGACGTTTTATTCAAAGAGGCCGAGTTGCCTGCCGATTTGGCGCCGGGAACCTACGACGTGCAATTGCATGTGTACGGTACCACGTTAGGCGGTGCCATCTTCGAGCAAAATACGATGCTGTCTCAGGAGTTGGTTGTCTTAAAGGCCGGAGAAGTGCACATTGCCCGTGTGGCTGCGGAAGCCCAAAGGGTGCGTCAGGGCCAAACCAATGTTCCCATTACGTTTCGTTTGCACAATGATGGCCAATCGTCTGTGTACATCTCCAAAATAGAATACCGTTTTCGGAAAACCGGGACCCAGCAGGATGTTTCGGACGACTGGGTATGGCTGACGGGTACGGCGGAAGACACCACGCTTGGCGGGCAAGACAGTCTGGAATACACGGCTTACTTTAATGTGAGCAACGAGGCCGATACGGGCATGGTGATGCCCCAGATGGCCGTAACCTACTACGATCAATTGCGTCCGTATTTGATCGAAACAAGCGATTCGATCGAGGTTAAAGATTCGCTACGGGTCATTCGTCCGTCGCGCATTCGCATCGATTCTTTGGTGCTTGGCCCATCCACGGCAACACCGAATGCACCCTATATGAATTTCGGGCAAACGGCTCCGCTCAAAATTGTGGTTTCGAACATCGGGCAAGATACCATCGCCCAGGCGCAGATCAGGTTGTATTTGAACGGTTCGGCTTTGGCCGATGATGTAACCTTTACGAATATTACGCCTGCACCCGATTCGCAGCAGGTGGCCTACTACAATTGGCAGGCCGATCAATTGGATCAGGTCGATTTCAAAGCGGTGGTAGCTGCGGCCAAGGATGCCATCGGGCGGGATGTAACGGTTGAGCAGGCTACGGACAATGTGGAAACCATTTTCGTACAGCAACCCAGCCAAATTTGGCCGACGGTGCGTATTACCGAACCGGAAGGCGCGCTGGATTCTGTGGTAACGCTCGGACAAATTTTTACCGTGCAAACCACCGTGGAGCATCAGGGCAATTCTCCTTACGGGCCTGGCGTGTTAACTTTGCGCTTGCCGGACAACTATCGTTTTGCCGATGGTGATGACGATAGTTTGCGGACCTTCGATCGGCAAAACAGTACGGTGCAATGGCACGTTCAGCCGGTGGGCGTTACGCACAGTGACGATTTCGATAGTCTGCTGGTAACGTTCCGTGAAGTACCGGTCGATTCGAACCGGGCGCCGCAAAAGGTTACGGTGGTTAAAAATAGCGTGTACCTCCCCGTAAAGGTAGAAAATGAAGGTGTGGTGGCGTTAAGTGTCACGATTGTTTCTCCTCAGGGGGCGGTCGATAGTACGGTTTCTACCGGGCAGGAATTTGTGGTGCAAAGTGCATTTCAATTCGTCGGTCCGGTTCAACCCACCGGGAAAAAGGCGCGCATTATTTTACCACAGGGATTTTCCGTTAAGGATAGCTCGCAGGTCAATCTGCAAGACGGTCTAACGGTCGATCCGGTGCTGTGGCATGTGGTAGCGCCTGCGACCGCGACGACCCAACCGGCAAACATTTACGTGGAAGTTGAGGTACGCGATGCCAACAGTGGGCAGGTGATGACGGTGCGTTCGGCGCCGCTGCCGGTACAGGTACAAACCGCTCCTCAAATTGTGCTGCGCTCATCGGTGGCCGAACCGGAAGGTGCCAAAGATTTTGTGGTTTCTACCGGTCAAAGCGTTGTGCTGAAAACCGTAGTCGAAAACACCGGGCAGGCCGCTTTTGATCATTCCGGAATTTTACGTCTGACGGCGGACGGCGGGATTCTTTTTAAACACAATCGTGCCACACAACAGGAAAATTCTCCGCTTAATGTGATTGAAGGCGTGCAGGCGCAAACCTATCTGGATACTTTGTTGATTCCTGCACAAGCCGGAACAGGAACCATTCGCATCCAAATGCTGCGCAGTGAATATCCCAGAGATGTGAACTCCGGAGAAACGGTAGCTGTTTTACGCGATTCGCTCGGATTGGTATTTCACGTTGTAAAACGTGCCGATCTGGTTTTGCGTTTCGGCGATATGGGAGCTTTGAACGACACGTTGTATCGTTCTACGAATCAAACGTTTACGATTACGGCGGTGGTGGAAAATCGGGGGACCGCAGGCGTGGAAAATGGCGTGTGGGTGAAGCTGGATACCACGCAAAGTCATTTGATTTTGCAAAGCGGCGATTCGTTGGTGCACAAGGTGCAACCCGGGGCCTCCACCGCCTGGCAGGTTAAAGCACCGCCACAGGATTACACCGGTCGCATGAAAATTTCGGTCGATCCCGATCATCCGGCTTTGGATGAAAATACAGGAGAATCGGCTTTCTCCAGTGCACAAGTGGCAGCCGATACCCTGCAGCTGGCTTTTAAAAAGGTGCAGAACATTTTAGTTACCAGTACATTTGTCCGGAACGGAAAAGATACCCTGACGGTTTCGACCGATCAGGAACCGATTGAAATTCTTGCCCGGCTTGTTTTTCACGAATTGCTGGATGGTGAGAAGAAAGTTTCGTTGACGTTGCCGGAAGGTTTTGCCTCATTAGATACCAGCCTGATTCAGAATGTGCAATCTCAGGCTGCCGAAATACGCTGGCACGTGCGGGCTCCGGCCCAGGCGGCTTCGTGGCAAACCATGAAAATTTCCGTAACGGCGCGCAGCCAATCCATCCCGGGCCTGGCGCCCATTACGGTTGAAGATTCGGTGCGCATTCAGGTGGTACCCAAAGCGCAGTTAAGTCTCCTGGCAAAAATCGTGGCGCCGGCCGGAGCCATCGATGATTCGGTGTCTCCCGGCCAATTGTTCAAATTAATGGCGCTGGTGAACAATAAACCCGATGCGGCTTCCACAACGGGAAGCGGAACGGTCGCGTTACGTTTGGGCGAGCAGTTTTCGATTGTGGATGCCAGCGGGCAACCGCAGCCGGGGGATTCTGTTCGCACGTTTACGACCGGCACACCGGTTTACTGGTGGGTGCGCGTGGCCGATGCCGCAGCGGCTCCGGCGGTGGCTCGTTCCTTGCAGGCCCGGAGTAATCATTTGCAAAGCAAAATTCTGGTCGCGGGCCGGGTGGAAACGGAAACGCAGCTGGCGGCCAACGATTTGCTGGTTAAGGTAAAAACGACACCGGCAGACATTCACACGCAGCAACCTGCCTTCATTCAGAATGACGAAGTGCAGAAAACGATCTACATTGGTCCCAAAGCCCAAATTACCATTACGCGGGCCGTTTCCGACACGGTTTCGACCGGACAAATTTATCCGTTGACCGTGCAGGCACAGCTTTCGAGTAATGTAATTAACGCTTTTGCCCGGTTTACCCCGGCCAGTGATCATTTGGGTAATGCACCCCAGCCTATTCCGTTGAATGCGCAGGGGCAGGCCATCTGGAATGTGCACATTCCGGATGATTACGCCGGTGAGGGTACGGAAAGCGTGCATGTTGTGGTGCAGGGCATCGATGAGAACAGCGGACAAACAATACGCGATGAAAAAACCGTGCAATTAACTGTGCAGCAAAAGGCACAATTGGCCCTGAGCAATTTTACCATCACGCCGGAGAACGTGGCCAAGAGCGGTCTGTTGTCCGAAGGTCAGGATGTGGTATTGTCCGTGAAACCGGTTTACGCCCCGAAAAAGAATGCGCTTAAATATGCCGACATCGAAGGCAGCGGAACGGTTGTGCTGGATTCTATTCTGATTAAAGAGCTCGGCTTCAGTTTGTTGGACAACCAGAATCTGGCCCGTAGTTTTAGCGACACAGGGCAGGTATTGGTCTGGAAATTAAAAGCTCCGTTTAAAGAGCTTTCGGCCAACCTGCAGCTTAGTTTCGATCAGATGCCGCTCGATGCCAATTCCGGGTTACCGGCTACGGCCGATAAAACATTGGGTCAGGTTTCCTTCCCGGTGCGTGTCCGGCAAAAAACGATCACAATCAAGGCACAACCTTTTAATGCGGACACATCTCTTACCAAGGGGCAGAGCAATGTACCCATCATTAGTTTCTCGGTGTCCAATGCGGAATTTGACGATCCGTTGCATGTGAGTGGCGTGCAAATTGGTTTTTACGCCACGGGAGAAACCCCGGATGAACAAAATTTACTCACGCCCAAGGCGCTGGCGTTAATGTTCCAATCGTTGCAGGTCATGGACTTTGCCGATTTTCAGGCGGCCAAGAAAAAAGGTCTGGCAAAAACCGCGCTTGGCTATGCCAGTCTGGATATTACAGACACGACGGCCAACCCGGTGTTCATACCTTTTGATCAAACAGCGGATATTGAGGCACATCAGGAAAAACAGCTTATAGTGGTTGCGCAATTGCGTGACAACGTGGTTAACCGGGTATTCCGCGCCAGCTTAACGCAGGTGCAGGTGTACGACTTTGACCCGCAAAAACCTCTGGGCACCGTGGACGAGTACGGCCAGAAACTGCAGGAAAGCGATCAACTGACTTCCAAGGCCTTTACGCTGGTTTCTACCGATCCCAAAGAAGCGTTCGGAAATTATCCGAACCCGTTCGGGCGCCAGTACGCTTTTACCAATATTGCCTTTTTACTGGAACACGACTCCGATGTGGACATTCGCATTTTTACCTTGAACGGCGAATTGGTCTGGAGCAAAAAACTAACGGGATTACGCCGCGGATTTTACGATCGACTGGTAAAATGGGACGGAACCAACGATCAGGGCCAACGGGTACTGAACGGTGTTTATCTGGGTACAATTGACATTCATCCCCTGGACGGCAGTCCGTCGCAGCGTTACATAACCAAAATTGCCTACATTAAATAGCAAGTGATGGTGACCATAATGAGAGCAAAAAGAAATATGAAACGATGGATTTTAGCATTGCTGATAACCGGCCTGTTGGGTCCGGGAACGAGTTTCGCCCAAAGCGGACAGGGAGGCACCGAAAGCAACTTGAGCCTGGGATTCGGAGCGCGTGCCTTTAGCATGGGGCGTGCATTTACGGCTCTCTCGGACGATCCGACCGCCGTGTTCTGGAACCCGGCCGGTCTGGAATATGTGTACCAGCAAAGTGCCACCTTTTTTCACACCTCGCTTTTCGAAGGTGCCAATTACGACTTTTTAGGTTATGCGTTCCCCACCCTTAATCTGGGAACCTTTGGTGTAGGCGTGGGACGTATTGGCATTGGCGGCATTAAACAGCGCGACATCTTTAATACCGATTTGGGAACCTTTGCCTGGGAAGAATACCACGGTTTCTTTTCTTACGCCAAACGCCTCCCGTACGATTTAACTGCCGGTGCCACGGTGCGCGTGGTGCGTCGTGCCTGGAGCGGGTTGAGTCAGGAAGGCAATTTGAACGATATCGGGGTGGGCCTCGATTTGGGGGTGATGTATCGTCCGCAAATTTTTACCTCTGTTTTACTAAAAGATTGGTCGCTGGGATTAAACATCCGTAATCTGTTTCCGCCGCAGGTTAAGGAAGGAAACGCCATCGACGAATTCCCCCTGAGTGTTCGTCTGGGCATTATGCGCCAGCTTTTCTTCGGGAATATGGGTAATCACCTGAATGTAGCCATCGATTTCGATTATTCGCAAAAGCGGGACCTGCGCATCCATTTTGGTACGGAATATCGCTTTCACAATTTGGCCATGTTACGCCTGGGCATGGACGGAAGCCAGCCCACGTTCGGCGCCGGATTAAGATACAGCATTTTCGAAATCGATTACGCCTTTACTTCCAGCCCTTACAGCAGTGTGTTCTCTTCGTTGCACCGTTTTTCCGTGTCGGTCAATTTTGGGCCCACACGCGACGATTTGTTTAAGCTGGCCGAGGCCAAACGTAAAGAACGCGAAGCAAAACTGATTGCGGCCATGCGCGAAGCCGATCGGCAGAAAATGATTGCTCAGCATTTGAAAAAGGGCGAAGCCTTTTTTAAGGAGGGAAAATATCTGGATGCCATCGTAGAATACGAACAGGTGATTAACCTGGATGCGTTTAACCAAAGGGCAAAAGTGATGTTGGATTCGGCCGATGTGCTGTTAAAGCGTCGCCTGGATGAGGAACGCGCTCTGGCGGTTAAAGAAGCGGTGGACAAAGCACGCGCCGAAAGCGACCGAAAATTTATTCAAGAACACTTCGAAAAAGGTCGAATGTATCTGGATAAGAACCAGTTTACGCAGGCTTTAATGGAATTTAATCTGGCCTTGGAGCGTGCGCCCAATGACCAGACTATTTTGAATGCGATTAGCACCACCAAACGCCGTTTAAATGAAGAGTTAAATCGTTTGGTGGCCAAAATTCGCCAGCAGTTTCAACAGGGAAATTATGCCGAAGCTTTGCGTCTGGTGGGAGAAGCCCGTTTACTTGGTGGGGACAATCCCCAGTTACAAAAAGAAATTGACACTTTGGCGCAACGTATTAAATTACAAGAAACCATTCAGCGTGGTTTAGGTTATTTTGAAGTGGGCGAATACGAACGCGCCTTGAAAGTATTTGAAGAAGCCCTTAAGTTAAATCCCAATAACCAATTGGTGCGTCAGTATTACGAGAAAGCCCGGATCGAAAGCAAGGGTAGCAACGAAAAGATGGATCCGGCAACGGAACGGAAATTTTTACAGGGAGTCGACAAATTCGTCAAAGGGCAGTACAAAGAGGCCATTGCCATTTGGCAGGACATTTTAAAAGATCATCCCTACAACAAAAAAGTGCTGACGGCCATCGAAAATGCGCGGGAACGCTTGAGAAAAAGTAAATAAAACGTGGATGCCTGAATGTTTAAAAACGTCAAGAAGGAAGAGATTACCATCCCGGCTCAGATGAGCTACCTGATTCAGGTGCGGGAATTCATCGAACGTATCGGGAAAAAATACAAGTACAACGATAAAATCATTAACTCGTTTAAGCTGGTGGTTGATGAAGCCTGTACCAACATTATTCGGCACGGTTACCGGGATATCAAAAACGGTGAGATTACTCTTAAGGCCATCATTCGGCGTCTTAGTTTAACCATTATTATTATCGATCAGGGGGCCAGCTACGACCCGCGTCAGGCCAACACGCCCGATCTGGAAAAGTACATCAATATCGGCAAAAAAGGTGGCCTGGGCATTTTGATGATGCGCAAGCTGATGGACGACATCCACTACGCGGTTACCGAGCGCGGCAACGAGCTCCGGTTAACCAAATATCGCGAAAGTTCCCACGAACCCCTGCTCGTTCAAAAGTGGAATGCTCTTAATTTAAAAACAAAGTATTCCATTTTTGCCATTTTGATTTTTACGATTTTAGCATTGGGCATCTTTTTACCCCTGTACTTTCAGGCCGAGCGTTCCATCCGTTCGCACATTTTTACGCTGGCTGCGGCTGCCGGAGAAACTTTGGCCGGTAACATTGTGGACGACATGCTCAATGAAAATACCGCCTTACTTTTCGAAAAGGCGTACAAAGTCCGTGAAACCCATCCCGAATATTTTTATGAAGTTTTTATTACCGATACGGCTAAAAATGTTTTGGCCTGGAGCAGCCCGGAAAAGACTTACCCGTTTTCCACACTGCGCTTTAAAACGACCCAAACAAAAATTGACACCGTTCAGGATTCGCGCTTGTATTTTTATCAGGTCAACGATACCCTGCACATTGCCGATTTGACCTGTCCGGTCATGATGGCCAGCGGTCCCAAATTGGGAGAAGTGCACGTTTGGGTGAACACTCAAACGGTTTCGCATCTGGTGGAGCAACGCAAACTTCATCTGATCATTTATTTGCTGCTCATTTTAATTATCGGGTACATTCCGCTTTACTTTTTAATCCACCGTATTTTGCAGCCTTTCCGTTCTTTGGCCGACTGGGTGCGTCAGGTGGTGCACGGCAAGGTTGATCAGGATGAGATCGACATCGACGCTTCCGACGAAATCGGAGAAATTGCCCAGGCGTTTAATGAAATGACCAACAAGTTCCGCGAGGCGCAGGTAACGCTGGTGGAACAACAAAAACTGCAAAAAGAATTGCAGGTGGCGCAGGAAATTCAGCAAATGCTGCTCCCCAGCGATTTCCCCAAGGTGGAAGGGTACGACATCGCCTCTTATTACGAAGCGGCCAAAGAAGTGGGCGGCGACCTGTTCGATTTTGTGGAAGTAGATGAAGACACCATCGGAATTTGTGTGGCCGATGTGTCCGGTAAAGGTGTGCCGGGCTCGATGATTATGACCATGATTCGTACTGCGCTTCGTCTGGAATCGCGTGGCAACAAGAATCCTGCAGATGTGTTGGCCAAAGTAAATTCGTTTGTGGCCGACGACATGAAGCGCGGCATGTTCGTAACCATGTTTTACGTGATTCTCGATTCCCGTAATCGGGAAATTCACTTCGCCAGTGCCGGACACAATCCCATGATTCTTTACCGCAATTCGACCAAGCAGACTTACTATTTAAACCCGCCGGGCTTCCCCGTTGGTATTCAATTGCCCGATATTACTCTGTTCGATCGGACCATCAAAACCGAATCGATTCGTCTGCGCGAGGACGATATTTTGGTGCTGTACACCGACGGTGTCACCGAGGCCATGAATCGCAAACGCGAATTGTATCGTGAAGAACGTTTTCTGGATTCCATTCGGCGCAATGCGCATTTGAGTGTGGGCGAATTCATTAAGGCAATTAATGACGAATTGAAGCAGTTTACCGGCGGTGCCCCGCAAAACGATGATATTACCGTGGTGGCCATCCGCGAAAAGATGATGCCCAGTGATGTGATTCTGAAAACGCAGCGGGAATTGCAGCGCTTGATCGAATCGGGCGTTAAGGTAAAAGATGCCTTGCAGCAGTTAAAGGTTTCTCCGCATCATTATTACAAATACAAGCAGATCATTCAGCGCAAGGGCATGGAGGGATTCAAAGAATTTCTGAGCGACATGGATCCCATCGAAAAGAAGCACCTGAGCATCGAGGTCAAAACCAAAATTTACGACATCATCCGCAAGCATCCCGAGTACGGGCCAAAGCTCATTTCGTATGAATTGCGCAAGGACGAATATGGTAACGAGAGAGTTGATCCGGATCGCATTTACGAGATGCTGACCAAGATGCGGCTGAATACCGAGGAAAGGCGCCGCCAGTGGATTGAAAAGGGCGGAACGCGTCCTTTGAAGCAGCCGGGAACGCCTTTGATGACGCTGGACGGAAAAGTGATTCTGAATTTTGAAAGCTCTGAAAAAGAGATTCAAAAACAGCGCGGGACGGTTGCCAAAACACCCATGCCAAGTGCGCCACCGGCCGAGCCCAGACCGACAAAAAGTGCCCGGGTCATAATGCCGGAAGGCGAAAAAGAAGAACGCGGCAAAATTATTTCCCAGCAAGGTCAGCCTTTTAAGCCTAAAAAACGTGAGATTCAGACAGCGGAATCCAAACCGGCGGCTGCCCCAAAGAAAGCCGCCCCCAAGAAGGAAAAGCCGAAAGCCAAAAAGCAAAAAGCCGAGGCGGCACCGGCTCCTTCTGTCGCACCTACGGAGTCGACGAAATTTTTGGGATTTTCCTATTCCGTGGAAGAATTGCGGGAAAAGGTGGCCAGAGATTTTAGTCCCGAGCAGAACCGGAACTTTTTGAAACTGGTTGAGGATGATATTAAACAGATTAAAAAACTATTAGCAAATATCGAGACGGACAGTGCCTTTGAAAAATCGATCGGTAAAATTAATATTCTTCTAAAAATTATTACGACTCATCCGATGTTAAAGAATGATGGGTTAATGGGTACCAAACACTTCTTAATGGAAGTGCAAAACTTGTTTGCCTTCTACAAATTGAAAATAAATGAGTTGGAGAAAGACGTAATCGTCAAAGGTTGCAAAGATGTGTTGAATTATCTTGAAAATAACAATATATTTAATTCTTATGATGAGTTGTTAGACGGGATCAATCGTATTGGGGTTTTGCATTTTAAATTGGCAAAATCTTTTGAGCAGTCCCACGAGTCGGAAGATAGCCAGATAAAAAAGATCAGAGAAAAATTAAAACAAAAGAAAATTTTGTCGGACGATGCGTTTATCGGACCACATTCATAAGCGGGGAAATACCTATCCCTTATAGGAGGATTCAATGGAGGGTATTCAAGTATCAACAGAAATAGCCGGGAGTCGAAATCATATTTCGATCATTAAGGTGGGCGGTTACATCGATACAACCACGGCCTCGGATTTGGAACGGGCGCTGGATGCCTTGCTAAAGCAAGGGCGGTTTAATATTATCGTGGATCTGGGAAATGTGGATTACATCAGCAGCGCCGGTTGGGGTATTTTTATCAGCGAAATCAAATCCATTCGTGAAAACGGTGGTGACTTGAAGCTGGTCCGAATGGTCCCCGACGTTTACGAAATTTTCGAGCTTCTGGAATTTCACCATATTCTGGATGTGTACGACACGGTGGATGAGGCGATCAACAAGTTTGAGATGTCCGATTCTACCGGTGCAGCCCCCAAAGCGCGGGTCGCTCCTAAAAAAGAGCCTGCGTCAAACGCTTCTTCTTCCGCCCCGAAGACCAAGGCTGAGGAAACGGCTCCGAAAGAATCCAAAGAAAAAATACCCGCGGCCGAAGAAGTTAATCCGGCGAATTTGAGTTTGGAAGACAAGATTAAATTGATTGTTAAAGAAAACCCAAGTTACGGATCCTACCGCATCAAAAAAGAGTTAAATACTCCGAAGTTCGGTTACACGAAAGTAGGTTGGTTTAAGGTGCGCTCAATTCTGGCAAAGCTGAATTTGAATTCCAAGTCGCGCCGTTTCCAATTTGCAATGAGTTCTAATTAACATAGGGAGTTTTATGGATTCTATTCTTGAAATCTTTTTGATTGCCTTTGTGACAGTTGCCTCGATTGCCAATTTTTTTAGCATCCCCGGTAATTTACTGATTGCCGTCGGGAGCTTTCTGTACGCACTTTCGACGGGTTTCCACCATTTTTCTTTCACTTTTGTGTTAACACTTTTTGGCATAATGCTTTTGGTCGAGGCCCTGGAATTTGTATTGATTGCCGTTTCCACAAAGCATTACGGGACCTCGCGTTGGGGGGTAGCCGGTGCCATTGTCGGCGGAATTTTGGGCGCCTTGTCCGGCATGTTTTTTACCCCGATACTTGGTGCGCTGATCGGATCGTTAATCGGTGTTTTTGTTGGCGCATTTCTGGTTGAGTTTGTGCGCAACCGTGATTTAAAGAGGAGTTTTCGTGCCAGCTATGGCGCCTTTTGGGGACGCGTTGGCGGATTAAGCGTAAAAATCATCGGCGCGATGGCCATGGCAGTGATGATCGTGAACAGGCTTTGATTTTAATGTTGTTAGATATTTAGTTTTCTATTATTTTATCCCGAAGCAAACAAGGTGTTTCGGGATTTTTTTATGCGCAAAATCATCATTTTCATAGGGTTGCTTTTTAGCCTGTCCCAGGCTCAGCCGCTTACCCCGGTACGCATCCATTACGATGGGGGCGGCGACTGGTACGGCAACAAAACGACCTGGCGCAACATACTAACCCGCGTCAAGCAGGTTTTTCATTTGAATGTGGCGCAGCGTGAGGTGGCCTACCGCATCACCGATCCGGAATTTCTGAAGTACCCCATTGCGTACATTGCCGGACATGGCAATATTCGTTTTTCTCCGCAAGAGGTGGAACAACTGCGGCGCTATTTGACCTCCGGAGGGTTTTTGTATGCCGATGACGATTTTGGCATGGATGCCTCATTCCGCCGTGAAATGAAAAAGGTGTTCCCCGAGCTGAAATTTGTCGAGCTTCCTTTTTCCCATCCCATCTACCACATGTATTATCAGTTTGATCATGGGCTTCCCAAAGTTCACGAACATTACGGTGGGCCGCCCAAAGGATTTGGGCTCATTTATCAAGGGCGTCTTGTCTGCTTTTACAGCTGGAATACCGATATCAGCGACGGGTGCGAAGATGCGGAAATTCATGGTGATCCGCCGGAAATACGGGAACAGGCTTTGCGCATGGCGGTGAACATTTTTCTTTACGCAGTGTTAAATTAACAACGATGAAGCAAATTTTGATCGAAAAAATTTACGCCTTCGAAAAAAAGTATTTACGCTACCGGGCTATCGGTTCGGCCTTGCGTTTTGTGATAGCGGTGCTGTTAATTTGGCTTAGTACGGCGCTGGCCGATCATGTTTTCTATTTTTCCCGGATCACGCGTTGGGGATTGTGGGGCGTTAATGTCGGATTGACCTTGCTGCTGGCGTACCGGCTACTTTGGCATCCTGTGCTGGCCTGGTTTCAATTAAAAAAGAGTGACGATTTAACCCCTGCCATTCGCCGCATTACACGATATTTCCCTCAGGTCGGAGACGATCTGATTTCGGCCTATCAGCTTTTGCGGGGGAACGCCCAAACAGGAATTTCGACGGGCCTGCAACAGGCGGCCATCCGACAAATTCTCGAAAAATATCAGGCTTACGATTTTTCGGAACGGATCCGCTTTAAAGAGTTGGTGCCGGAATGGGGCGGTTTATTGGGATTGTTTGTGGGTATGGTAATTTTGCTGATTTTTCAAGGGGATAATATCTGGCATTCCACCAAACGTTTGCTTAACCCGAGCAACCCTTATTTGCAAATGCCGGCTTTTACTTTTCGTGTGTCGCCCGGCGATACAACGCTGGTTAAGGGCGACACGTTTTTGCTAAAGGTGAACTATCAGGGGCCGCCTGTTAAACGCTGCCTGGCTTTAATTAAGGGCATGAAAGAAACGCAAACCTTGACCCTCGCGGGGCAGGGCGGACACTTTTCGGGCCGGCTCAAAAATGTTTCGCAAAATTTCGAGTACCAAATAGCCGGTGAACCGGTGCTCATCAAAGATTGGGCGCCCTATTTGCATTCCGGAATTTTTACGGTAAAAGTGATTACTCTTCCCGTGGCCCGAACGCTGGATATTACCGTGTCGCCTCCGGCCTACACCGGCTTGCCGCCCGGCAAACTGGAACGCAATATCGGAGACGTGTCCGCTTTAAAAGGTTCGGAAATCGGAGTGAGAGTGTTGGCCAACAAACCACTGGCAGGCGCATGGCTCGTCTTTAGCTGGGGAGACACGATTCCTTTGATCGTGCGGCAAAAGATAGCCCGCGGACAATTTTTATTAAAACGGGAAGGCACGTATCATTTGGTTTTGCAAGACACGGCCGGGTTCCGGAATCGCAATCCCATTGAATATCGCCTAACCCTGTTGCCCGATTACCCGCCGCTGGTAGAAATTAGCGACCCGGGGAAAAATTTGGAGATGTCGCTGGACGCTCAGCTTCCCGTTACGCTGCAAGCGCGCGATGATTTTGGTCTGCGTCGGCTTTTTCTTAAATATCGCATCGTAAAACCACAGAAAATGGCTGACTCCACCTGGCAGGTAGCAGACGTTCCGCAAGTTACGGGGAACCAACGGCAAATGACCGGGCACTACATCTTTGACTTTACTACCCTGCCCCTGGCGTTTGGTGATCAATTGCAATATTACGCTCTGGCCTGGGATAACAATCGCTGGGGCGGCCCCGGGATCGGTAAAAGCCGGGTGTATTTTGTGCGCTTCCCCTCTCTGGACGAAATTTTTGACGCAACCGACCAGACACAAAAAGAAAAGGCGGAAGATTTAAAGAATGTGACGGATGAAGCGCGTGAACTCAATAGAACCTTGAAACAGTTGCACCGCCAGTTAAAACAATCGCGCAAACTGGATTGGGACAAAAAAAATCAATTGACCGAGGCTCTGGAGCGACAGAAAAAATTACAGAAAAAAGTAGAAGAAATTCGTAAAGCCTTAAAAGATGTAACCGAAAAGCTGGAAAAGAATAATCTGCTTAGTGAAAGTCTCATTAAAAAATACATGCAATTGCAGGAACTTTTGCAAAACGTAATAACTCCGGAGTTGCAAAAGGCCCTGGAGAAACTACAGCAAAAGTTAAAAGAGAATGTAAAACCACAAGATGTGGAAAAGGCCTTAAAGGAATTTACTTTAAATCAGGAAGAATTTGAAAAACGCATCGAGCGCACCATGGAACTTTTAAAGCAGGTGCAGCTTGAGCAAAAAATGGATGAATTGGTCAAAAAGGCGGAAAACCTACTCCGGCAGCAAAAAAAGATCGGTGAGCAACTCGATCGTGCCGATTCCCTGTCGCGGGAAGAAAAGGCCAATTTGCAAGAGATGCAACAAAATCAGAAAAATTTGCTGGAACGTTTGCGCTTTGATGTGCAAGAAATTCGTAAAAATCCTTTGCTGGCAAAATATCCCAAAACCGCGCAGATGCTCGATTCGGTCAACGCACAATTGCAAAAACAAAGTTTGCAAAAGCAAATGCAGCAGCTTGGTCAGCAGTTAGCCAGCCAGCAGTATCAGAAAGCCCGCAATACTTCGTTACAAGCCCAAAGCCAGATGCGGCAAATGCAGCAGGCACTGCAGCAAGCCTACCGGCAAATGTTAAGCCAGAGCAAACAGCGCATCGCCCAAAAAATGCAGCGGGCCATTCAACGTTTGTTACAGCTTTCCAAACAGCAAGAGCAGGTTTACCGGAAGACGCGCGGCACCTCGCCGCTCAGTCCCAAATTCAATCAGGTAATGCGTGCGCAGGGACAGGTGAATGCCAATATGAACAAGTTGATTTCCGAGATTGTGCAGCTTTCCAGAGAAACGTTTTTGATTCAGCCGCAAATGAGCCAAAGCCTGCAAAGTGCGGCACGAAACATGAACAACGCATTGCAGCAGTTGAGCGAACGCTACAAGAGCGGTGGCATGCGTTACCAGAAACAGGCTATGGCCGCTTTGAACCGGGGCGTGGGACAAATGATGCAATCGCAGCAGCAACTGGGGCAGTCGCAATCCGGAACAGGATTTGAGCAATTTATGCAACAGTTGCAGCAAATGGCCGGAAAACAGGGACAGTTAAATCAACAAACGCTCAGTCTGTTTAAGGCCGGGCAAAGCGGAAGACTTTCGCCGCAACAACAGCAAGAGTTGCGCAGAATTGCCGCCGAGCAGGCTGCGTTGCGTCAGGCACTGCAAGAACTGAATCAGAAAATGGGACAGCGCGAGAATATGCTGGGGCGTTTGGGAAAAGTTGCGCAGGACATGGACAAAGTGGTTAAAGACTTGCTCAAGCAAAATTTGAATCGAAAAACCATCGAGCGTCAACAGCAAATTCTGTCGCGTATGCTGGATGCGCAAAAATCCATTCGACAAAGAGAATATTCCAAAAAGCGTCAGGCCGTTCGTGCTAAAAAATATCTGGCGCACGATCCGGGTGTTTTGAAGAATCCCTACGAAATGGATTTGAAACAATTACAGGATGCCATGCGCAAAGCTCTGGAGCAAGGTTACAACCGGGATTACCGGATGCTCATCGAGGCCTATTTCAAGCGTTTGATGCGCGATTACCAGAAAACGCACCAACAATAAAGGTGGAATTGTGCTCCGTACCAAGAGAAAAATGATCCTTTGTTTGTTTGTGATGTTTGCTTTGCCGACCATGCTTTTGGCCGGTGAGACAGATTTTGTGCTTCAGCAAGAGTATCGATTCGAAGGCGGCAAAATTATCCTTTCTCGCAACTGGAAAGCGCAAAAGCGACCCAAGATCGGCCTGGTTTTAAGCGGAGGCGGTGCACGGGGCATTGTACACATCGGCGTATTAAAAGCACTGGAAAAACACCATGTTCCCATCGATCTGATTGTGGGCACCAGCATCGGTAGCGTAATCGGCGGTTTGTACGCTACCGGTTATTCGCCCGACGAAATTTTGAGCATCACGCAAAAGATCGATTGGGCCAGTATTTACCGCGACAAACCGCAACGCACAGCGCTTTTTTTGGGACAAAAAGGTGAGCAAGACCGGTATTTGCTTAACCTGCGTTTTAAAAACGGGAATCCCTACATTCCGGTGGCCATTTCGCCCGGACAACGTATTTTTACCACCCTGGCCAGTCTCATCTTGCGGGGGCGCTATCACGCTCGCAACAATTTCGACAATTTACGCATTCCTTTTCGTGCCGTTGCTACTGATCTGGTGAGCGGGCGCGTGGTGGTTCTGAAAAAAGGAAATTTGGCGGAAGCAATCAATGCCTCCATTGCCATTCCTTTGCTTTTTGTCCCGGTTGATTACGATTCCATGCTGCTGGTGGACGGAGGCATGCGTTCCAATCTTCCCGTTCATGTGGCGCGGGAAGAAGGCTGTGACATTGTGATCGCCGTGGATGTCACATCTCCCTTACGCGAAAAGGGAGAGATTAATGCTCCGTGGGAAATTGTGGATCAGGCGACGACCATTATGGGCGAATTTGAAAGGGAACAGGAACGGAAAGAAGCCGATGTACTCATTCAGCCGCAAATTGGCCCTCGCCGTAATGACGATTATTCCAATCTGCAGGAACTGGTACACATCGGCTCCAGAGCTACGGAGAAGAAAATTCCCGAAATCAAAACATTGATTCGGGAAAAATCGCGTCACCACCAGAAAATGTTTCCTCTTGCGCACGTTCAATTCGATCGCAAAAAAATTCCGTTTAGTCTTTACCTTTCTTTGCAGCAATTACGCCACGGGGGACGTGTGGCGCTTGGCGACGTGGGACAATTAGTAGAAAAAATAGGGGAAAGCGGATGCTTCCGTAAGGTTGTGGCCCGGGTTGACACGACACGCGACAGCTTGCATGTCTTGTTCCGCGTAAAGCCTTTTCCTACGATTCATGCCATTCGCATTTTGGGCGTAACCCGCTATGATTTGGGCTTTTTACGTCAATTGATGGCCACCCGCTCGGGCATGCCGCTCAATGTGCGCGTTCTGAAAAAAGACCTGGATGTTTTAACCGAACAGTACCGTTCCGACGGGTATTCCCTGATGCAGGTCGATAGCCTTGGCTGGCAGGCGGAGACGCACATTTTGACCATTCGCATTAACGAAGGGCGCATTGGACGTTTGGAAGTGGTGGGCAACCACAAAGTTCGGCGTTACGTGATTGCCCGCGAATTTAATCGGCAGGTGGGTAGAGTGTTTAACTGGCGGCAGGTGCAGCAAGCCTTGCAAAATGCCTATGCTACCCAGTTATTCGAGCGCGTTACGCTGAATATTTTTCCGCAGGGTAAAAAATACGTTTTACAAATTCGGGTCAAAGAACGTTCGACTGTGGTCATGCGGCTTGGCGGCAAATACGACACCGAACGAAAAGCCCAATTGTACATGGAGTTTGGCGACGAATGTTTGCTGGGGCTGGGGGTGAAATCCATGCTGGTGGGACGTTTTGGAATGCGTGACGGAAAAATCGGACTTAAGATTCGTGACGATCGCATTTTTACCACTTACCTCACGTTTGATTTACAAGGGTATTACACCTGGCAAATTAACCCGTTTACTTCTTCCACCGGGCAGCACGGCAGTTACAAAGAAATTCGCCGTGGTGCGCGCTTTCAGGTTGGCCAGCAGTTACGCCGTTTGGGGCAGTTTATCATCGAGCTGCGTCACGAAAATGTGGAAGATCGAAGAGAAAGCGGATTTTTTGATTTTAAGCATAAGATCGAACTGCGTACGTTTGCCATTCGGGCCATCGCCGATAAACGCAACCGGGCAGATTTTCCGACCAAAGGCATTAACAATTACTGGGCGTGGGAATCGGGCAACCGCTTTGTGCTGGGAAGTAAAGAATCGTACACAAAAGCGCTGGTGAATTTGGAAGGATATTATTCCTATCGTCAGCGGGCAACCTGGCATTTGCGCATGTTTTTCGGAATCGGCGATAAAAGCATGCCTTTTTCGGAGAATTTTCGTTTTGGCGGTTTGCACAGTTTTTACGGCCTGCATCAAAATGAGTATTTCGGGCGGCAGGTGCTTATTGCCAGTGCGGAATACCGCTACAAATTGCCTTTTCATCCGGGTGTCGGGCAAATGATGTTCAAAAATTTTTACCTTTCCCTGCGCTACGATTTTGGCGGAGTGTGGAGCAATCCCAATCTGGTGTTTTCTTCCAAAGATTTCTTCTCCGGCATTGGGGGGTACTTTGGAATTGAAACGCCACTGGGGCCGTTTTATTTGGCCTGGGGACATTTGACCCGCGGCGCCTCCGTGGGCTACATTTCCTTCGGATTTAACTATTGATCTTTGTCTGCTGACTCTTTCGGTGTGTTTTTCTCCCACCACATTTGGAATGCTTCGGACTGCAGAATTTTTTTGTGGGCAGAATGCAAGGCCAGTCGGGGAATTTCTTGTGGGGCCAGCCATTTTTGTTGTTCGTAAAAATCAGAAGAAAAGACAAACGGTTTTGCTGCCTGCAGCGCTGCTGCGCGGTAGCGCAAATGAATGTGCGAATAAATGTGTGTTTGCTCGGGGAAAATCATGGGATTCTGAATGTGCGCGTTCAAGGTGGTCAGGAGATTTCGTGGGAGCGTCTCCAGTTTTTTGCCGCTTTCGACGGAGATTACCGGGAATTCCCACATCGAGCCTAACATGGCCGATGCGGGCCGTTTAACCAGCAGCAGGTTTTGCCGGTAGCGAATTACCAGAACCCAGTGGAAGCGCTTTTGCTTGCGTCCGGCGGCAGATTTGAACGGAATACGTTCGACGCTCTGGGCTTTGCGGGCCGTGCACCAGGTGTTAAGCGGGCAGTGGGAACAATCGGGCTGAGTGGGAGTGCAAACCATTGCGCCCAGTTCCATGAGTGCTTCGTTAAAAGCGCCGGGTTGTTTTGTCGGCAGAATCTTTTCGCAGATCGCGCGGATGCGTCGAAGAGTGCGGGTCTGTCGCAGATCGTCCGCAATGCCAAACAGACGGGTAATGACGCGCTGCACGTTGCCATCGATTACGGGAAGAGGCAGGTCAAATGCCAGGGACAAAATGGCCGAGGCGGTGTATGGCCCAATTCCCGGTAAGGAGAGTGCCTGAGCGTAATCCCGGGGAAATTTGCCGGCAAAGTGCTGTACGATTTCCCGGGCGGCTTTTAACATGTTGCGTGCTCGGGCATAATAACCCAATCCGGCCCAGAGTGCAAGTACGGTGTCTTCATCTGCTTCAGCCAGGTGGTGAATGCTCGGGAATCGGCGGTAGAATTTTTCGAAATACGGAAGGGCCTGACTTACCTGTGTTTGCTGCAGAAGGAATTCGGAGAGGAAGACTTTGTACCAGTCGCGTTCGATGCGCCAGGGCAGAGATCGGCGTTTGTCCCGAAACCAGCGCAACAAGGCGGATTGCAGCCATTCGATTTCGTCGTTCGATAGTGTTTGTTCTTTCATGGGGCAAAACATACGCAAATGGCGTTTTCGAGGCAACCTTTTCGTCGGCGCATTCTCCCGGTCTTTTTTCTGCAACTTGCGGGAAAGGGGAAGAAAGCGAGATTGTCCGGAAAATTTTACAAATATTAGTCAGGAGTTACGTTTGAAAATAATTCCCGGACGCCCCGATCGGTACGATTTAATTTTCCGTATCTTTCCGACGAAAAATACATCGAATAAAAAAGTTTGAATTTGAAATAAAAAAGGAACGTTTAACGTTTTATTAGCAAAACACAATTAAAGGAGTTATTTGTATGATTCAACACTTAACCAAACAAGATTTTCTTGAAAAAGTTTTTAACTACGAACAAAATCAAGAATGGAAATATGAAGGCGATTTGCCTTGCGTAATCGATTTTTATGCCGATTGGTGCCAACCATGTAAAATCGTTTCACCGATTCTGGAAGAATTGTCCAAGGAATACGAGGGTAAGGTTCACTTTTACAAGGTGGACACTGAGGCCGAACAGGAATTGGCCGCGATCTTTGGCATTCGCAGCATTCCCTCCATCCTTTTTGTGCCCATGAGCGATCGTCCGCAAATGGCTGTAGGCGCTTTGCCGAAAGATACGCTGAAACAGGCGATTAAGGAAGTTCTGGGCGTGGAAGAAGTGGCTGCCTGATTTTTTTCGTGAGATTTTAATCTAAAAAAAGCTCCGCAATGGTCGGAGCTTTTTTTATTCCTGTTTGGATGAAATAGAGTGTCAAAATGCGCACCGCGCTATTTGACCGTTTGCCGGTCCCCGATAAAGGCCGGTTTTTTATTTTTTGTGGATAACAAGTTTGCCGTTTATCCAGTGAAAAAGCGCCAGGCGTTGTACGTGGTGCAACACGTTTTGGGCCCGGGGACGCGGCGGGAGGATATCCGTTTCAACGGATTTTGCTGTTTCGAACAGCAGAACCGTTTCGGGCATGGCCCGGTCGGTAAAAAGCCACGATTCGATTTGTCCCTGCCAGCGGGCACTTTTGGCACTATTGCGAAGGGTAATATGTACGGTGTTGGAGCCGGCTTGCAGCGGCACGGTGATCCACCGCCATTGGGGTCCTGCCTCTTCCGTGTGGGCCTGCACTTTACGCTTGTTTAACGTTATTTCTGCCACAGGCAGCCTTTCAGCCTTTCCACCCGGAAATTCCCGGAGAAGCAAAGCGAACTGCGCCGAACTGTGCGGTTTTAATTCGATTTTCCAATCGAATTCGTTTCCCTTTTTGCTCCACTGTGCCGAATGTAACCCGCTGATTGAATCAGCGGGTGGAATGTTAAACGTGAGACGAATCGCTTTTTTGTTATTTACGAATAAGCGTTTACTGAACGAAGGATTGAGCATTTTCAACATTCCGGTTTGGGCCAGGGCAACAACCCGATATCGTTTGTCTCCTGCCTTTTCACCACTGAAAATAACGTTGGCCGGCAGGGGACGCCGGGCCTGCTCGATGGGGAAAATGCGATAGACGACAGTTTCGTATCCTTGTAGTTTAAGAGAAATTTCTTCCCCCTGTTTGTACAACCTCGGCGAAATCCAGCGTACGGGGTAAATTTGCTCGAGTACCAGATTGCGTGCCTTTTTGTCCAGGCCCAAAGTGTCACTTAACGGGATGCTGACAGATTGCGGCAATACGAAAGGATTGCGCGCAGCCACAATACCTTGGTTGGCGTTAAAGTGTACGTAAGCGTAGGCTTCTCCTTTGGCGGGATTTCCTCCCAGCAAAGATGTGTGCTTTAAAATGTCAAAATTTTGTTTTGCCCATTTGAGAGAACGGGCAATCGCATTCCATTCCGCATCGCTTAAAATGTCCGGGGAAATGTACAGCTCCCACATGGAAACTCCGCGAGCAAAATAGAGAAGCGCATTGTTGGTAAATTTGTCCAAAGGTTCCTGCTCACCGCCCAATTTTTGCAACTGCCCTTTAATGATGCCGTGGGTCATCAAATTGGCAATGGGAAACCAGAAATTGTGCACATTAAAATCCTGGTACAAATTGATATCCCGGTAGGTCATGGCCGCGTCGCGGCGACTAATGGAAGGAATGTCGGAATAGCCGTAATCGCCGCCCTGCATCCAGATTTGATTGGCATATTTCACCCACCAGGGACTGAGCCAGGTGCCTGAAGTGATGTTCAAAAATGTTTGGGGATTAATTTCGCGTACGGCGTTGCACAATTCGATTACCGTGTCCATGACGGCACGCTGGGAGTACAGGCCAATGGGGTGCCCGTGGTCGGGCTCACTACACGAAAATTGGATGCCGTCCCATTTAAAAAAAGCTACGCCTTCTTTGACAAAATCGGTAGTGCGTTTCTTTAGCAGTTGGCTGTAATGTTTGCCTGCCACACACAGCATGGGCGTATAATGCCTGGCGTGGGCGCCAATAACTTCGTAGCCATGTTCTCCCATCCAGTTAATGCGGCGCATGCGGAAAGAATAGCCGCCGGTTGGCCCAAACCACATGCCAAGAGCGGTGCTCATGTCCTTCAACCGCTCTACAATAGGGCGCAGCCCATGAGGAAATTGCTCGGAACGCAACACCCAGTCGCTGGCGTACACATCCCAGCCGTCATCCAACACAAAGGCATCCAGATGAATGCCGTTTTTTTCCACGAAGTTCTTTTGAATTAAATCGATGATGCGCAAAATGTTTTGCTCGTTCATAATATTTTTGGCCGGAATGTTTTTGAAGGCCGGCGAGCGCAAATCGTACCAACTATTGTACAAAACGTAGGGACGCAATGGTTGCACCCGTTGCGAAGCCAAATAGCGATCGAACCACAAACGTTCATGAGCTGACGGCGTAAGGGCCATAACCAGCCAGGGACTCTCGATCCAGGATGCGCCGATTTTCTTCCCTGCTTCCACCCCGCTTTGC
Source organism: uncultured Caldithrix sp. (assembly GCA_964468415.1). GTDB lineage: Bacteria > Calditrichota > Calditrichia > Calditrichales > Calditrichaceae > Caldithrix. The sequence continues at coordinate 27,148 of CAYXUS010000064.1, forward strand.
AAAAAAAGATGACCGGTGGGCATCTCCACACGGATGGAATTGGTGCCTGCCGGATATTCCAAACCACAGAAAAAACTGCCAGAGCCGCTGCGTAAGGCAACCGGTTGACCGAAACCTCCGCGCTTGATTACGGTAAATTTGGGGGTAATGCGGGCGAACATGGGGTAAATGAAACGCAGAAAATGAACTCCGGCCGAAGTGTCGCGTAAGGCCACTTGCTTATTCACCCAGAATTGCCCGTCTTTTAGGCGGTACGAAATGCGCAAAATAAGGGGCTGTTCCCGGCCTTTAAAGAAAAGATCAAGACGTTTGCTCTCTTGAGTATTTTGCCGGGCCGAACGGACAAAACGAAAGTCGGTAGCGGTGAGCATCACCGGATTCTCGCCATTGTTAATCTTGTGAGGGGCGCGCCAATCAGTCCAGTTGATGTCGAAAGCTACGTTGCCATCGCAGTCAAAGACGGGTTGCTGTCCGTTAAAGGTTGCGCGGGCCTCCGGATTGGCCTGGAGCGTTTCCCGAATCAATCGACCCTGAGACAGCGTGAGCCTCAATTGAATTAGGTCATTTTTCAGGGTAAATGTCCGGGACGTAAGAGAGGCATTCCCGGCTTTGCCGATTGTACCTAAAAAAACGAAAGCCATGAAAAAGGTAAGCAAACGAACGGACCTCATCGGATAATCCTTTCAAAATTTCCAGAAAACGGATAGTAAAATTTAGGAGAAAATACACAAAATTACCAATTTTACCCGGGAAAATACGGATTAACAAAATTGTTTTGAAGAACCGTAAGCCATGCTCCTTTTGCCGCTGGATTTGTCTTGCTCTTTTCTCTAAATTTGTAATCTGTTGAATTCGGGAAAGAGCGATGCTCCAAATAAACGATTTAACCTATGCCATTGGCGAACGCCTTTTACTCGATGGAGTGAACCTTACGGTTTCTTCCGGGCAGCGCATCGGTTTGGTAGGGCCGAATGGTACGGGCAAAACTACCTTGTTACGCATTCTGACCGGGGAGTTGTCGCCTCAGTCGGGTACAATTCTCAAACCCAAAAATTACGTCATCGGCTATTTGCCACAGGAAACCATTGCCTTTGAACACGGATCGCTGCTGGGTGCGGTTTTGGAAAGCAAGGCAGAAATCCGGAAAATGGAAACGGAGATGCAGGAAATTCGGCAGAAATTAGCCGAACATCCTCCCGATGAACCGGCTCTGCTCGACCGGTTGGGGCATCTGCAAGATCGCTTTGCCCTGCTGGGCGGCTACGAGGTGGAAGCTGAAGCGAAGAAAATTCTTACCGGGTTGGGTTTCAAAGAAGAAGATTTTTTTCGCCCTTTAAAAGAATTTAGCGGCGGATGGCGCATGCGTGCCTATTTGGCCAAACTATTGCTTGTCAAACCCGACTTGCTATTGCTGGATGAGCCGACCAATCATCTGGATTTGCCCTCACTGGAATGGATCGAGAATTTTTTACGCACGTTTACCGGAAGCATGATCATCGTTTCGCACGATCGGTTCTTTCTGGATCGTTTGGCCCAAAATATCGCCGAATTGAATCGCGGACGCTTGAAACTTTATGCCGGCAATTATCATTTTTACGAACGGGAAAAGGCCAGGGAACAAGAACTCCTTCTCAAAAAGTGGGAAGAGCAGCAGGCCGAAATCGAGCGCATTCAAAAGTTCATCGATCGTTTTCGTTACAAGGCTACAAAGGCCGCTCAGGTGCAAAGCCGCATTAAAAGACTGGAAAAATTGCAACGCATCGAACTACCCGAATCCGATGCTTCCATGCGCTTCAAAATCAAGGCTAATGTCCCCAGCTACAAAGATGTGCTGCACATTGATGGTTTGTATTTTCGTTACCCCGGCCAGATACAATGGGTTCTGAAAGATATTCACTTAAAATTGTACCGGGGTGAGCGGGTTGCCCTGGTCGGCCCGAACGGCGTGGGTAAAACCACGCTAACCAAATTAATTTGCGGTCAACTCCAACCTGTGCAGGGAAATATCGTTTTGGGACAGAGAGTACAAACCGGTTATTATGCTCAGCATCAGGTCGATGCCCTGAATTTGCAACACACGGTGTTCGAAGAGGTAAGCGCCCACGCCGCGCCGGAATTTCAAGGCCGGGTGCGGGACATTTTGGGTGTTTTCGGCTTTAGCGGAGACGCCACGGAAAAGCGAATCAAGGTGCTTTCGGGTGGTGAGAAGGCGCGCGTCTCTCTGGCGAAAATGTTGCTTTCTCCGGCAAATTTTTTGATTATGGACGAACCTACCAATCATTTGGATTTAAATTCGAAAGAAGCGCTGGAAAATGCACTGGCAGATTACGACGGAACCTTGCTGATTATTTCCCATGACCGTTATTTCCTGGACAAGTTGGTGACCCGTGTGTACGAATTGCATGGCGGCAGCCTGCGCATGTACGAGGGCAATTACAGCGATTATTTGCGTCTCAAAGAGAAACGCAGCGAAATGCAAAACGCGCCGGGCAAATCGAAAGGAAAAGGCGACCAACGGCCGGCAGGAACGCCGATTAAAAAAAGCAAAGAGCAAAAACGCCTGGAAGCACAAAAACGTCAGGCTGTTAGCAAACAGCGCAACGCTCTGCAAAAAGAAATCCAAATGCTGGAAGAACAAATTGAACAGGACGAGGCGCGTAAGGTCGAACTGGAACGTTTACTGGCCGATCCGCAAACCTATCGTGATTCGGAACGGGCCGTTGAGCTGAAACGCGAGTACGAAATGCTTTCCGAAAAGATCGCCCGCGCCGAAACGCGCTGGGAAGAGGCCAATCTGGAATTGGAAGAATTATTGGCCGGTTTGCAGACGCAGTAAGCGGCTTTTTTCATTCTTCTTTGCGATTGGCAAATAGAAGGCCTGTGCTTTATTTTGTGGGAACGTTCCCTGACCTTTGGGCGTGAAATCCGACGGTAGCAGGAGCGTTCTTGCCGTGCGATTAAAATGGCCCACGGCATTCACATCAAACCAAACAAAAAGGAGTCCTGCCATGAAACGGGGAATTATTCTTGCCTTATTCGTTCTTCTGAATTTTACGTTTTTGCAGGCCTATCCAGGGAAAGTGGTCAAACAAATGGCGGCACCGGGTAAATTTTGTACCGGCCTGACCTTTGACGGAAAGTATTTGTGGGTGGCCGATTACCAGCGCGATTCCCTCTACCAAATCGATCCACAAACGCAAAAAGTGTTGCGTGCCATACCCTCACCGGGATTCTGGCCTATGGGGCTGGCCTGGGACGGGCACTATTTGTGGAATGCCGACCGGCAGCAAAAAAAGATTTTTCAGATCGATCCCAAAGACGGAACCGTTGTAAACGTGTTTGATGCCCCCTCAAGCGATCCGCAGGGTTTAACCTGGGATGGACGTACTTTGTGGATTAGTGACGGGCGCTCGAACAAAATTATGAGTCTGGACATGAACGATGGTACGGCTGTTAAACGTTTTATGGGACCGGCCCGTCGGGTGAATGGCCTAACCTGGGACGGGCGCTACCTTTGGGCCAGCGATCGCCTGATGAACGAATTGTACATGATCGATCCGCAAAGCGGAGCCGTACTTTTAATTGCCGATGCTCCCGGCCCGTATGTACGCGGGTTAGCATTCGACGGAGAAAAATTGTGGGCGGTGGATTTTCAAACCGATTCGGTGTATTGCCTGGTGCGAAAGGACAAAGAAAAATATCGCCTGAAGGACAAACGTCATGCGCTTGTAACATTGACCCACGAAGTAAAAGCTTACGGAAACGGGGAGATACGTAATCTGGACGTGTACTTTGCCATTCCTGAAAACTTACCCCAGCAAAAAATCCTCTCCGTTACCTTCGAACCAAATACCATGAAACCCGAACAAGATCAGTGGGGGCAACCCATCGGATGGATCAATTACCAAAACATTCGTGCAAATGCCGATGTAAAAACGGTCATGAAGGTGGAAGCCGAAATTTCGGCCATCGATTACTTCATCTTTCCGGAAGAAGTGGGAACACTGCAGGACATTCCTGCAGACATTCGCACTTTGTACACCAAAAACGGCAGCAAGTACATGATCGATTCGGATTACATTAAACATTTGGCCAAACAAATTGTAGGCAACGAAACACGCCCCTACTGGATGGCAAGAAAAATTTTCGATTATGTGCGTACCCATCTGGAATACAAATTG
>CAYXUS010000065.1:0-10062 GCA_964468415.1 uncultured Caldithrix sp.
AATAAAAACAAATAAAAATATTTCGGATTACCCGTAAACTTTTGTCCGTAAAATTCACCGAACAACCAAATGTTTCGGTTTTTGGGCACAAAAATCGAAAGAAGCCTTAATACATTGTAAATCAGAAATTTTTTAACGGTATTCCATCTTCTTCTATTTTTTGACATTCCGCTCCGTCGCTTTGTTGTAGAATTCTTCTGTCTTTTTCAAAAACACATCTTTGCCAAAACGCTCTTCCACCCGGGTGCGTATTCGAAAAGGGTCAAAACGCATGTACATTTTCATCATCTTCTCCAGTCCTCCGGCCAGGGCCTGGGCATTTTCATTTTCTACCAAAATTCCGGTTTCTCTGTCCACAATTTCTTCCGGGCCTCCGCAACGGGTTGCCAAAACGGGAACGCCGCTGGCCATTGCTTCAAGCAGTACCACCCCGAAAGATTCCCGGCGGCTCGACAGCACAAAAAAATCTAAATCGGCAAAGAATTCAAATCGTTCTTCCGCCGGAATTGCGCCTAAAAAATTGCAATATTTTTCAACATTTAGTTTTTTAGCCAGAGCTTTGTAGTTTTCGAGCAACCTGCCGCCCCCTCCGATTTTTACTTTTAAACGAGCAGGTTTTAAAATGCTTAACGCCACCAATAACACATCCAAACCTTTAACATCCGAATCCAACCCGCCCAAAAAACCCGCAACAATTGTCCCGTCGCTTTTCCGATGTTCTTTCTTTAAACGAAATTTTGTTACGTCAATCGGATTGGGAATAATCTCAATAGGAGCCGTGGTATATTTTTTGATAATGCGTGCCGAGAATTCGGACACCGTACTTAAATACGTTGCCTTCCGTATGGCACGCAAAATAAGAAACTTATGAATTGCCGAGCGAAACAGACCGACAAACCCGCCGTAATGCTCCGTAATAACATACGGTACCTTAAAATCTTTAGCCAGCATCATACCCAAAATCCCGGCAGGATAGGCAACATGGCAGTGAATCAAATCGATCTTTTTGCCTTGCAATTCTCTTTTAATTGCTTGTTTAGCCGTTACAAAAAAATTCCATTGATTGTAAACAGGAAACGAGCGCTTTACACCAATCCGAATAATCGGCACGTTACTTTCTTCGTTTCTTTGCACGGTAAAGGCAAAAAAGGGTTTAAAAGACGAATAATCAACCGTTGGATGTACTACAATCAGATTGAATTTATCTTTTAAAATGTCCACGCGTTCTTTAATAAAGATTCCTGAAAAATCCGTCTCATTTTGCGGATACCAGGAAGTAATTATTAAAATGGATCTTTTTTTATTCATAAATCACATCGTCTTTAAACGGTCTTGCGTAATTATTCAAATTCTACGGAGCCGGCGATGCCGCAGTCAAATGAATTTCTTAACTCTAATCATTACAACAATCCGGACCTTCAGCCAGATTCAACAGTAAGATTTTATTTCCCGAGATTTTTTTGGATCGTTCATTAAAATGATATTCTCCTTCTCCGGCAAAACGCGCTATATCCAAGCGAATTATTTGCTCGTTATCATGTAAAATAATCTTTCCGCCCCATCTTTACATTTTCCATAATGGCAATTTTGTATGATCAGAAAATTTCCGCAGACAGTGTCTGCATTTTTTTTATTCCTTACCAATCTTATTTCACTTCTTCGTCAGAATTTCCACTACCTTTTCCGCAGCATGGCCATCTCCGAAGGCCCGAAGCTGACTACCCGGCACGGGACGGCTTACCGCCTGCAAAATTTTTTGCGTGTCCGCGCCCACAATCACGTTCCAGCCGTTTTCCAAAGTTTCGACCCATTCCGTCTCGTCACGCAGGGTCACGCACATTTTGCCCGTAAAATAGGCTTCCTTTTGCAAACCGCCGCTATCGGTTAGTACCATAGCGCACTGTTTAAGCAAATAGATCATCTGTAAATAACTCACCGGTTCGATAATTTTAACATTCTCGCCAACGGACAAATTTTTAATTAGCTTTTGCGTGCGCGGATGCAGTGGCAGAACCACCGGTTTGTCCAACCGGGCAAAAGCCGCAAAAATATTTTTTAAACGCTGCGCATTGTCCGTATTTTCGGGCCGATGAATGGTGGCCAGATAAAACGTCTCCAAATCGCCAATGCTTTGCGGGCGGTGACGTTCGTTTACCAGCCTATTGTAAAACAAAATCGAATCGTACATCACATCACCCGTAAAAAACGCGCGTTCGGCCAATCCTTCTCTGGCCAGTAGCTTCAGAGCATTTTGTGTGGGAGCAAACAGCAAATCCGAAATATGATCGGTTGCAATACGATTGATTTCCTCTGGCATGCGGCGATTAAAACTGCGTAAACCGGCCTCGACATGGGCGGTTAATAGGTGCAATTTGGCAGCCGCCAACGAACCGGCTACCGTGGAATTCGTATCGCCGTAGGTTAAAACCCAATCGGGATTCTCCTTCATCAGCACCTGCTCGATGCGGTCAAGCATAAGTCCCGTTTGCTTGCCGTGCGTAGCCGAGCCCACTTCCAAATTGTAATCCGGCTCGGGAATGTGTAATTCCTTGAAAAATATTTCGGACATGTTCGCATCGTAATGCTGGCCGGTGTGCACAAGTACCTCGTGCACATGCGGCAAACTGCGCAGCACTCTGCTTACCGCCGCCGCCTTAATAAACTGCGGCCGCGCTCCGACAATCGTTACCACTTTCATTTCCGTAATCCTTTGTACATTTCAATCATTCGTGCAGCGCCTACCTGCCAATCGTATTTTTGCCTGACCGCCCGATAGCCGCGTTCCCCCATGGCTTTGCCTTCTTCCGGATTTTTATGCAGGTAAAGAATGCGTCGGGCCAGATCGTTGCTGTCGCCGCTTTTAAAAATGAGACCGCACTTGTTCTCCTCGATAATCTCTTGAATGGAACGGCAATTCGAAGCCACGATGGGTGTTTTGAACAACATGTACAAAAACAATTTATTGGGACTCGAATTGTCGGTTTGGGGCGATTTCAAATGCGGAATCACACCCACGGCGGCATATTGCAAAAAGGCCCGCAAATGACGCACCGGATGCCAGCCTTCGAACGTCACCAATGAGGCGACCTGTAGCTTCCTGATTTTTTCTTCCAGATCCGCGCGATAGGAACCTTGCCCCACAATAACGATCCGCAAATTGGCAATTGTTCGGCGTAAAAGCGGAACGGCGTCAATAAGCGTATCCAACCCCCGCCTGCTATCCAGCCCGCCAAAATAAAAAACGACGAATTTGTCTTTGTACTTTGCCTCCAATTCGGGTAAATCCTGCTGACTGCTCAACACTTCCGCAATTTGCGGGCTGTTCGGCACAACCACAAATTGTTTGTCTTTTACCCCCTGCCTTTCGATGCGTTCCTGCATGCCCCGGTTCACCACAATAATGCGATCGACCCGATTCAGCCATTCGCGTTCTTTTTCCGCCCATTTCTTTTTACTGATCAGCAACCGGCCGGCCAGTGTGTTGGCAAATTTGATTTCCGAGATAAACACCGGATAGTTTTCGTGCATGTCGGCAATCAACGGAATATTGAACTTCTGTTTGACCGCCAATCCGACCCCGACCAGCGGCAAATCGTGAATGTGCAAAGCCTCGATGCCGTTGGCCGCGACAAAATCCGTCATTTTTTTTCGCCAAAAGCGGGCGTAAAACGGCACGGTCAAAATCAAAGCTGAAAGTTTTTTAAACAGCCAGCGCGGCATAAACACGCGATGGACCTTTATTCCCTTGTATTCTTCGAATTGCGGCCCTTTGCCAAAGGTAAAGCACAGCAAATGCACTTCGAATCCGGCGGCAATTAAATGCAGGGCTTCTTTTTCCACGCGATCGTCCGGAGGAAATTCCCGATCCAGAACCATACCGATTTTCATGGAGCAACCTTAGTAACTAAAATTAACAGTGGTAAAAATACGATTTTTATGAAATTAAAGCAATTTCGGAAACGCGTGCCTGCCTGTCCGTCAAAGCGTAAGAAATCTTGCCTGATTATCCCTACTCTAACAAACGATCAATCGCTTCTCTGGCGCCCAGAGCCAAACCCAGATGGCCCTCCGGCACTTCCCATTCTCTTGGATTAACCCGAATTAACGTGGCCTGTGCCTCATCGGCGACACGTTCGCTGGTGTAACGCACCGTAGGCACCGCCGTTCCGGCTCCAAATTCCAGGACAGTCAACCGCAAACCTTTGCGGTACACTTCACGCAGCCACTGATGCATTTTTTGTTCCTGAATTTCCGTGCGCTGGGGCAGCCAGTGCCAATCTCCGAACATCAAAATATTAGGCCGGGCAATCTGGCCACAATGAGGACAGGCAGGAAGCGGATCTTTTGCCCGAAAGACATCCATGTCAATCTCAACATTTATTTGCTCGGCCGACCAGATGTCATCGGTGCAGGGAGCCGTGCACTGCAAAAAATGAATGGAACCGTGTACTTCGACCACACGTTCTCCGGCAAAACCAGCTTTCTGAAAATGCCCGTCCACGTTAGAGGTAAACACAAAATACTTTCCGGGTAGCTGCTCGGCAAAGTGCAACAAACGCGCAAAGCCCGCATGGGGCTGTGTTTGGCGGTACAAATGTAAACGATGGCCGTAAAAAGCCCAGGCCAAATGCGGATCGTTTTCAAACCAGCGCGGATTGGCCAAATCCACAAACGAAAGTCCCAGACGCTGTGCGATGGGATACGCTTTCCAAAAGCCCTGGTTGCCCCGGAAATCGGGCAGGCCGGAATCGACTCCCATTCCGGCACCTGCTCCGATAAACAAAGCTTCGGTTTCCTGCAAAATTTGTTTTGCTTTTTGCACTATCGCGTCGGTCATGAACGATTACTCCCAGCCTAAAGCCGCGTAGCCCACCCAATGATGCGGATTCGCCGGTGCGGTAAATCCCATGTGCAAATCTTTTACCGGTAGCGGGGCATGGTCAATGCTGTTGGCGTAGCCGATCAAACGTCCGTTCAAAGGAATGTTCAAATTTTTCGACAGGTAGTATGCGGTCATCAGTCCCATTGGCACCGAATAGCGTCCGCACCAGGTCCATTTGTACTTTCTGAAATCTTTGTCGTCCACCGTATATTCGGTAAATTTTTTGATTTTTCGGGGAGAAATGGTGCCCACCAAACAAGAATCGATAATTTCGTATTCATGCGCCACGGCCTGACGGGTACCCTTTTCATCGGTTCCGTAACGGGCAAAATTCTTGCCGCCCCAATCCTGATCGCCGTAGTGTACCGCATCGGTACTAATGACCAGGGCAAAATCTTTACCCCATTGCCAGCCGTGCTCCCGGGCTACATTGGCAATAGCCTGTCCCAATGCCCGACCAATGGCCTCAATTCGGTCGTAAGGCATGTATGGTACCAGAATGGAAATGATTTCCCGATCCTTACGATAGTATTGCAAAAAAGGCAGGAGGGCCTCTACAGAATGTTCCATGGTTTGCATGGAATCGTTGATCTGGTACACCGTTTGCGGCAGTTCTTTTTCGATTTCTTCGCGCACAGACGAAACTTTAATGGGGCCGTATGGCCCGTGCCAATAGGGATACGTATCAAAAATTATTTGATTTTCCAGATGCAGCAAGCGGGCTTTGTGGGCCACACCAAACAAAATGACCGTTTTGGCTTTTACCTCTTTTAAAACCGCGGGATACAAATAGCCCACGTAGCCGTAATCATCGTGTGGGCTCACAGCTACCTTCCAGGCGGTATGCTCGGTTACGTGGGCCCGCTTCCAGGCCTGACGCAATTGTTTGCCTTGCAAACGTCGAATGCGTTGCATAATCGAATCCATTTGCCAGGCCGTGTGGGCAAAGCCTACGGTATCTACCAGTCCGCGCACACGAATTTTAGAATTTACACTTTGCTTTTGTCCCGATGAACAGCCCCAAAGGCCAAGGGCGAGGGCAAAAATGATTCCCAAAAAGATCGCGTGACGTTTCATCGTTGTACTTCCCTTCTTTAAAAATTCTTCGCGCACTAAATTAAAAAAGTTTCCGTTTTTTGCAATTTTTAATCCGGGAATGCAGCCCAAAATATTCTGCGGTATTGAAAGAATGCTTAGTTTCTGGCAAAGGTGGGAGCGTCCGGTTTTAAATTTTTTCCGTGGGGAAGGTACACAGCAAGAGATATTCACCAAATGCGATGAGGAGTGAAAGCTTTAATCGAAAGCCACCCTTCCGTGAGGTAACCTCGAACGGAATGTTTAAAAATACATCCAATACACCACGGCAATGGCAATGGTTGTTACTACAAGGTGCATGGGTAAACCGATACGCAAAAAGTCCTTAAAACGATAGCCTCCCGGCCCGTACACCATGATATTGGTCTGGTAGCTAATAGGCGTGGCAAAACTGGAAGAAGCGGCAATGGCCAAAGTCAAAATAAACGGCCGCGGGTCTACCTGCATTTCTGTGGTAACGGCCAGAACTACAGGGAAAACCAGAGCTGCCGTAGCATTATTGGTAATGATGTTGGCGTAGCCACTGGTAATCAAAAAAATTCCCAGCAAAATCCCCACAGTACCAAAAGCACTGCCCGCCTGAATAATGTAATGAGCAATAAAACGCGCCACCCCCGAATTGTTTACCGCCGCGGCTATGCCAAAGGCCGAAGCAATAATGATCAGCACGCGAAAATCTACCGATTCTCTGGCTTCCTGCAATGTAACGGTACGGGTCAGCAAAAGTATCATCACCGCAATACCGGCCGCCACGATAATAGGCACCACATGGAAGACGAAAAGTACAATCATCAAAGTTAGAGTGGCCACGGCAATAATCTGGTTTTTCAACGGTTTGGATGGCACTTTGTCACTTTCGGAAATGAGCAAGAAATCGCGTGAATGGTACCACTTTTTCATGAAATCTTTCCCGGCCAAAAGCAACAGCGTATCACCGGCCCGCAACACGATGTCGCCGATTTTTTTCTGAATGCGTTCGCCGTTTCGGTGGATGGCAATGATCACCGCATCGTATTTGCCACGGAAATTACTTTCGCGGACATTCTTGCCGATTAGCGGCGAACTGTTGGAAATTACCGCCTCGTAAGGTCGAATTTGTGAAGAATCGTATTGTTTTAAATTGAGTTGCGCATCCTGGATCACCACCAGGCCCGGTGTTTTTTGCAATTCCAGAATGGTTTTGGGCAATCCCGTAAAAAACAGGCGATCATTTAATTGGATGCGTTCGTCCGGCTTGGCCGGGGCAATCACCTGCCCGTTACGTTCGATTTGGAAAAGGAACAACCCTTTCAGGTGACGCAATCCGGCTTCTTCGATGGTTTGGCCAATGCCTTTGAATTTTTCCGTTACTTTTAAAGCGACCACAAATTCACGGGTGTTTTCTTTAAGCTCCAGCATGCCTTCCTTGCGTGCCGGAAGCAATTTTGCACCGAACACGATCAAAAACAAAAGGCCGCCAACCGCTACCGGCACCCCGATTTTGGAAATTTCGAACATGCCCATCCCCGGAATGCCATGCTGTTCCATTAATCCGTAAATAATCAAATTCGTACTGGTACCGATTAAAGTACACATGCCACCCAAAATGGCTGCGTACGAAAGGGGGATGAAAAACTTTGACGGCGAAAGGTCTAAACGTTCGGTCCAGCTTTTCAATGCCGGAATTAATAAAGCAACCACGGGGGTATTGTTGACAAACGCCGAAATTGAAGCAACCGGCAACAAAATGCGCGCCAGCTTGCGCCGTAACCCGCTGTGATTTTTCTTTCCGAAAAGATGGGTTTGAATGCTTCCCATCAGCCCCGAATTATTTAGCCCGGCCGCCACGATAAACAAAAATCCGATGGTCAGCATTCCCTCGTTGGAAAAACCGGCAAAGGCTTCCTTAACCGTAACCACCTTGGCGATGATGAGTAAAAACAAAGCCGAAAGAAGCACTAATTCGGTTTCAAGCCATTCTTTTAACAAAACAATCGTCATCAGTACAATGGTGGCTAAAGTAAACCAAAAGGGGAAATCCATAGTTAACTCTTTTAAAAAGACAACTTCGCCAACAATCCGGATGTCGCAAACCGGAATAACTAATATCGGCCTTTTTCAGGCTTTGTTAAAGAAAACAAGAATTAAAACTTGCGCTTATGATTTGCGTCAAAATTTATGATGATTAAAATTATTTAATGCCAATCGCAGGTAAGGAGAAAAGTTACGCTTCGGTATTTTCTATTTTCTTCACGATGTCACGATCTAATTCGACGGAAACCGATTGCATTATTCCATCGATGGTAACGATTAAACGCGTTTCACCTTTAATGTGGCGAATCATGCCGCGCATTCCTTTGAACAAGCCGTCGGTAATTTCAACAATTTCTCCGGGACGAACGTAATTTTCAAGGCGAATGCGCTCGGGATGTTCCAGCATCTTTTTCAGGGACTCGATTTGCCAGTCGGGAATAGCCGCCGGAACGCCATTAAAATTAACGATTTTCACCACGCCTTTGGTTTGCAGCACATCAAAACGGTATTTGTAATCAAAATGCACAAAAAGATAGCTGCTAAACAGCGGCATGTCCACCTTCTTCTTGCGATCTTTCCACTGCCGCACGCGGGTAACCAGGGGCAAAAACGCTTCAATTTTTTTCTCGATGAGTTGCTCGTAAACTTTCTTTTCGTGTCGCGGTCTGGTGTAAATGGCGTACCAACGTACCATAGCCCAAATTCCTTTTTAAACTCTCACGGTAATTTCAAATTCCGTCAGCAACAAATAAGCGCTTAATATAAAGCTTTTCTCTTAAAAATCAATATTTTTCTGCCGATCCTTTTTGAACGGTTTCCCGTATTAAACTTCAAAAAAATTCAAAATATGGGAAGCAATTTGGTCGATTGAATCCGGAGAAGCATCTATTTTCATGCCCCGATAAAACAAGAACGCATCGTCTTGCGTGTGCGTGCCGTTAAAGACGGTTTGCTCAAAAAGCTTTTGGTGCCACAAAAGTCCTTTGATATCGTACCCCTTGTGGGGTAATACAATCAAATCCGGAACCGTTTTCAGCAGCAAAGGATCCACGAATTCAGGATGGGGTACATCGGGTGGTACTCCGAACACCTCGTACCCCCGACGTACTTCGCGCACCACTGCCCTGCCCTGTGGATCGCGAACGGCCAAAAGTTTTTGGCTTAACTCGTCACACACCTGGTCGTATTCCATTCCGGGATTCACACGGCCCTTCTTTTCCCGCCCTTTCAAATTAATGTAAATGCGGCCGGGATACAGGCTGTAAGCTTTGGTAAAAGGATGCAAATCTTGCAATGACTTTGGCGGCACATGCTCAAAATACAAATAACCGTTTTCCACCAGCCAGCGGTTCAGATGAAACTCCATGCGCAGGCGGGTAAAGCCATGATCCGAAAGCATCATTATGGCCCATTCGTCGCCCAACTCGCTTAATAATATGCCAATTGCCCGGTCAATACGCCGGTAAATCGCGCGGAATTTTTCGGCAAACGGCGGCTGATCTTCTTCGAAATATTTCCAAAAAATGTGGTGCAAACGGTCGGTTTCCATGATGTGCGTCATAAAAAAATCCCACTTTTCCTGCCGCAAGAAATGAAACATCACTTCCAGACGTTTCTCCAGCACCCGATTTAATTCATCCCAGAAAGCATTCAAATCTTTTTTGGCAATTTCGACATCGGCATCAATAAGGTAGCCACGGGCTTTCAGAAAATAGCCCAGCATGGGAGGGTAGGTGGCGTGCAATACATCTTTGTTCAAGAAACCGCTGATCATTATTCCATTGATTTTTTGTGGCGGGCTGGTCAGGGGCACATTCATCACAAAAATACGCTTACCGGCTTCGGACAAGCGTTTAAAAATGGTCGGGCGCTGCAAATGATCGGCACGGGGCACAAACCATTCCAAAGTTCCGGGATTGCGTTCCACGAATCCGGAAATGCCGTGTTCCGCCGGACGGGCACCGGTCATAAACGAGGCCCAGGCCACCGAGGAAAGAGGGGGTTGCACCGATATCAGCGGTCTCAAATTCCCCTGCGTTACTAATTTCTGAAAATTCGGGAGAGTCCCCTCG
>CAYXUS010000066.1:0-11491 GCA_964468415.1 uncultured Caldithrix sp.
CTGAGACAAATCGTTGATCAAATCTTTGGCATCTTCAATGCCTACCGACAGGCGCACCAGGCTTTCGGAAATGCCGCATTCGGCCAGCTCCTCGGCGGAATAGGTAGAATGCGTCATGGATGCCGGATGTTCGATGAGAGAATCGACATCGCCCAGGCTTACCGCCAGGGTAAACAGTTTTACCGAATTCATCAACATCTCACCGGCACGCCGCCCGCCTTTTATTTCGAAGCTCACCATTCCGCCGAAGCCATTCATCTGTTTTTTGGCAATCTCATGCTGCGGATGGGTGGTAAGCCCCGGATAATACACCCGTTTTACTTTGGGATGGAATTGCAAAAATTTGGCAATTTTCATGGCATTTTGCTGATGGCGCTCCATGCGAACGGCCAGCGTTTTAAGGCCGCGCACCAACAGCCAGGCATTCAGCGGACTGATTACCGCGCCTAAATCACGCAAAAAATTACTACGCAGGCCGTCAATGTAATCTTTTTTACCGATCACAATACCGGCGACCGTATCGCCGTGCCCGCCAATGTATTTTGTGGCGGAATGCAGCACAATATCCGCCCCCAATTCCAACGGACGCTGGAAATACGGTGTGGGGAACGTATTGTCCACAACTAATGGAATTTTGTAATCTCTGGCAATTTTGGCACATGCCCTCAAATCCGTAACGGTTAAGGTAGGATTTGCCGGAGTTTCGATGTAAATCAGTCTTGTCTTATCATCAATGGCGTTAACAATGTTCTCCAGGCGGGTGGTATCTACCTCCCGGGCTTCGATCTGGTAGCGGGGCAATGTCTCTTTAAACAAATTGTGGGTTCCACCGTAAAGGGTATTGGTAGAAATAAAGTTATCCCCGCTTTGGCACAAAGAAAAGATCACGCTGGAAATCGCGCCCATACCCGAGGCAAAAGCCAGAGCCGCCTCGCCACCTTCCAGAAAGGCCATTTCCCGCTCAAACGCGGCCTGCGTGGGATTCCCCAACCGGGTGTACACATAGCCTTCTACTTCGCCGGAAAAAATTTGAGCGCCGTGACGCGCGCTTTTAAACTTAAATGTAGAACTTTGGTAAATGGGCAAACTCAATGCCCCGGTAACAGGATCGGCCCCGCCGGAGCCATGCACACAAAGGGTGGCAAACGAAAGTTTTCTTAATTCATGGTTGTCCATATTCGAATCTCCGCTTGAAGAAATTATTGAACTTTGAGAGTTTTTCAATAAAAATAATATAGAAGTGAGAAAGGATAAAATCAAATGCAAGCTCACAAATTTCCGCTTCGTTTTCTATTTGCAGTTAAACATGGAATTTAATAAATTTCTGTTCAATTAAAATTACTTTAAACCAAAACGGAGGCTACATGGGAAAAGGTGATCGCAGAACACGGCGGGGCAAAATTTTTCGTGGTACTTACGGCAAAACTCGCCCTAAAAAGAAAAATAGAAACAAGAAAAAAGAAGCATAAAGCCGTCATTTTGACGGCTTTTTTATTTGGAGCTCATGGCCCTAAATTCTTAATCAGTTTTACTTGCAGAATTTTACGATTGGTTGCCCGCGTTACCACCACACGAAAGCGTTCGAATCGCACCGTTTCGTTTACCCGGGGGATACGTCCGAGATGCTGCAAAAGCAAGCCGGCAATGGTTTCATAATCCCCCTCCGGAAATTGTAGTCCCACTTTTTCGGCCAATTCGTCCAGGGGGTAATCCCCGTCCAAAAGCCAGGTGTGATTATTCAAGGCTTTAATTTTGGGTAATTCATCAAACGCCTCGGGGAAATCGCCAAACATGGTATCAATCAAATCGTCCATGGTAACCAAACCGGCCGTGCCACCATATTCGTCCACGACAAGAGCCACCGAAATATTGTCCCGTTTGAATTCGCGCATTAACTGGGCACAACTCAATGTTTCCGGTACCATTTTCAAGGGTTTCAAAATTTTCTTAACAGAACGTGGGGCCTCGAACAGATCGTACAAAAACACAATGCCTTTGATATCATCCAGATCATTTCCGTAAATGGGAATGTGCATCACACTGTGCCGGACAAATAAATTTTGCAACTCCTTAATCGAAATATGATCCGGCGCGGCCACGATTTCGGTTCGAGGCGTCATAGCCTCTTTTACTTTGATCGTTCCGAAATCCAGTATCTTGTCGATGTATTTGATTTCCGGCTTATTGTAATCGCCTTTGCTGAATTCTTCCTTCAGCAGCAATTCCAACTCGTCCCGGGAAAAAAAGAAATGGGGAGACTGATGCTGCACGTGAAAAAGCGAAAGAAAAATATCGACCAAAAAATTAATAAACTTGATGAACGGGCTAAACACCACATAAAATGCGTACACCAAGGCCGTTGCCGGACGAATAACCCGGTTTACCATTAACCTGAAAAGGGATTTCGGAATGATCTCACCAAAAACCAGAATCGCCAGAGTAATCATAAGCCACGAAGTTCCTTCTCCCATGTAACGGATCAAAAACACCGTCGCAAACGTGGTGGTCAAAATATTCGAGACATTGTTGCCAAATAATATTGTGGAAAAGAAATCTTCGGGCTTTTTCTGAAAATGAAGAAGCGGCTTCAAAAATTTCGCATTTTGCCTTTTCCAGATTTCAAGGCGCAGCTTATTAAAAATGGTGTACGCCGCCTCTGTTCCGGCAAACAACGAAGAAAGCAATATCCCTAAAACGGCTATTCCGATTTCAAACATAGGCTATTTTACCCACTTTCCCGCTCATCCTGTTTTGTCGATTCCGGCAGCACTTTTTCGATCAGGGAAATGAGCGCACTACGTTCAAAAGGCTTGGAGATAATGTAGATACCGGCAAACGTATTTATCTCGTCACGAAACAAATCGCTATCATAAGCCGACAAAATAATAATGGGTAAAGAAGGAATTTTTTCCTTGATTTGTTTGATAAACTCCAGACCATCCATCCCGGGCATTTGAATATCCGATAGTACCAAATCGTAAGTTTGGTTTTCCAATTTGTGCAAACCGCCTCGTGCGCTGGAGACAGTATCCAGGTGATAGGGCTGCCCTTTTAAATAAATTCGCACAATTCGGTGCATGTGCGGGTCGTCGTCTATCATCAAAATCCGTTTATTCATTTTTGATTTTTTCCTTTTTAAGTAAAAAATTCCTTGAGCATGGTGAACAGGCGGGTTAGCGGCAAGCCGACTACATTGTAGTAGCAGCCGTTAATTCCTTCTACCAACAACGCCCCCTGGCCCTGAATGCCATAGCCCCCGGCTTTATCGAAGGGTTCACCCGTATTGATGTAGGCCCAAATTTCTTCATCACTCAAGTTTCTAAAGCGTACCTGCGTGCACACCGCATCCAGCACAAAACGTTTGTCATTAAATAACCCCAGGCCCGTGTACACCCGATGCGTTTGTCCGCTTAAGGCTTTTAACATTTCAAAGGCATCTTGTTCGTTCTTCGGTTTGCCCATGATGTGGTCATTCAGTGCAACAATCGTATCGGCGCTGATGACCAGAGCCTCCGGGTATTTCTTCGCAACCGCTTCCCCTTTCAGGCGGGCGTTCGCTTTTACCACTTCTTCCATATCAGCACGTTTTTCATGGCTTTCTTCGGCATGGCTGGGAATGACTTTAAAATTCAGCCCTAAATTTTTGAGCAATTCGTAGCGCCGCGGCGATGCCGAGGCTAAAATCACATCCACGCGTTCCAATTTTTCAATTAAAGAAAACAGCATTTTAACTTCCCAAATAAATGGCCAACAGTCCGACAAGCATATCCAGCTTTAACAGATGACTAAACTTACCCAGGGTTGCAGGATCGTTTTTAAGCCAAAGGGCAACGCTGGTAAACAGGAGTACCGTGTCCACTCCCAAAGCCGCAATCCATAAATAGGTCGCGTTGAAAATATGCAAAAAATAGGGCACAAACGTCAGAACAATCAACACGGCGAAGAGAACATTCACCAACAAAATGGAAGCTTTGGCTCCAAAACGCCCGGCAAACGTAATGGCCTGGTGCTGCAAATCTCCTTTTAAATCTTGCAGGTCTTTTATTAATTCGCGCCCAAAATGGAAAAAAAAGGCAAAAACGGCCGGAATAATTCCGGCCCGCCAGTCGTCCACAGCCGCAGCCCCGTAAATAAAGGTCATAGCCGAAGCTGCGCTTACGGTCAGGTTGCCCCACAGGACCGTGCGTTTCAATTTGGCACTGTAATACACAAGGAGCAATGCAATCACCACGGTAATTTCCAGCATCAGGCGATTGCAAAAAACAGAGAGTAATAAAGCCACGCCGTACAAAAGCGCAAAATAGATCCACGCTTCCCGTACACTTGCCAGTCCCGAGGGCAGGACCCTTTGCGGTTTGTTGATCCGATCGATATCGCGATCAAAAATATCGTTGACAATATTGGCTCCGGCAGCGATGCATGCGGCCACAAATCCGCCTAAAATCAGCTTTGGATTGAGGTGAAATTTCGGAGAAATGAAGGCGGCGATCCACACCGAGACAAAAGTGATTCCCGCATTTAGCGGGCGACTCATCTTCCAAATATTTTTTACATGCCGAATCATTATTTTCTATCTATTCGATCGGTTGTCGTTTTTATCGCGCAACACGGGAATCATTCACCCAAAATGTATTGTTTCAAATCCATCCATTGTTTTTTTTGCATTAACGAATAGCGGTCGTTCCGTATGGCCGAATCAAGCAATTCGATTGCCTTGCCACGCGATTGCGCCGGAAAATAGACGGTGGGTGCATTGGGAATTTTTTTGGGTTTAACGAGTTTATGGTCTATCAGGTATTGCAAATCGTTTCTCAGGACATCCAGCGTGCGTTCTTTTTGAATTTCTTTAATGCGGTACAGGTCAAAAGCCGACTGAGGCGCCTTTTGCCACAATGCTTTTAAAATAGGCCAATAGCGGCGCGGGATTAAATAGTCTTCGGGTTTGATTTCGATTTTTTTCAGAATTTCCATCTTTTGCAAAGCCAGTTTGGCAGCAATCATGGCTATGGGCAAAATGGGCACAACTTCATTGGGTGTGGGCCGGTTCATAATGCGTGCCAGCTTGTCTTGCACATACCAGGGGGTGTAATAGGAACTTTCGCGATAATCCCAGAACAAACGATTTTTGGGCATTACTTCTTTCAAATCGATCACTCCCGGCAAAGTGTTGTATCCGTGCTTTTCCCGCATGGGATATTTCAAGCGGAGTGTATCGTGGGTTAGCACAAACGGTGCAAACGAAATCGGTCGTGGTTTGATGCCTAAAATTTTCACGGTAACCGAATCGGAAAGTTTGACGGAATCCAGAGGCACAACCGTGGTTGCAGCCGTATCACCAATGCTTTGAACCAGACAAACGGAATGGGCCTTGTCCAGCCCGAATAAAATAATTATTGTCCACAGCGCTAATGCGCCCTTATTCATGATGAATATCCTTACCTTTACGAATCCAGTTTTTTACGCAGCAAGGTATTAACCAATTGCGGATTGGCTTTCCCGCGCGAGATACGCATCACCTGACCCACCAAAAAGCCCAGCACTTTGGTTTTGCCATTGCGGTAGGCTTCGACCTCTCCGGGATTTTCGTCGATCACTTGTTGCACAAATGCTTCGATTTCGCTTTCATCGGAAATTTGCGTAAGCCCCAGCTTTTCGATGGCTTGCTTGACCGAAACTTCATTTGCCAGCAAATAGTCAAACACCTTTTTGGCCGCACTGGCACTCACCACTTTTTCTTTGATTGCTTTAAGCAAGTCCGCCAATTTTTCGGGGGTAACGGGGAAATGGGCTATTGTAATTTTCTTTTCGTTCAAAACGCGTGAAACTTCGCCCAGCATCCAGTTGCTAATCATCTTAAAATCTTTGATGTGTACGGCCACTTTTTCGAAATAATCGGCAAAGTCCCGGTTTTCCGTTAAAATGGTTACATCGTAATCGGGCAAGCCATATTGTTTTTTAAACCGCTCAAATTTTTCGTCGGGCAATTCCGGCAACATGCTTTGAATTTTTTCAAACCAGGGCAAATCGACAAAAACGGGCACCAAATCCGGTTCCGGAAAGTAGCGATAATCGTGTGACTCTTCTTTGCCGCGCATGGGTCGGGCCTCGTTTTTGTTGGCATCCCACAAAAGGGTTACCTGCTCTACCGGCTGCCCGCTTTTTAGCAAACGAATTTGACGTTCGATTTCAAATTCCAGCGCCTTTTGCACATGCGCAAAAGAATTCATGTTTTTCAATTCCGTACGGGTACCGAATTCCTTTTGGCCTTTGGGGCGCACACTAATGTTGGCATCGCAGCGAAAGCTTCCCTCTTCCATGTTGCCGTCGCTAATGCCCAAATAGCGCACCAATTGCCGCAGCTTGCTCAAATAGGCGTGGGCCTCGGCCGGAGAGCGCAAATCGGGCTGGCTGACAATTTCCAATAATGGCACCCCGCAGCGGTTCAAGTCGATCAACGATTGATCGGCTTCTACGTATTCTTCGCTGTGCACCGATTTTCCGGCATCTTCTTCCATGTGGATGCGGATTAGTCCTACCTTCTTTTTACCGTGTTCTGTCTCAATTTCCACATAGCCATTTTCGCAAATAGGTTCTTCGAATTGCGAAATCTGATAACCTTTGGGCAGGTCGGGATAAAAATAGTTTTTGCGTGCAAACCGATTACGGCGCCGAATTTCCGAATGGGTAGCCAAGCCCAAAAGAACGGCAAATTCCACCACCTTTTTATTCAAAACCGGTAGCGTGCCGGGCATTCCCAGGCACACCGGGCACGTTTGCGAATTGGGCTCCGCTCCAAAGCGGGTACTACAGCCACAAAAAATTTTCGATTCGGTTAAAAGTTGTGTATGGACTTCCAATCCGATAACTGCTTCGTATTCCATGAACGATTTACCTTTTGGCAATTAAAATAATTGTACTGATTCAGAGTGCAGCGTAAAATTCCGTTTACTCAGGATCTTTGATTTCCGAAAGCTGCTCGATGGTTGCCCCCAGGCGGAACAACACTTCTTCATCGAACGGTTTGGCCATTATTTGCAGCCCGACAGGCAATCCGCCCGGATGCCTTCCCACCGGAACATTCATAGCACAAATTCCCGCAAGATTGGCCGTGACGGTGTAAATATCCATCAAATACATCGTAAGCGGATCGTCGATTTTTTCTCCCAGACCAAAAGCGGGTGTGGGAGTTGTGGGCGTAATAATCGCCTCGTACGTATCAAAGGCTTGTAATAACTCCTGCTGAATTAAACGACGTACCTGCATGGCCTTTTTGTAATAGGCATCGTAATATCCGGCAGACAAAACATAGGTTCCCAAAAGAATTCGTCGTTTTACTTCCGCCCCAAAACCTTCACTGCGCGTCTTTTCGTACATATCTGCAAGATCATTTACTTCCTCCGCTCTAAAGCCGTACCGCACTCCGTCGTAGCGTGCCAGGTTGGAAGAAGCTTCGGCCGTGGCAATGATGTAATAGGTAGCCACGGCATATTTGGTTAGCGGCAAATCAAAAGTTTCGATTTGCGCTCCCCGGTTTTCCAGGGCCTCGCACACGGCCAAAATACGTTCCTTAATAGAGGCATCCAGGCCATCGGCAAAATAGGCATTTGGCAGCCCGATGCGCATTCCCTTGACATCTTTGCTCAAAAGTTCGGAATACGCAGGAACCGGCGTGGGAGACGAGGTTGAATCGTGTTCGTCCAAACCGGCAATGTGCTGCAGTACCAAAGCGGCATCGGCACTATTTGCCGCAAACACCCCGATTTGGTCCAGCGACGAGGCATACGCTACCAATCCGTAGCGGGAAACCCGTCCGTAGGTTGGCTTAACCCCGATCAAACCCGTAAACGAAGCCGGTTGACGAATGGAACCGCCGGTTTCGCTGCCCAGGGCCACATCACAGGCGCCAATGCGCACGGCCACGGCCGACCCGCCACTTGAGCCTCCGGCCACACGCTTCGAATCCAGCGGATTTTTTACCGCGCCAAACAGCGAATTTTCGCTGGAAGAGCCCATTGCAAATTCGTCCATGTTCGTTTTGCCGATAAAGATAACACCCGCTTCACGTAACCGGGCAATAACCGTGGCATCAAAAGGCGCCACAAAGTTTTCGAGAATTTTGCTGGCGCAGGTAGTAGGTTTGCCCTTGATGTTAATATTATCCTTTACGGCAACGATAATTCCGGCTAACGGGCCTAGCGCTTCGCCACGGGCGATTTTTTCATCCAGTTCCTGTGCTTGTTGTCGGGCTTCGTCGGCAAAAACCTGAGTGAATGCATTCAAATTTCCATTTTTCTCGATAGTTGCCAGTGCATGCTCAACCCGCTCCAGGGCCGAAATCTTTTTTTCAAGTAAAGCAGAATGAATCTCTCGAATCGTCATTTCTTTCCTAATTTATTCCGATTTCTTCTCGGCTTGTGCGGACTCTTCGGAATGTTCCACATTTTTGACCGCTTCTTTCTGCGGCTCGGCAGCTGGTGTTTCCAGAGGCTTGTTTAAATCCAGTTCATCATGTATTTCACTGGTTGCCTTTTTAAACTCTCTGATTCCTTTACCCAGACCCTGTGCCAATTCAGGCAATTTTTTTGAACCGAACACCAACAAAATGATAAACAAAATAATCAATAATTCTGATGTTCCTATTCCAAACATGATATCACCTCACTTAGGTTAAATTTTATTTTATTAAAATTCGTAACGTCCCATTCCTTTTATTGCATCCATTTTAACACATAGGCGGCGATCAAGATCCCGATAATTCCAATTACGTTCAGCTTTAAGCTAAAACCCAACGTAAACGTGAAAATGACCAGATTCAAAGTAGCCGGGCCAAAATGCATTTGTGCCGATTTCAGGAAGAATTCCCGCACGACTCCACCGGGAATAAGGAAAGCAATTATTTCTCCCAAAGCCGACCCGATTAAAGCACCGAGAAAAATGATTAAAACGATTTTCCAAAAATTTCTTTTGCTCATTTGTCCTGCTCCCTTTGCTTTACGCGCGCCTGCCTCCCAGCCGCTTGCCTTGTGTTAAACGAATGAGAAAGCGGATTAAGCCGCTAAGCACATAGGTTACCACCAACGGGAACATGAACAATTGAGGATTAATAATCAGCAGGAGCACCACAATCACGACAATAATAACCCAAACCTTTTGCCCCACCGTACCCTTAAAAGTAAGCTTGGGCATCACATCGTAGCGGATGGTACTTACCATTAGAACCGAAACGGTTAACGTAAGCACCAACAAATACTTGGGCAAAATTTGATGCGGGAAATAGGCATCAACAAAAATAAAAAATGAAGCAATGGAAATGGCCGAGGCCGGAGAGGGTAATCCGGTAAAGGCTGTTTTCTCGAATCCTTCCAGTTCCACGTTAAAACGGGCCAAACGAATGCTGGCAAAAAGAAGAGGGAAAAAGCTCAGGAACATGCCCACCGTCCCCCAGTTTTTGAAATAGTACAAATAAACCAGAATAGAGGGAGCCAGGCCAAAGGAAACCACATCGGCCAGCGAATCATATTCTACGCCAAATTTACTACTGGTACCCGTAAACCGGGCAACGCGTCCGTCCATGCTATCCATAAAAGCGGCCAGGATAATAAGCCACGAAGAACGCACAAAATTTTCACTGTTAAACGCGTAGATGACGGCCATGAAGCCAAAAAACATGTTGGCAATTGTGAAAAAACTGGGAACAATCGTTCGAGGCACTTTAATCATTTTTAAATTCTCCTATTACCGTTTCACCGGCCGTGGTTTTCTGTTTTAATTTTACTTTAATTTCCACGTCTAAGGGTAAAAAAACATCCAGCCGAGAGCCATATTTGATCATCCCGAAACGTTGCGAGCGCTGAACTTTTTGCCCCAATTGCAATTTGCACACAACACGCCGGGCAATAATTCCGGCAATTTGTTTGAACAAAATTTTCCCATAGGGGGTTGTCAATCCAATAATTTCCTGTTCATTCAGCTCTCCGGCACGTTTATCGAATGCGGCCAAAAACTCTCCTTTTTTGTACTGCAAAAAATCAACCTGCCCGCTGGCCGGAATGCGATTAACATGGCAATTGAACACCGACATAAAAATACTAATTTTGCGGGCTTTCCCTTTAATAAAGTAAGGTTCGTCCTCTTCGGTAATTTCAATTACGGTTCCGTCCGCCGGCGAAACGATGGCCGTCTCGGGCCCTTCGTAAGAGCGCTCCGGGTCGCGAAAAAAGAAAAAATTAAAGAAGAAAAAAATTGCCATCAGAACCGTCAGAGTCCAAAGTGCCCAATGTCTGAAAAGTAAGGACAAAACAAGTAAAACAGCCAGAACTACCCCGGTTCCGATAATGATCGGAATCCCGTCTCTTGCAATCATCGTTTATCTATTCCTTTCGGTCTTAAAATGCCAGGTTTCTACCAACCTATCCGTCAAACGAGATCTATCTCTCGCTCCCGGAAATTCGCTGATCTCTTCTTAAAATGCAAAATAAAATTTCACTTTACGCCCTATTCGGGATATTTTTCCAGCACAATATCCACGGTTTTCACTTTTCCGTTTCGCCACAGTTTAACGCGAATTTTGTCTCCCACGCGCAAATCAAGGGAGAGAATTACCGCTTCGGCATCGCTGTAGCTGGAAATGGGCTGTCCGTTAATCTCCATGATAACATCGCCCAACTGCACCCCGGCCTTTTCGGCGGGACTATGGCGATCCAAACGCCGCACGTACACGCCCTGCACAGAAGGATAGCCCAGAGAGCGCGCGATGTAAGGATTTAAATTGGACACGTACATGCCAATCCAAATATTTTCGTCGCCGCCCCGACGATTTTTCAACTTTTCCACGACCCGTTTAATCCGATTGCTGGGGATGGCAAAGCCAATACCCACCGAGCCGTGTTCTTGCGGATCGGCAGTAAAAATGAAGGTGTTCATACCAATCACTTCCCCATCGGCATTGCACAACGGCCCCCCGCTGTTGCCCTGATTAATGGCGGCATCGGTCTGGATCATGTCTTCGTAAATGCGGCCTTCCATGGGAGAAAAATCGCGGTTAACCGCACTAATCACCCCGACCGTCACCGTGGGTTTGTTCTTAATAAAAAGCCCAAAAGGATTGCCCAGCGCAATCGCCCATTCGCCGATTAAAATGTCATCGGAATTGCCGAAGGTAATGTAAGGAAACTTACCCTCGATTTTCAGCAAAGCAATGTCCGAAACACGATCTTTGTCCACAAGTTGTGCACTGTATTCTTTGCCGTTAGACATGGCCACAATAATTTCCGTGGCATCGCCCACCACGTGTTCATTGGTAACCACGTAGCCATCGGGCGAAATAATAAACCCCGAGCCAATGGATTTTACCTGCTGTTCGACAATGCGATCGCCGAAAAGCTCCGGAAAAAACTGGCGGAAGAAGGGATCATCGTAAAACGGATTGCGCTGTACGTAACGGTTAATCTTGGTCACGTTCACCGAAACCACGGCCGGACTTACCCTTTGC
>CAYXUS010000067.1:0-5329 GCA_964468415.1 uncultured Caldithrix sp.
GCAGGTGCACGATACTTCCTGGGCTACGGACACACAAGACTACCAACTGACGGTAAAAAATCAAAACGACCCGCCGGTGGTCAGCGACATTCCCGATCAGACCATCGACGAAGGGCAGAGTTTTACGCAGATTCGTCTGGACGATTACGTCAGCGATCCGGATAACAGCGATGCGGAAATGACCTGGACGTATGCGGGCAACCACGATCTGCAGGTCAGCATCGACGCCAATCGGGTAGCGACCATTACGCCGCCGGACAGCAACTGGAACGGCAGCGAGACCATCACCTTTACGGCCACCGATCCGGGGGGACTGTCTGCCGGTGACTCTGCCACATTCACGGTTCGCCCAGTGGATGATGCGCCCCGTTTTACGCAAGTTTTGCCCGCGTTTTCCTTTGACGAAGACGATTCTCTGTTTGTGGCCCGCAGCTTCTGGTATCCGTATGTAAACGATGCGGATACGCCCGACAGTTTGCTCGGATTCACGCTGCGCAGCGGCCAAAACGTGCAGGCCATTGCAGATTCCGGCGGGTACTGGCTCAAAGCCGGTCAGGATTGGTTTGGCGTCGATACGCTGCGGGTAGTAGCCGATGACGGCTCTTTGGCCGACAGTGCGCAGTTTGTGGTGCGGGTCCTGGCGGTTAACGATGCGCCGCGCATTGTGCATTTTCCGGATAGTATCGCCTTTGAAAAAACCGACACACTAACGCTGGAATTGCGTCCCCTGGTGCAGGACGTGGATTCTCCGGCCGATTCACTGATCTGGCATTTTACGCCGCAGGATACGGCCTTGCACGTAAACTACGATCAAACCCGGCAGACGGCGCGTTTTTTCACCGATACGTTTGTGGGCTACACCACGGTGCGTTGTACGGTTGCCGATCCGCAGGGCGCCACAGATGCCGATACATTGCTGGTGCATGTCAACGATACGGGCACGGGCTGGGCAGCGGAAACAGCGGGTGCGGTCACGGAATTCCGTTTGCGCCAGAATTTCCCTAATCCGTTTAATCCGACGACCACCATACGGTTTGCTTTAAAACAAAGCGGGCGTGTGGTGCTGGATGTGTTTGGCGTGCGCGGGCAAAAGGTGGCCACATTGGCTGACCGATCATTACCTGCGGGCGAGCACAGCCTGAGAATTGATGCCTCGCGGTGGGCCTCGGGTATTTATTTTTATCGTTTGCTGGTTGTACGGCACGGGCAGGTGGTATTTCGGCGCATCCGGAAAATGGTAGTGCTGAAATAGACACGGCAGGCGTAATGCAACCTGATTAACTATTGTCCGGAAAACTCGAAGAAATATTGATACTGGTCTGATGCCTATTTTGCCGTTTAATGCGATTCCCGAAAACCGTAGCGGGGGCTCCTCGGGAATGCCGTTTTTGAGGAATTTGTTAAAAACTTTAATCAACCTTCGCTTTTTATTATTGGCACACGAAAGATAAAAAAGCGATCGATTTTGTTTTTGAATGGGAACGGCAGTGTGTGGCGGCCGAGGTAAAACCAGATTCCGCGCAGTTAAAGACACGTGTGTTGAAATATTTTCGGAAAGAATCCAAAGCCCTGCCTTATGCGTTTTTTCTGGAAATAGCGCTTAGCAAAAATGCTCTCTGTTTGTACTCCTGCAAATTTACCAAAGACCTGTAGCCCGGAAATCGTCGTGAATTATTTGAAAAGAATAGCGATTATGTGCAATTTTAATTTTTGTTTTGAAGCGGGTCAAAGTGCACGGTGTCCGGTCTTTTTCGATCTTTAGTTAGAACCGCTGTACTTGTTAGATTTCGTGAAATGGAGCAAAATAAAAATCGGGAGAAACTATGCCTCAAAAAACCGTTTTAATCACCGGCTGTTCGTCCGGCATCGGGTTGGCGCTGGCTCTGGAATTCAAACGGCGCGGCTGGCTGGTCATTGCCACGGCCCGGCGTCCCGAGCCGATGCAGGAATTAATCCGCCAGGGCTTAATCGCCGAAAAAATGGATGTCACTTCTCATGACGATATACGCCGTGTGGCGCGTACCATTTACAAAAGCCACGGTGCGCTGGATATGCTGATCAACAACGCAGGCTACGGGGTGATCGCCCCCATTGTGGAAGTGGAATCCGGGACGCTGATCAAGCAATTTGAAACCAATGTTTTTGCCCCGTTGGAAATAGTCCGCCAATTCGTTCCGCCGATGAAAGAGAAAGGGCAGGGGACTATCGTTAATATCGGCAGCGTATCCGGCGTGCTCACCACACCTTTTTCCGGGGCCTATTGCGCTTCCAAAGCCGCCCTGCATGCCTTGTCCGATGCCCTGCGCATGGAACTGGCGCCGTTCGGCATCAATGTGATTACCGTCCAACCCGGAGGCGTGCGTTCGCAGTTCGGCCAAAAGGCCGGAGAACTGGCCAAACAGGTGCTAAAGGAAGATTCCTGGTATCGCCCCATTCGTTCTTTTATCGAGCAGCGCGCCGCCGCCTCGCAGGAAAAGGCCATGCCGGCCGAGGTATTCGCCCGCAAATTGCTGGACAAAATTCTGACGGACAATCCGCCGCCGGTGGTGCGCCTGGGCTCAAAAAGTAAGTTGATGCCCTTTTTAAGATGGGCGCTTCCGATAAAAACGGTCGATAAAATTTTGAGTAAAAAGTTCGGATTATTACAATTGAGAGGGCAAAACAAACAATAACAGCTTTTTCCAAAGAGGAGCCGTTGCTGTTAATCCGGGCAACCTTCCCGAATCCATTCCTTAATACCGTTTAGCTGATTTGCGTTCAGGGGCTCGCGGGGAATGGGCGGCATCAAGTCTTCGCGTTGCCTCGGATAGCCCTGAGAAAGTATTAAATACAAAGGAGCGATTTCCGGGTGCTTTTTATGGATGTTCAGGTCAATGAGCTTCTCGCCGGTCGAACTTAATTGAAAGTCGAGCAACAACGCCTTGGTCGTGAGAATGGCGTAAGTCAGGCGATTGGTTGATGTCGGTTGATCGGCAGGGGAGTGGCAGCCCGATTCCAGACCACAGCGCACCTGAAAAAGCGGTTCCACATTTTTGTAAAAGCTGATATTTTTGTCCGGGAACACAAACTTATCGTCATTATTGGTACTATTTTTAGAACAAAACGCCAATACAAGAAAAAACAACGTAATAAAGCCAAAACCGATAAAAAAATTAAAAAATTGTCGCATTCGTGACGATAGATTAGTAAACATAATTAACCCGAAAGTTTAGTGGTACAAGTTTGTAAGAAAAACAATAAATTGCTAACTTGAAAATTGAATTTTAATTCCCGATGCAGGCACAAACATTTGTGACACGTTGAGCCCGGATCGCCTTTACAAATCAGAAAGAACTTAACATCTATTTGCGAATGAAGCAACATGGAAGAAAAAGAAAAAAAGATTCTAATCATTGAAGATCACCCGGACATGCTTTTAATTCTCAACCGCTTCCTGGAAGAAGAAGGCTTCTCTGTAATCGGAGCCGAAACTGCGGAATTGGGACTGGACAAATTCAAAGAAGCTAAACCAGACCTTGTTTTACTGGATTTGATGCTGCCCGGGATGCAAGGGCTTGACGCGCTGAAGATTATTCGTCAGGAAACCGATAATCATTCTTACGTCCCTGTACTTATTATTACCGCAAAAAACAGCATCGATGACATTGTTACCGGTCTGGGCGTTGGGGCCGACGACTATCTGATCAAACCTTTTAATCTGGAAGAATTAAAGGCACGCATCAATACGGCACTCCGCATTAAAGGCCTAAACGATGCCCTATTCCACAAAACCGAAGAACTGGAAAGGGCCAATGAAGAGATCTATCGCTTAAACGAACGTTTGCTGCAAAAAAACCAGGAATTGCGGCGTAATGTTTTCAATCTCCATTCTCTGTTTGAAATTTCGATCGAATTGAATTCCATCTTGGAATTGGATCGGCTGATCAATTCCATCCTTTTGACGCTGGTCGGTCAATTTTCTACGAAGAGTGCGTTGTTCATGATGACTCTTAAACCCGATGCCGACTATCTGGAAGTGTTTAATTCCAAAGGTTTGCACAAAAAAGAATACAAAGATTTTGTCATTTACAAAAACGATCCTTTGGTGGATGTTTTGCGTCAGAATCCCACGCCTGCCAGTCTTGAGGCCATCGACTTGCAACTTAAGGCGGCCTCGCCGGGTCTGGAGTTTTTGCGAAAAATCGGGCTGGAAATTATTGCTCCGGTTTTCGTGCAAAATAAGCTGGAAGCTCTGGTGGCGATTGGCTCAAGAGTTTCCGGAAGACCGTTTGACAAGATTGAATGGGAACATTTCCGTATTTTGAACAACATTATCTCCATCTCGGTATCCAATGCCTATTTGTACAACGAAGTAAAACAAATGTCCTACACCGACGGCATGACTGGCTTGCACAACTTCCGCTATTTTTATTTACGTCTCAAAGAAGAAACCATTCGCCACAAGCGTTTGAAAAGTCCGCTTTCTCTGCTCATTCTGGATGTCGATAATTTTAAGAATTACAACGACACGCTTGGCCATCCCGCCGGAGACCAAGTATTGCGTAAAATTGCAATGGTTCTGAAGCAAACCGCCCGTGAGAACGATATCGTAGCCCGTTACGGCGGTGAAGAATTTGCCATCATCTTGCCCGGGACCGAAAAGAAAGGCGCGGGAATTGTGGCCGAACGTATTCGTGAGAACATCGAGAAAACCCCGTTTGAACACGAAGAAATCCAACCGTTGGGAAAGGTGACGGTTAGTATTGGCGTGGCTTCTATTCCCGAAGATGCCACCAGTGCCGAAGAGCTCACCAAAAAAGCCGATGCCGCTTTGTATTACGCCAAACGTCACGGCCGCAACCAAATTAAACTTTTCGACAAAAAAGTGAGCATAGACGATTTGCCCATGTAAGCCTTTGCATTAAATTCCATTCCTTTCTAACTTTAAAACGCATTTTAAAGAATTTAACTCAAGGCGACAGCATGCCCGAATTGCTTAAAAGCGAGGCTTTGGTCATCCATTCCATCCGCTGGCATGAATCCAGTAAAATCGTGACGCTCTACACTCGTGAAGAGGGCATGGTAAAAGCCATTGCCCGCGGCGCACTAAAGCCCAAAAGTGTGTTCGCCGGACGGCTGGAAACTTTAAGTTTGGTGCGTTGTGTTATTTCGCAGAAAGCCGGAAGAGAACTGCAAATTTTAACTCAAGCCGATTTGCTCAATCCTTTTCTCGCTTTGAAAACCGATTTGAATAAATTCCCGTTTGCCATGGCCATTCTCGAACTGATTAACAAAGTATTTGAAAGCGGGCACAAAGATGAAATTTTCTTCGAATTTCTGGTCAAAATGT
>CAYXUS010000068.1:0-9022 GCA_964468415.1 uncultured Caldithrix sp.
CTGCGAATCACCAAAAATTCAAAAAAAATAGAGCAGAGTAGAAGTAGCGATTTTTATTTTTAATATCCTAGTGCCGATCGCCAACCGACGGCCCTCAAACGGTGTTAGGAACGACCTTTCGTTAGCCACCGCCGAAGCAGATAATAATATCAGCGATTGCTCAAACCAGTTACGCCACATCAGGTGGAAGAGATCATTCCTGTTTTTTTGCGACGATTTCTTTCTTTTTGGCGCCGAATCGTTTCAACGATTTAGGCGGGATTTATTCCAGTGAAATTGCGGGATAAAGCTTCCCAAACCCTGGTTGCAATTGCGGCACATGGGGATGCTTTTACGGTTGGTGTTCAGACGGTGGCGAAAACGTCGGAATTTTTCATTTTGCCAGATTTCTTCCAATTGCTCGATTTTTAGAATATTACCCATTTCGTAATCGCCGTTTTTGTCGAAGCAGCAAGGCACAACTCCACCATCCCAATTGATAAGTGTAGAGAGCCACGGTCGGGGGCATGATTTTTTTTCGGCATTTTTGACCACTAAATTCTGGCCGTCAAAATGATAACGACGGTATTTTTCATTGCTCGGAAGCCATTCCCGGGCCTCTTGCGGTGTGTGGACTTCGATGGTTTTAATTAAAAGGCGATCAACATCCAATTCTTTGGCCAGTTCCCGGATGGCGGGTAATTCGTGTTCGTTGTGCTTCATAACCAGAAATTGCAATGCAATTAATGGGGTGCGCGATTTCATTTCTCTTTTTATTTCCATAAAACGCCGGGTGCCCTCTACCACTTTTTCCAATTTACCATGTACGCGGTAGCGTTCGTAGGTTTCTTGTGTCACTCCATCCAAAGAAACGATCATGCTGTCCAGGCCTGATTTAATCGTGGCGCGAATGGTCTGTTCGTCGAAATAATGTCCATTTGTGCTGGTGGTGCAGTAAATATTTTTCTTTTTGGCCAAACGCACAAAATCCAGAAAATGGGGATTCAGGTATGGCTCACCCTGATGGTAGAGCAAAAGGAAGAAAATGTCATCGCCCATGATTTCGAGAATTTTCCGAAATGTCTCAAGAGACATTCGGCCCTGAACGCGACGGAGCTGTCCCGAGCCGGTAATGCACAAAGGACAATGGAGGTTGCAGAGATTGGTCGGTTCAATGGTCAAAATTGCCGGACGGCCCCAGACAAATGTTTTTCCGCTTAAAGCGGAAAACAAAAAAGATGAACCGGTAAGTAATAAATTCCTGATTCGACGCAGCGTTAAACTGGACAAGAGCCGCGAAAGCAGAATTTCATTGGAAATAAGCTGCATGATTGTACTTCCATCTTTGTTTTGAGAGAGAGAAGTTAAAAGAAAAGGAAGAAAGTTGCAATGCGGCAGATGGCGAAACCGTTTAAACGGTTTGCCATCCTTGTCTTCAGGTGCCGGCGCGCCCGGCCGGAAAACCGTTTAAACGGTTTCCGGCCTCCTCTCCGTCTCCTGCTTCAAAGCGTCTTTTCGCCCCAAAAATCCCAGCGTAATCTGTTTAAAATAATTGCGCATATCGTCGAACAGCGTATACGCCCAGGGTACCGCAATCAGCGAAACCAACGTAGAAAAAATCAATCCGCCGATAATCGTTCTCCCCATAGGTGCATAAGGAATTCCGATCATCTTCGTATTACCCACAGCCATCGGGATTAATCCCCCAATCGTCGTAAAGGCCGTCATCAAAATCGGACGCAGACGATTTTGTCCTCCCTCGATCAACGCCGTCAGGCGATCCTTACCCTCACGTCGCAAGCGATTTACAAGATCAATCAAAACAATCGCATTATTCACCACAATGCCAATCAAAATTACAAAGCCAATCTGGCTCATCATATCCATCGGCGTGTCTGTCAGATACAAAATCCAGAATGCTCCGACAAAAGAGAAAGGAATGGAAACAATAACCGAAAGAGGCAAGACAAACGATTCGAACAAAATACCCATTAACAAAAAGACAAACGTAATCGAAAGATAAACGGCAAACCACATGCTCTCGCTGCTCTGGCTTAGCCGCAAAAAACGTTTTCCTTTTGACCAGGAATAACCGTAAGGCATTTTAAAGCCCAGCATAGCCCGATCAATCTTTTGGTAAAGTGCGGCAATATCTTTCGAAGTCGTATTCGCTTTGACACTTAAATAGGTCTTACCGTTTTCACGGCGAATTTCCCCAAAGCCTTTTTTCACTTCCAGGCGGGCAATCGTAGCCAGTGGCACCTCCTTACCATTAGCCGTAAAAAAAGTAAGATTTTTCAACTGTTCAAAATTTTGGCGATCTTCCTTGCGCAATTGAATGAGCATGCGAATTTCTTTCTCTCTGGTCTGGTAACGGGGCAATTGAATGCCACGTAGGGCGTACATAATGGTTCCCGTAATCAGTTTCGGAGAAATCCCGTACTTTTGTGCCTGCTCCCGATTGATTAAAATATGAACTTCATCCTGACCCTGCTCCTGTTCCGTTTCCACAGAAATAATTTCCGGAATCGTTTGCAAACGCCGTTCCACCTCTTTGGCCAAAACAACCAGACGACGTGTATCATCCCCGTAAAGACTAATTGTAACCGACGCCGCATCACTATTTCCCTGTTGTTGCCAGGTCGTGCGATACTTAATTCCGGCAAATTCCGGAAGATGTTTTTTAACATCTTCAACCACCTCATCCCGGGTCATAGTGCGATCCTTTTTCTTACCCCAAAGCTTGGCAAGAGAAGAAAAGATCACCTCATACCAGGCCTGTGATTCCTCCGGCAGCAAAAAAACATGAATATGCCCGCTGTTATGCTTGTAGCGCACATCTATTGTACTTACCCTGTACATGGCAGCACGAGCACGAATCGAATCTTCCACGGTTTGCACAACCCGTCTGGCATCCTGAATCGAATAATTCTCAGGCATATCAATAAACAGACGGAAATCATTAATATTCCCCTGCGTGTTATCCGTGCGTCCCACATGACTGGCGGCAAATTGCATGGAAAACAAAACCGCTACCAAGATTAAAAACGTTTCCATGCGATGCGTTAACACCCAGCGTAGAGAGCGCCGATAATGGTGATTTAGCCGAATTAGCATAGACGACTCATGCACTTCCCGTTTACTTACAATGCGACTGGCAGCCAGAGGAATAAAAACCAACGCCACCAAAAGCGAAGCCAACAAAGAAAAAATGACCGGCAAGCCGATGCGCAGCATGTAAAAGCTAAAGCCTACCTTATCGTTCATCAAAATAAGAGGCAAAAAAACGACCACCGTCGTTAACGTGGCCATTGTTACGGCCAATCCGACTTCACTGGCCCCAAGAGCGGCAGCATCTCTATCCGAAAATCCCAGCGTTTTTTTGTGGTAAATATTCTCAAGCACCACAATGGAATTATCCACCACCATTCCGATGGAAATCATCAATCCCATCATGGTAATCAGGTTCATACTCCAGCCCATGAAATATATCAACATCAAGCTAATCAAAATAGATAGCGGGATGGCCACAATAACGATTAGGGTCATGCGAAAACGACGCAAGAAAAAATACAGCACCAGAAAAGCAAAAACACCGCCCCACAACCCGGCATTTTTCAGGTTGTCCACCGACTCTTCGATAAAGCTGCCCTGATCGAAAAGGATTTTCATGGTAAAACCTTCGAAGCGCCGATCGTCCAGCAGACGGTGGAGTTTGTTCTTTATGGCCGCACACACCTGCACGGTGTTAGCGATGGATTCTTTGTACACACCTATTTGAATAGCCGGCTTGCCATTAATTAACTGCACCCAGGTACGCTCGGGAACATCGTACGTTACCTCCGCCACATCTTTTAATTGAATGTTCGCACCCTTGATGGGAATGTTGCGGATGTCTTCCAGACTGTAAAATTTTCCGATGGATCGCACGTAAATTTTCTGTCCTCCGGAACGGATGTACCCGGACGACATGGAGAAATTATCCTGGCGCAGCGATTCGATCACATTGTACAAATTAATTTTGTAACGGCGGATGGCATCTTGCTTAATGTAAATGAGAATCGATTTTTCGTCCGCGCCGTAAATTGCCACATTGGCCACGCCATCGATACGTTCCAGAGGCCTTTTAATCAATTGCTCGGTAAAATAGTAGGGGTCATCCAACGTCTTGTTCGGGATGAGCGCAATCCACATAATCGGCTGATCATCGTTACTCCATTTTCGAATGTAAATGCGTTCCACATCATCCGGCAAATCGGCTTTGACCCGATCCATGCGATCGCGCAACTGGCTGTAGGCCAAATCCATGTCCGTGCCCTGGTTAAAGCGTACAAAAGCCCAGCAGCCATCCGTAAGACTTTGCGTTTCAACGCTTTGGACGCCCTTAATACTACGAATTACTTCCTCGATCGGACGCGCAATAAACTGTTCCACTTCTTCGGGATTGGCATTGGGGTAGGGAATCCAGACACCCAAAAAGGGCGGGGAATATCCGGCGGGCATCAATTCCACCGGAATAAATTTGTAGGCAATAAAGCCAACCACCAACAAGGCCAAAAGCGTCATGACTATCGTAACGGGTCGCGTTGCGGCAATTTTGGGTAACAGGCCGATTTTTTGGCCTTCGGCAGTGGAATTATTTTGCGGCATGTGCTCCATTAAGCCTCACTCCCGTGCAGATTTTCTTGCCCCGCCTTTACAGATCTTTCCTTTACAACCACAGAATACACCGTAGGAATGACCACCAGCGTAAGCAATGTAGAAGTAATAAGCCCCACAATAACCGTGATGGCCATCGGAGTGCGAATTTCCGCACCTTCGCCAAAGCCCAGGGCCATCGGCAACAACCCCAGCACCGTGGTAGAAGCCGTCATCAAAATCGGTCGCAAACGTACTTTGCCGGCTCGGATAATCGCCTCCTGCTTGGAAAGGCCCGCCTGCCGCAAATGATTGATGTAATCAACCAGTACAATCGCATTATTAACCACAATGCCGGCTAACATAATCATGCCCAAAAACACCACAATCGAAAGCGGAATGCCCGTGAGCCACAGGTAAAGCACCACCCCGATAATCGCCAGAGGAATCGTAAAAATAATAATCAGCGGATGCAAAAGGGATTCGAACTGCGAAGCCATTACAATGTACACCAGAAAAATCGCCAGTGCCAGTGCCAGCAAAAGACTATTCAATGAGGTTTGCATTTCTTTGTTTTGCCCGGCCAGCTCAAATGTAAAATCCTGAGGCAAATTGAGTTTTTGGATGGTCTCAAAAACCCGCTGATTAATCCGATTAAGCTTAAATCCCGGAAGCAAATTAGCCGTAATCACCGCCGAGCGCTGCTGGTCGATGCGGCGAATTTCGGAGGGGCCCTCTTTAATACGCAAAGCAGCCACGGCTTCCAGAGGCACCGGAATGCGCGCGGATGGATTAATGACCAGACGACGCAGGTCATTAATACTTTGCCGGTCTTCCGGGCGCAAACGCACTAAAATGTCAATGCGCCGATCGGCTTCTTTGAAACGCGTGGCCACATCGCCTTTAATTTTATTACGTAAAATAGAGGCTACGGTGCGCACGCTCAGACCGTAATGAGCCAGTTTTTTTCGATCGAAAAAAATCTGGATTTCGGGATTGCCGCGCTGAATATTGGCACGCACATCCACCAAGCCCGGAATTTGTGTCATGCGCTCTTCCAATTGACGGCTGTACTTAATTAACTGCGGCAAATCGTACCCTTTTAAATGCACTTCTACCGGCGTCTTAAAAGAGAACAAAACCGGACGCGAAATATCCATTTCCATGCCGGAGTAATGGGCAAAAATCTGGCGAATGCGGCGAATGACCCGTTCCTCGGCCCGGGCCATGTTCCCAAACGGTTTTAAACGCACCGTAATCCGTGCCGTATTTTCTCCTTCGTCGGTCTTGGTCGAAGCACTCTTGTCCGCCCCGCTAACCGATGAAAACATCTGCACTCCGGGGATGCGGGCAATCTCTTCCTGAAGAGCAGCAATGCGACGGTCTGTCTCTTCCACGGGTGTGCCCACCGGCAAACGCACATCCACAAAAAATTCTCCCTGATGCACTTCGGGAATCAGTTCGCTACCCAGCCGGGGCCAAATAACAAGCATGGTAAACAAAAACAGCACCCCAACCGTACCCAACAACGTGTATTTGTTTTTCAAAGACTTACGAAGCAACGGCTCGTAACCGTTTTCCACTTTGGAATACACCAGATTAAAAACACCCAGTGCAACGGCAGCAATGGGGACAAAAATAAGCTTGAGCACATCCCAAATTAGCACGGCCAAAAGTGAAAAAACAAGCAACAAACAATGGAAGAATCGAAACAATACTTCAAATAGTAAACTGAACAAAAATTTAATGAAGTAAAAAAGCAAAAGAAAAGGCGCTTTTAACAATTGCAATCCCTTTCCCAAAAGGGATTTCCCAGAGAAGCCCTCTTTGACCCTGCGAAAATCGCCGTACAAATTCGCGATCGAATCAAAACGCAGAAAATCTTTCCACAATCGGTTAACAAACGTCAATCGTCTTGCTTCGCCCCGCAGGGCAAAGCTTTGCACCCGTTGCGCATAAGCGGAATCCTTTTTCAGAATGCTTAGCAGGCCAAACACGGGCTGCAAAGCGACCAGCAAAAACAACGCAAATGCCTTACCAAAAGCCAGAAACAAGCCGATTACAACTTGGAAAATACGTAAAATCGCCGTCAAAAAGACCTTTACATTGTGCAGAATTCGCCCTAAGAAATTTTTTACACGGGAATTACTGCCTGGCTTCTCAGAGGCATGAATAAAATTCAAAGCAAATTCTTCCGGCAGCCTGGATAATTGCGTATTGCGCACAAACGTACCCATCTCCCGGGAAGACAGCATGGGAATTAAAAACAAGGCCACCAGCAACGAAGCAATCAAAGAAAAAACAATGGTTAAAGCCATATCGCCAAAAATTTGACCGGCTACCCCCTGCACAAACACAATGGGAAAAAACACGGCAATGGTCGTTAAGGTAGAAGCGGTTACCGCACCGCCCACCTCTTGCACCCCGCGAATGGTGGCCTGCACCAGCCCGTCTCCTTCTTCCCGGCAACGGGCAATGCTTTCCAGCACCACAATGGAATTGTCCACCAGCATGCCGATGCCCAGTGCCAGACCTCCTAACGACATGATGTTTAACGAAACATGAAAAATTTTCATCGGAGCAAAGGTAGCCACAATAGAAAGGGGAATGGAAATACCGATGATAACCGTCGGAGAGAGACGCCGTAAGAACAAGAATAAAATTAAAATGGCCAGCACGCCTCCTTGCATGGCAGTCGCTTTCACATCGTTGATGGAATTTTCGATAAAAATCGATTGATCGGATAATGTTTTGATGTGCACCCCTTTGGGCAGGCCGTAAGCGATGAAATTGGTCATTTGTTTGATACGCAGAGCCCGGGCGTTTTGCAAACGGACATTGCCCTTCCGAACTTCGGCGGGTCGATTTTTGGTTTTTTGTAAATGCGCCACAAAGGCACGCTGTGCGGGCGTACCGTACAGCTTTTCTTTAACCCGTTTGGCCACGTCCACGATATTGGCATCGGCTTCTTTGTAAATTTCGATTTCTACACTTTCTTTGTTGCCAATGCGCGAAATGATTTGGCGTTCTTTGCTGGTGCGGATAACCCGGCCCACATCCTTAATTTTAATGTTCACCCCGTTAAACCGCCCAATCACCAGATTCTCGATTTCTTTAACCGATTTAAATTCATTCAGAATCCGCACCAGATATTCGGTTTCGCCCTCTTTTAATTTTCCGCCGGCCATGTTAATGTTCTCTTCGGCCAGCCGGTCGCGCACGCGCTGAATGTCCAGTCCGATCAAGGTAAGTTTTTGTTCATCCAATTGCACGCGAATTTCTTCCTGCAGCCCGCCTTTTACCTTTACGGCAGCCACCCCATCGATGGTTTCCAGCGCGCGTTTAATTTGCTCTTCTCCCAGATAACGCAAATAGGTCAACGGAGCATCGCCGTACAGCCCCACACGAATAATCGGATCCAGTGACGGATCGTAGCGCAAAATAATGGGACGCTTGGCATCTTCCGGCAAAAAAACCTGATCGAGCTTTTCGCGCACGTCTGCCGTGGCCTTGTTCATGTCTGTATCCCAGGTAAATTCCAGAATGACATCGGATTGTTCGGCTTTGGAAATGGAACTGATGGAAACCAGATTATCGACGACGCCAAGGGCCTGTTCGATGGGACGCGAGACAGTCGCTTCCACTTCTTCGGGAGCGGTTCCCGGATATTCGGTGCGTACCGTTAAACTGGGATAGGTCATTTCCGGCATCAAATTCAACGGGAGTTGCTTGTACGAGATAAGCCCAAAGACGAACACGCCAATGACGATCATTAAAATAGCCACGGGACGTTCGGTTGTAATGCGGTAGATGCTTTTTTCGGATTGTCTGTATTCTTTCATAAAAGGAAAACTCTCCAAAGAAGTTTCAATTTCACCGGAACCGGGTGGTTTGCTTCCCGGGCTGCCTAATTTTTGGTAGCAAGGGGATTGGGCCGCACATTAACAATACGCACCGGCGTCAAATCTTTCATCCCGGCCTGACCGACCACAATTACCGGTTCACCTTCTTCAATGCCCACCGGAACTTCCACTTTTTCGTTGTCTTCGTATGCCGTGCGCAAAAGCACTTTGTGGGCCACCGAATCACGAACTACGTAGGCGTACATATTTTCATTTTCGTAAACCACGGCTGTTTTGGGAACAAGAATCACATTGTGATGCGTATCCAGCACGATGTGCACATTTACAAACATGCCGGGACGCAACCTGGCGGCACGGTTACGTACCCCCACGGTAACTTTAAACGTTCCGCTGGACGGGTCCACCACCGGACTGATGCGTTTAATCCAGCCGTCGAATTTTTGGTTTTTAAAATAGTCGGAGGTAATGTAAGCCTTTTGCCCTATTTTAACTTCGCTCATGTTTTTTTCGGGAACGTAAACCACAGCAATAACCTGAGAGTT
>CAYXUS010000069.1:0-2742 GCA_964468415.1 uncultured Caldithrix sp.
CCAATCGCTTGCCACGGAAACTCTGGGAAATACCTTGAAAAAAGCGCTGGATGTTTTAACCAGCATGAACGGAATGGCCGAACGGTTGCTGCTGATCGGGGAAGCGGGAACCGGTAAGGAACTGGTGGCAAAGATGATTCATTTTAATAGCAAGCGAAAATTTTGGCCTTTCCTTACTTACCGCTGCAACAACGCGGAAGAAAACGAGGATGAATTGTTTGGCAGCGAAAGCTCGCCGGAAAATCCGGTTACCAAACAAAGCCTGTTTTGCAAGGCACACAAAGGGACTCTGTATTTGGGAGAAATTGGGGCGCTCTCTCTGGAAGGACAAAAAAAATTGGTGCGGTTTATTCATGAAAATTATTACCTGCCTCCCAAAACCATTCTAAAAGAGCCGCTAAATATTCGTTTGATCTTTTCATCTTCGGTTGAACTTAAACCGCTTGTGGAAGAAGGAAAGCTTTTGCAAGAGCTGTACGATTTGCTGAATACGCTAACGGTACATTTGCCGCCCCTGCGGGAAAGAAAAGAGGAAATTCCGCGGCTTGCCCGACATTTCTTGAAACAATTTTCCAGAGAATTGAATCGGAAAATGCCCCGGCTAACCCGCGAAGCAAAAGATCGGCTTTGTGGCTATGAATGGCCGGGTAATATTTCGGAATTGAAGCGAATCATGCAGCTCCTGATAAATCTGTTTGATCGTCCGGTTATTGACAAAGCAATGGTTGAAGGGGCCTTTTTGTACGATCGCATTCAGGAAAAAATCAAAGAAAAACGGCCGCTAAACGAAGTTTCTGAAGCGATCAAAAAATTCTACGAAGTGGTAAATCCCACAAAATTGCGCATTCCCGTTTTGTGATGGCATCCCAGCGATCAATCGTAAAAACCGAAAAAAATTTGCCAGCATTCGCACCGCTTTTCGATTCGGCGCAAAAAAATCAAGGTCCTTTGCAATTCCTGCGAAATGAAATTGACTTACCAAAGAAACCTTCCTATATTAAAGTTGACACAACTAAAAGCAATTTGACGGATTCCAATGAAAATTAAAGTAAAAAAAGAGTTTGACGGACGGACTTTTGTGGCCTATTGCGAAAATGTGCCTAATGTTTACGTGCAGGCACCTTCAAAAGAGCTGTTAGACAAGCGTTTGAACAGGGCCCTGGCTTTGCTCAAATACACCACCAAAGAACG
The DNA here is from genome assembly GCA_964468415.1 of uncultured Caldithrix sp. GTDB lineage: Bacteria > Calditrichota > Calditrichia > Calditrichales > Calditrichaceae > Caldithrix. The sequence goes on from CAYXUS010000069.1 coordinate 1,192, forward strand.
AAATCAACCTTTCCCGATCGGGGAAGACAAACCGCTGTTCAATGTACGGGTTCGTTTTAACTCGTTGCCTACCCACACCCTGGTCGATTTGTTTAAACAGCACAATTACCATGTCGAATACGAAGACGGAGAATCCGTAATTTTAATGAATTCATCGTATCCCTTCAATCGTGTGCATTTGCCCCAAACCACCCACCTCTCGCCGATCATCATTCGACGATTGTTCGGGGCAAACAATGTGATTTACGTGAATCCCAAAAACAATTTGAAATTACATCGCTCCGCTCCTTAACCTGTCAAATTCCAACCACTTTTTTTCTTTTTATCGGTTCATAAAATTAGAATACGGGAATATTCCGATTGCGGTTTTTTACAAAATCGATTAGCTTTAGCACGGTTTCATTAAGCGAAAAGAGGCAGCCATGAAACGCGTGTTAATATTTCTTTGTTTGACTTTTGTCTTTGGTACGATTTCTGTGCTTCCGGCGGGCACACTGGATACCTTGCGTATTCCCAGTGCATCCATGCACAAAACATTTTCGGCGGTAGTTGTTTTGCCCGATGCCTATCAAAGCGATTCGGCTTCGTTCCCCGTCGTGTATTTGTTGCACGGTTGGAGCGGTAGTTACAAAGATTGGCCGGCACACATGGATTTGCGTCCCCTGGCCGATCGTTACGGGGTTATTTTGGTTTGCCCGGAAGGTGGGTACGACAGCTGGTACCTGGACAGCCCGGTAGATTCCTCCTCGCGTTTCGAAACCTACATTACGAAAGAAGTGATCCCGTTTATCGATGCCCGTTTCCGCACCATTGCCGCAAAAAATGGACGTGCCATTACAGGATTAAGCATGGGGGGACACGGGGCTTTGTATCTGGCCTTGCGTCATCCGCAGCTTTTTTACGCAGCCTCCAGCATGAGCGGGGGCGTGGATTTAACCTTTTGGCCCCGTAAATGGGGAAAATCCAAATGGCTGGGCGCATTTAAAAATTATCCCCAACGCTGGAAAAGCCATTCCGTAATAAATATGATTCCCGCCTTTCGGCAAGCCCACATGGCATTTATGTTAGATTGCGGGGTGGACGATTTTTTCATCGAAAGCAATCGGCGGCTGCACCAAAAACTAATGGCGGCGAACGTCGCGCATGATTATGTGGAACGTCCCGGACGGCACAGTTGGCGCTACTGGACAAATGCGCTGGAATATCATTTGTTGTTTTTCAAAAAAACGGCCGAATTGGGGAATGAGTAAGAACAACCAAACGGCCCGAACTTTGGCAGCCAAAAGTTTTTGGAGAATTGAAAAAATTTTAATATAATTACATTTTCTTAACTAAAAGTATGCGGCAGCATGCGTGAGAAAACAAATTGTTATACGCAAAAATAATAAAGAGATAGTTTTATGGTTCTTCTAATCTTGGTAATAGGCAGTGTTGCAGTTTTTTGTTTCTCTCAAGGATATATCCTGATTGGTATAATCTGTCTTGGAGGTTTTTCAAAAAAGTATGGTTGGCCTGCTCTTATCATTACGACAGGTTTCCTGTTTATTAAGG
>CAYXUS010000070.1:0-16080 GCA_964468415.1 uncultured Caldithrix sp.
GACTACTCGGCAACCGGCACGGGAATGACGAATTGCCCGGCGGGTAGCATGCCTCCCCTTAACCCTTAACCCTTCACCCTCAACCCTTAACTTAATGCAGCCACCGAACATCGCCGACGGTGCCCCGATACGTCCCGGCAACCGGCCAGGGCCTACCCCGCTTCCGCTCGCGCTTCAGGCACATAACTTTACCGCAAAGTTCCCGTCTCAAAAGTCCCCTTGTGGGGGAACCACAGGGGGCTTTCCACAGCAACCGCATCTCACCAAAGCCTATCGAATAAACGCTTCAACGATTAACCAATCAACAAAATACCGCGATGGGGAAATATTTAATTCTTGCAAGGGAAATATTTTCCGCGCTTTTCGGGAAATTTTTGAATCTTTTTTAGTGTCCGTCAAAGAGCCCTTTTTTTTAACCCTTTAAAAAATAACCACCTAACTTGTTCTGCCCGGCATTTTTCCGGTCACTCTTTTCCTGCGCTAAAAAAGTGGCACGTTGCTTGTATTAATGAAAGCCGGAGGTGAAAGATGAAAATTTTCGAAACACCAAATTTGGGGCTTTTAAAAAAATCGCTGGACGTGTACACCACGCAGCATGAGGCAATCGCGAAAAACATTGCCAATGCCAACAATCCCAATTATCAACGGACAAATACCGATTTTTCAGCGGTACTTAAAAACAATTTGAATGCCCGCTTAAAGGCCGACAACCCGCGGCACATTGCTTTTCCAAAACCGGTGCAAAGCAAAGCGGACGAATTGAGCAAAGACAAAGAAGTGGATATTACGCGAGAAATGGGCTTGTTGGCCGAAAATCAGATTCGCTTCGAATTTTCCTCAAAAGTGTTAGGCATGATGTACCGTCAGCTTAGCTTGAGTATTAAAGGTCACGGAGAATAGGAAGGGTTGCCATGAGAGTAAACGGACTTTTTTCGGCCATTAAATGGACATTGGCAGGTTTGGATAATCAGGTCAAAAAAATGGATGTGATTTCCGAAAACATTGCCAATGCCGACCGCGTGCCGGACGAAAAAGGGCGCGTGTATCATCGCAAGGTGGTCGTTCCGGCCAAACCGAAGTTTGGGCGTAAGGCGAATTTTTCCGACGAACTGACGGTAAAACTGATCACCCGGGACAAAAACCAGTTCGCTTCGACCATTGATGGTGACGGCCCGATTAAATTAAAAACACAGCAGGCGGGCGCGACTAAAATTGAAGAGATCAAGGGAGAAAAATTGGTGTACAACCCCAATCATCCCCGTGCAGACGAGAATGGATATGTGCACATGCCCAATGTAAATGTGGCCGAAGAAATGGTTGATCTTATCTCGACATCCAGAACTTACGAGGCCAATGTAACTGTTCTGGATGCGGCAAAGAAAATGGCAAAACACGCATTAAGTATTTAGGTGGTAAAATGATGCGCATTGCAGGAAAATCGTGGGCGGTTAAATCTGCCGAACAAAGCTATCACAAAATTTCTCCGGGTGTTAAGTCGGTACAAAAAAACAACGCTACCCAAAAAGCCGAGAAAACATCCGGCCTGGGCGGTTTACGCAAAATTAAACCACAGAAATTGTTAGAACCTAAGGACATCCTTTCCAAAGATGAATTGGCCGCTTTGACCGCTCTTTTTGTGAAGGACCAATATTTTAATTTTTACGGGCATGCCAAAGTACAACAGGTGCAACCGGGCATGTTGTTGGATTTAAAAGGGTGATTAAGGAGGAACGATGTCGGGAATTAGTAAATTACAAAATGTTAACATTCGCGAGCTGCAGGGAGGCAGCACTTCCTCCGTTCGAAAAGCCTCTCAAAAACCGCAAGAAACCAGTAAAGATTTTGGCGATACCATCAGCGAATTTATTCAGGCCGTCAATAATTCCCAAAAAGCGGCCGGTAAAGAGGTGGCCGATGTCATTCAGGGCAAATCCCAAAATTTACATCAAGCCATGGCCATGCTGGAAGAAGCCAAATTGAGTTTTCAGCTCATGGTGGAAATCCGCAACAAATTGCTGGAATCGTATCAAGAATTAGAACGCATGCAAGTGTGAGAATAGGTAGCGAAAGGGGTTCCGAATGAGCCAGGTAGCCGGAAAGCTATGGCAAATTTTTCAACAATATTCACTTAAACAGCGTTTGGTAATTGTTTCGGTATTATTGCTTTTTGTCTCGGCGTTAATCGTCATGATTCTTTGGGCCAATCGCACGGAATACGACTTGCTGTTTGCCAATTTGAATTCTACCGCCGCGGGTTCCATCGTGAACGATTTACGCGAATCCAAAATTCCCTTTAAACTGGATGACGGGGGGAAGAGCATTTACGTTCCCAAAGATCGCGTGGCAGAGCTTCGTTTGAAATACGCACAGGCCGGTTACTTAAAAGACAATATCAAAGGGTACGAATTGTTCGAAAATAATAAAATGGGCATGACCACCTTTATGCAGCACCTGAACATGAAACGTGCACTGGAAGGAGAGCTGATGCGCACCATCAATCAATTTAAGGAGGTGCAAAGCTCGCGGGTACATCTGGTCATTCCCGAAGATCGCCTGTTTGAAAAGAAAAAAGAAGGCAGCGCTTCGGTGGTGTTAAATTTGAAGCCGGGTGCCGAGCTTTCTCCCAATCAGCTCAAAGGCATTGCTGCCTTAGTGGCAAACAGTGTGGAAGGTATTGAGCCAAAAGACGTGGTGGTTATGGATTCCCGTGGCGATGTGCTGCTGGAAGGCAAAGAAGAAAACGATATGCTTACCAACGTTGGCTCCCAGTTTCAGCTTCAACGCTCCATTGAAAAGGCACTGCAAAAGAAAGTTCAGGCCATTGTCGGGCAGGTTGTGGGCAAAGACAATGCCGTGGTCAAAGTGAGCACCGAACTGGATTTCGATCAAATCGAACGCACGCGGGAAGAATACGATCCTGACAACAAGGTTGTTCTTAGTCAGGAACAATACACGGAATCGTCACAAAACACGGACGATTCTTCGAACTACGTCATTAAAAAAGTTACTTCGAATTACGAATTGAGCAAAACTATTGAACATTACATTTCGAATTCCGGAAACATTAAGCGTCTTTCCGTGGCGGTGCTGGTTAACGGAAAATACGTGCCTGTAAAGGACAAAGACGGCAAAGTAAAAATGGAATATCAACCACGCAGCGAGGAAGAATTGAGCCAGATTGCCGCTTTGGTCAAAAGTGCGGTGGGCTATTCCGAAGATCGCGGCGATGTGGTAGAAGTGCAAAACATCAAGCTGGTCAACAAACCGGCACCTCCCGAAGAACCGAAATTGATGGATCAATTGGGCGTCGATTTCTGGCAGCAATTGATTTCTTACCTGCTTATTGCCATCGGGCTTTTTCTGGCGTACAAAATTTTACGCAACTTGCTGCAAACCAGCATTAAGCAATTAACCGTTCCGGTGGCCAGTCAGCAAATTGGTGCCGCACAGGGGGAAAGTGCCGCATTGCAGGCCGGGGGCGCCAATGCAACCGAAAAATTAGAAGGCAACAGTACGGCAACCGCCAGCTTGCCCCAGGCCGAAGAAGAGAATTTGCCCGTGGATATTTACATGAAAAAGTTGAGTCCCGAGGCGCGTGCCCGACTGATGGCCAATGATAAAATGACCAAGGAAGTCATCAAATTTACCGAAGAACATCCCGAAGACGCGGCGCGCCTGTTGCGTACCTGGTTGACCGAAAGTTAAACAAAGAGAAAAAATCATGACCGACACACAAGCTTTGAAAAAGACATTGCGACCCACTCAAAAAGTAGCGTTATTGCTGGTAGCCCTGGGGGTAGAAAAAGCCTCGTTGCTTTTGAAAAACATGAAAGAATCGGAAATCGAAAAGATTTCCATTGAAATCGCCAAAATGCAGAACATTCCCGCCGATTGGCTTTCTACGGTTATCGAGGAATTTTACGAATTAATGATGGCCAACCAGTTTATCGTACAGGGCGGGGTCGATTTTACCAAAGAATTATTGGAAAAGGCCTGGGGCAAAAAGAAAGCGGAAGAGATCATTAAAAAAGTAGAAGCCGAAACCGAAGTGAGTGCTTTTTATCTTCTGCAAACGGTTGACGACAAACAATTACTCAATTTTTTGCAGAACGAGCATCCACAAACTGCCGCCTTGATTTTAGCCAATCTAAAACCCAAACAGGCGGCGGCCATCATCTCGGAATTACCCGAAGATTATCAGTACGAAATTGCTTACCGCATTGCCACAATGGAACGCACTTCTCCCGAGCTGATCGAGGATATCGAGAAGGTATTGCGCGATCAATTGGGCACGGTGTTTGGCGGCAATTTAAGCAAGACCGGTGGCGTGGAGACCGTGGCCGAAATTCTCAATTCGGTCAATCGTACCTCCGAAAAGAACATTCTTACTCATTTGCGCGAACGCGATCCGCGCTTGGTGGAAGAAATTACCGAACTCATGTTCATGTTCGAAGACCTCGTGCATCTGCCGCCGGCTACCATCCAGCGCATTTTGAAAGAAGTCGATTCCAAAACACTGGCTTTGGCCTTAAAGGCCACCAGCAACGAGCTGAAAGAAAAGATTTACGAAAACATGTCCGAGCGTGCCGCCAACATGTTAAAAGAAGAATTGGATTACTTAGGCCCGGTACGCATCAAAGATGTGGAACAGGCTCAAAAAGAAATTCTCGAAATCGCGCGCCGTCTGGAAGAACAGGGCGAAATTATGCTGGTGCGCGGCGAAGACGAGCAATTAATCGAGTAAAGGTGATTCATGCAGCAATTTGTCATTAAAATACCCAAGCGTGTCAGGCGCATCGAAAGCCAGATTATCGAAACGCCGAAAACCGATGCTCCAAAAGACGGACAACCGGCCAGGCCTCAGAATGCCGAGAGCCTGATCGAGGCGCAGAAGGTGAAAATACTAAAAGACCGCATTCGCGTATTGGAGTTGGAATTGCAGCGCGCCCGCGAAGAGTCGTTCAAAGCCGGCTACGAAGAGGGCAAAGAAAACACTTTGCGCGAAGCCAACAAGCGCATTGAACAGGCCCGGCAAGAGATGCAGCGCCTGCAAAAGCAATACCGCGAATCGCTGGAACGCATCGAAAAACCTTTGCTGGAACTGGCCAAGACCATGGCCCAAAAGGTGCTGGAAACCGAGCTTTCCCTTCGCAGCGATCACGATGAAATTTTGTTGAAGCGTCTGCGCAGCATGATGCGCGAGATGCTGCATGAGAAGAAAGTAACCGTGGAAGTTCATCCCACGCAATTGCCGTTCTTGAAAAGCACCGATATCAAAGAAGCACTGGATTTACCGCGCGAAATGGAACTGACCGTGCTGGAAGGCAAGCATGTGGGCAAAGGCGAGGCCTATGTTTCGTCCGAGCAATTTTACATGGACGGGCGCTTTAATCAGCAAATCGAAGAATTAGCCAGTCAACTGGGGCGGGGAGAATAACCATGCAAACCCTGGAAGAACGTTTCGCACAATTCATTCAGCGTGTGCCGCATTTAAACCCCTATGCCGTGGATGGCAAGGTGCGACAGATGACCGGTGTGGTCATCGAAGCAACGGGGCGTTCGGGCAGCGTTGGGGATGTGTGCGAAATTTATGTTTCCCCGACTCAGACCATTAAGGCCGAGATTGTCGGATTTAAAGACGATAAATTACTGCTTATGCCTTTGGGTGAAACATTGGGCGTTGCGCCGGGCAGCCGGGTAAAACGTTTGCACATTCCGTTGCGTGTTCCGGTTGGCGATCAGCTTTTGGGCCGTGTCCTGGACGGACTGGGAAACCCCATGGATGGGAAGGGCCCGATTGTTAGTAAAGATTTCCGGGGCGTGTTCAATTATCCGCCCAATCCTTTGGCCCGCAAACGCATTACTCAGCCGCTTACCACAGGCATCCGGGCCATCGATGGATTGATAACACTGGGAAAAGGCCAGCGCGTGGGTATTTTTGCCGGAAGCGGGGTGGGCAAAAGCGTGCTCATGGGCATGATTGCCCGTTACACCGATGCGCAAGTGAACGTTATTGCCCTCATCGGCGAACGGGGACGTGAAGTGCGTGAATTTATCGAACGCGATTTAGGCGAAGAAGGACTAAAGCGTTCGGTTGTGGTGGTGGCCACCTCAGATAAGGCCGCTACGGTGCGGGTTAAAGCGGCACTGATGGCAACGACCATTGCCGAATATTTTCGCGACCGGGGACTGGATGTGCTACTCATGATGGATTCGCTGACCCGGGTGGCCATGGCCCAGCGGGAAATCGGTTTGGCCATTGGCGAGCCGCCTACGACCAAAGGCTACACCCCCTCGGTGTTTGCCTTGATGCCGCGTTTATTGGAGCGCGCGGGAAATTCCGAATTCGGTAGCATCACCGGACTGTACACGGTGTTAGTCGAAGGCGGAGACATGGACGAGCCGGTGAGCGATGCGGCCCGTTCCATTTTGGACGGACACATCGTCCTCTCGCGCGATATTGCCACCAAAGGCCACTACCCGGCCATTGATGTGTTGGGGAGCGTGAGTCGTGTGCGGAACGAAGTGATCAGCAAGGAACATCGGCAGATAATTACGCAAATTCTGGAGCTGATGGCGGTTTATCGTGAATCGGAAGATTTGATAAACATCGGTGCGTACAAAAAAGGAAGCAATCCCCGCATCGATCGCGCCATCGAAAAGATCGATTTGATCAATACTTTCCTGCGTCAGCAGGTGGAAGAAAGCTCTACGTTTGAACAAACATTGGAAAAGTTAAAAGAAATTTTGTGAGAAGATGGATATGATTCCGAAATCCGGGGCATTCCCTTTGCAAAAGGTCTTGGAATATCGCAAACATCTGGAAAACATGCGTGCCGTTGAGTTGGGCAAAAAAAAGGCGGAACATTTGAAAGCCGAAGAAGAATTGCACGCCCTGAAGCAACGCAAAGAGGAAATGCTGAAAGAAGCGAGCAAGGAGATTTCAGAAAGCCCAAAAATCAATTTGGTCCGTTTGAAGGTGCAAAAAGAATATCTGGAAAGTTTGAGTACGCGCATTGGCAAGCAAAAGGAAGATGTGCGACATCTGGAAAAAGAAGTGGAAAAACGGCGCGAGGCCTTAAACGGAGCCGTGAAAGAACGGAAAATGGTGGAAAAATTGAAGGAAAAATTCAGCGAACGGGCTAAAGCCGAAGCCAGACACAAAGAAGAAATCAAAATAGATGAAGTAGCAATTCGCATGAAAACCGCAGGAAATCAGGGAGTGTAAAATGGGGCGTTGGGTAATTATTAGTTTGTTTACTTTCCCCATCACGGTGATTGTGATGGTAGGAATTTTGTTCTTGCTCAGGCCACCGGCCCCGGCCAATGCAAACGGCACGGTTGATCCGGCCGTAGTGCAGGAAACGCAGAGGGCAATTGTTAAAAAGGTGATTGCCCACAATGTGCGGATCGGAAATGTTACCAAAGCCAAACGCATGGTCGACAGTCTGTTCACCATTATTGATGTGCTTAACGATTCGATCAAAACCATTCACAAATCGACGGAAGCCCTGAAACAAAAAATAGAAGAGCTGAAAAAAGCCAATGAAAAATTGAACAAAGAGATTGCTTCCTGGCAGAAAAAATACAATGAAGCCTCGGGACGCCAAATGGAGGCCAAATCTATTGCCAGAACCTTGTCCGGCCTAAAGCCCAAGGAAATGTCCAAAATTTTGGCCCATCTGGATGATGACATTATCATTCTCATTTACAGCCAGATGAGCAACACGGGGCGAAAAAACATCATGGCGGCACTGCCCTCGGACAGGGCGGCAGCCATAACCCAAAAAATGCTAAAAAAATAGGATTGCTTTCATGAAATCGGTGAATTTTACTCCGGAAACGATGCAGAAAAAAACGGTAAAATCTTCGCGAAAGGCCCGGAACAGGGCAGACAATTGGGCCCTTATTGCAGGCAACAGCGCCTTTCCGATGCTGTGGCAAAAAATGCAGGTGCAATCGGCCCTGAACACCGTAACCACCGATCGGAAACAATCCGGAGAAATTCCCATTGCCATGCCGCGTACTCCGTCTGCGGCGGCAAAAAACCGAACGAATCCGGCGGCAGGCACGGCCCGGAGACAAAACAGTTTGCCTTTTACCGGGACGAGTTCTGTTAACGATACGGTACTCAAGGCGTTACAGGCATGGAGCGCTACGGCAGGCAAAGAAGGCGGGAACAGAATAAAGCCGGGCAGTGTGGCCCAGGTAAAAATTCCTGAAATGTCAATTCTACCCGCAAACGGCGAGGCGATCGGAACTCAGGAAGGCCAGTCTGTCGGGAGCAAGCCGGGTTTTGCCAAAGGCACGTCCGGAAATTTCCACACGGCCGGACAAACATTGTTCTTTGTTTTTAAAGGTGCACAAGGGTGGCAGGCGGTAAATGCCGCAGAAGGGAAACAGTTGGCCCAAAACGCTCCGGCTCTGATGCGGATGATGTTTGCTCCCGCTCAGCAGAGCGCCTCCCGAACCGCCCAGACTGCCGGGCCGCATTTGACCCTGCTCGAGACGGAAAATCCGCTCCGGGCAGAAAAACACAAAACCGCGGGTAAAGAAACGACCGGCAAAGGAAAAGTTTCGGGGAAAAACAACAAGCAGACCATCAAAGTACAGGTTTTGACAGACAAGCAGCCAAACGAAGAAAAAATAGCGGTGAAAAAGTCGGAACATTCCGCAAACCCAAAGGTGCCCTCGGTGGGTTCGCAAACAGAACAAAATGCGGCAAACAATCCGAACGCACAAAATTCGGCTGCGGCCGAATTTTCGGAGCATGTGTTTGCCAGGTCGGCCGTCGCAAAGCGCGCTACCTCGTCCGGGGCAAAAACGCACGGCCAAACGGAAATGGGCGCGGTGATTGCCGGGCAGGCAAAATTCGCCGGAAAAATGCAAGGACTGGCGCAAGGGACTGTACGCCACAGAGGGTTGATTCAGCGTATTCAAAAAATGGTGATGGAGGCGCAGGGGGCAAGCGGTCGCCCGGTAGGCCGCATTCGTTTGCAGTTAACGGAATCGCCGTTTGGCCGGATGGATGTGCAATACGACAAAGATCGGGATGAGCTGACGGTGGTTGTGGAATCGGAAAAAGCCCGACAGGCTTTTCTGAAGTTGGTTCCGGTCATCCAGTCCCATTTAAATGACAAGGGGATTTTGTTGGGGTCTTTTGATGTGCAGATCAACCAATTTGCGGCGCAGGAAAAACAGGAACAAAGCAATAAACGAAACAATACGGGACAAGCAAACACCCAGGCAGGAAAGGAGGTGCACAGTCATGAAATCGATTCCACCGTAACCAAACGCAATTTCGGTTACAACACAATGGAAGTAATAGCTTAGGAGGGAAAAATGGCAAATGGTGTAAACGCCGTTGGAGCCGCCCAGCAAGTAACCAATGCTGCTCAGCAAAAAATCAGCTTTGACAACGCCCAGATGGGCAAGTTCGAGTTCTTGCAGCTTTTGGTTACCCAGTTAAAAAATCAAGATCCGTTATCGCCCATGCAAAGTCAGGAGTTTGCCTCACAATTGGCGCAGTTTAGCTCGCTGGAACGTTTGGTAAACATCGACGACAGTCTGAAACAGGGCATCGATGCCGATATGATTCTGGCGCAAACCATCCACAACACAATGGCTACGAACTTTATCGGTAAAGAAGTAATGGCCTACGGAGACAACGTCGCTCTGCTTTCGGGCGATAGCAAAACGCCGCTGGATTTTGAACTGGCAGGCGAAGCCGAAAAAGTGACCGTGGAAATTTACGACGAAAACGATCGTCTGGTACGCACAATTAAACTTTCGGAGTTGTCTCAGGGACGCCACTCCATCGATTGGGACGGGAAGGACGATAACGGCAATCCGTTGCAGGGCGGAAATTACCACTTTAAAGTAACGGCAACCGACGGAGACGACAATGCCGTTGCGGTGCAAACAATCACGCGGGGTATTGTTTCGGCAGTGCGCTACGAACAGGGACAGCCCGTGCTGGTTGTTAACGGAAAAGACGTGTACTTTGGCGACATCGTACAAATTGGCTAAGTGAGGCGGGCCATGAAAGTAGCAGAACTACAAATCAAGCAGGGAATTCGTCCCGTAAAACCGCCTGCAACCGGGCGGAGCGGGCAATCTCAGGCAAACCAAAAAAGCGATGCTCCTTCGTTTGGTAGTGTGCTGCAAAAGCAGGTTTCTGCCGAGCATGCGCTCAAATTTTCGGCACATGCTTTAAAACGTCTCGAAAGCCGTTCTTTACCCATGACCGAAGTGGAACTGCAACGACTTGACCGCGGCATGCAGCAACTGCAGGCAAAGGGAGCTAAAAATTCGGTTATTCTGATGGATAACCAGGCGTTTGTGGTAAGCGTGAAAAACCGTACCGTGGTTACGGCGCTGGATTACACGCAAAGCAGCGAACGCATTTTTACCAACATCGATAGTTTGGCAATTGTTTAACAAAAAAGGAAACAACGGGGCTGGACTCGTTGGCCAGGCCACGAGAGGCCCCCTCACCCCGCCGAACGACTGAGGCGGGAAAAACTAAGGAGGGTTTAACCATGTTACGCTCATTATTAGCAGGTGTATCGGGCTTAAAAAATCATCAAATGCGTATGGACATCATTGGCAACAATATTGCCAACATTAACACCGTGGGATTCAAAGGCGGAAGAATTAACTTTTCCGAAGCCTTCAGTCAAACACTTTCTCCGGCAGGAGCCAGTTACATTAATCCCATGCAAATTGGTCTGGGCATGAAAACCACTTCCGTGGAAAATTTGTTCACACAGGGAAGTTTGGAACAAACCGGCGTATTGACCGATTTGGCCATCGAAGGCGACGGTTTCTTTGTGCTGAATGCCGGAGAAACCCGCGTGTTCACACGGGCCGGACAGTTCTTTTTTAATGCCGATGGCAAGCTGGTAAACCATCGTGGACTGGCCGTGCAAGGCTGGATTTTGAACGATAAAAACGAAGAATTGGGCCTGGGTTCCGGCAATTTAAGCGATATTTCCATTGATATGAACATGATTTCGGAAGCCAAAGAAAGTAAAAACATTTGGCTGTCCGGCAATTTGAATGCCGGATTAAAAACCACGGCCGAAGTTTGGACACTGGGCAGCGCTTTAACCGCTGGTGGGGTGAATGCGGATGCCACCACCGACCTCAATACATTGGATCAAATTTCCACGGCGTTGGTCGATGGCGATACCATCGAAATTAGCGGAACCAATCACGATGGCAGCGCGGTAAGTGCTACCTACACCTACCATGCCGGCGATACTCTGCAAAATTTGCTGGATGCCATTAACAATGCTTTTAGCGGCAGTACGGCAACCATTGAAGACGGCAAAATCGTTTTGACCGATTCGGAAGCCGGGGACAGCTCCACCACCCTTCGTTTAACCAACGGCGCGGCAAATACCGGGCGAATCGATCTGGCCAATTTCGTGAATACGGTTCCCGGAGAAACCGGCAAAGCCAAAACCTCCGTGGTTGTGTACGACAGCCTGGGTGCCAGCCACAATATCATTCTGGAATTCACCAAAAGTGCTACCAACGGAGAGTGGACCTGGCAGGCTAAAACAACCGGTGACGAAGAAATTCTTTCCGGGGGAAGCGGTCGGGCAACTTTTGACGAGGCCGGCATGCTCACTTCCTTTACTTTTGACAACGGTGCGACACAACTTTCGTTAGATCCGAAAAACGGTGCCAAGCAAATGAATATCGACCTGCATGCCGAAAGCGGCGAAGGACGCATGGGACTCACTCAGTTCAACTCGCTTTCTACCGTGGCCGTCAAAGATCAGGACGGGCGTGCCGTAGGCCGTTTGATTAATTTGACCATCGACAATAAGGGTACGATTAACGGTACTTTTAGCAATGGAGAAAAAGTTTCGTTAGCCAAAATTGCTTTGGCCGAAGTACCCAATAAATCGGGATTGATGCAATTGGGTGAAGGGCTGTACCAGACCAGCATGGCCTCCGGTCCCGAGCAAATTATTAATCTGGACGACAAGGCCGTTACGTCCATCGTCTCCGGGTCGCTGGAAATGTCGAATGTGGACGTTTCCAAAGAATTTACGGACATGATTGTTACGCAGCGCGGATTCGAGGCAAACGCCCGGGTTATCACCACGGCCGATCAGATGCTGGACGAATTGATTCGTTTGAAACGCTAATCCTGATCACGAACCATAAAATGCAGGGGTTTTAAACGAACGTCTGCGTAAACGGTGTTACCTTCCCCGCCGGTTGGCGGGGAAGCACAGACACCCCGAAGATTCGGAATGAAAAAAGGAAAATTTAAAAAAGTCAATTTGCGACGAATAGTTAATTAGGGAATCTAAAAATTTGCCGATAAGCAAAATTAATTTGCAGGGATGCAATAGCAAATCGTTCCGAATTTGGACTAAATTATTTTGACGAGAGGAATAAACGGTGGATCTTGCAACAGTCATAGGGATTGTTACCGGTTTGGGTTTGGTCGTAACCACCATAATCATGGGGGGCAGTCCGGAAATTTTTATTCACGTGCCTTCGATGATGATTGTGTTTGGTGGGGCAACCGGCGCCGTGCTGATCAGCTTTCAATTGAAAGAGGTGTTGGGCGTTATCGGTGTAATCCGCAAGGCCTTTTTCAGCGAGCAGGTCGATAATGCCGCACTCATTCAGCAAATCGTGCAGCTTTCGCAAAAGGCGCGCAAAGAAGGTTTGCTGGCCATCGATAAAGAGATCAACCAAATCGAAGACGCATTTTTACGTTCCGGCATGGAAATGGTGGTGGACGGTACCGAAGCCGAACTCATTCGCAACATCATGGAAACCGAACTGTCGTATACCATGAGCCGGCACAAACGCGGTCAGTTGATTTTAACCTCCTACGGAGAATATGCGCCGGCTTTCGGCATGATCGGTACACTGATCGGTTTGATTGCCATGTTGCAGAATTTAAGCGATCCCTCGCAGATCGGTGGTGGTATGGCCGTGGCGTTGATTACAACCTTTTACGGTGCCTTTGCCGCGAATTTGGTCTTTTTGCCTCTGGCAAAAAAATTAAAAAATCGTTCGGAAGAAGAAATCGTAACCAAAGAGATGATTATTGAGGGCGTGCTGTCCATTCAATTTGGCGAGCATCCCAATACCATTCAACGTAAACTGATGAACTTTTTGTCACCCAAAGAACGCGTGACGGAATAAGTTTAGGATATCATGAAGAAAAAAGAAGCCGAAGAAAATGATGAATTAAGTGCGCCATTTTGGCTCACCACGTTTAGCGACATGGTAACGCTGCTCATGGTGTTTTTCATCATGATTTTGTCGTATTCGACCATTGAACTGGAAAAGTTCAAGGGGGCGGTGAGCTCAATGAAGGGGGCATTGGGCATTTTAGACAACATGAAAAACAAAGTAACCCCCGAGCAGCGCACCAGTAACAATCAGGTGGAAGATTACAAAGAACAGGTGACGCGCACGATCAAAGAAATTAACAGCATGCTGGAAAAAGAAGGCGCTAATGACCAAATTCAGATCGAACCCGATGGCGCCGCAGGCATTCACATTCGTTTGGGTGACAATATCATGTTCGACGTGGGCAAGGCCAAGCTCAAGCCAAGTGCTTTTCCCATTTTGCATGCCATTGCCAGATCGGTAAAAAATAATTTCAAGCAAATTTTTGTGGAAGGCCATACCGACAATGTGCCCATTCACACTGCCAAATATCCCACCAACTGGGAACTTTCCACGGCACGTGCCCTGAGCGTTGTGCGCTATTTGCACTTTGTGGAAGGCATCGATGCCAGCCGTTTGGCAGCCGTAGGGTACGGGCAATATCGGCCGTTGGTGCCGAACAATACACCGGAAAATCGCGCAAAAAACCGACGTGTTGAAATTTACATCCGTTTTGATGACCATGAGAGGAGATAAGACATGAGTCCTAAAAACGCTGCTCCCGAAACAGAAGCAACGGGAAACACGGAAGAAGTAAAACCGAATCAAACAAAGTGGGGAATGATTATTGGTCTAATTGTAGTACAGGTGATTTTGGCCTTTTTGCTGGTTTACTTTTTCATTCTGCCGCGATTGGCTCCGCAGGATCCGGAAGCGGCCAAAGAGAAAGACAAGGTGGAGAAAAAAGAGAAAAAGGAAGTAGGTGTCATTTACACGATTTCCGATATTACCATTAATCCCAGGGACAGCTACGGTCGTCGTTTTGCCGTTTTTGAAATCGGCCTGGAAATTCCGGATGATCAGGCCAAAGAAGAATTGGACCGGATGAGACCATTGGTACTTGATCATATTTTGCAATATTTGCGTTCACAAACGGTGGCCGATTTGACGGTGAAACTGGACATCGAAAAAATGAAGGAAGATATTAAAGATACCGTTAACGAGGTTGTGGGGCAGGACCTGGTAGAAAATGTGTATTTTACCAAATTTGTATTAGAATAGGAAGCACGGCTTATGGCCAATATTTTATCGCAAGAAGAAATTGATGCTTTGCTTTCCAATGTTTCGGAAAGCACGTTTACCAGCATAGAAAAGAGCGAAAAACGCAAAGTTGCGGTTTACGATTTTAAACACCCGAATTTGGTTTCCAAAGAACAAATGCGTTTGCTGGAGGCCATTCACGAAGGCCTGTGCCGCAACTACAGCGTTTTCCTTTCCGCCCAATTGCGCATGATCGTGGAAATGAATTTGTTGGCCATCGACCAAATTATGTATTCCGAATTTGTCATGTCCATTGCGCCTCCCAGTTGCATTTACGTGTGCAAGGCGGATGATCCTCCTTCGCCGTTCGTGCTGGAGATGAATCCCCAATTGGCGATTTTTATTGTGGAACGCTTATTCGGTGGACCGGGCAGCCCGGTGACGGAAGTTCGCCCTATCTCGGTTATTGAACAAAAGGTCATGGAGCGGGTAGTCAATCGCTTTCTCGAAGAATTGTCCAAAAACTGGGAACTGGTTACCACGTTCAACAGCAGCATTGATCGTTACGAAAGCAATCCGGAATTTGTGCAAATTGTGCCCTCTTCCGAACCGGTGATCGTGGTTTCGATGGAAGTGAAAATTCACGGGCATTCCACGCTGTTGAACATTTCTTACCCCTACATGTGGATTTCGAACATTATTTCTTCTCCGGAAGTTCAGGAGAAAATCCTTTACGGCTCCCGGGAAGCCTCGGACGACGAGAAAAAAATAATCAAAGAAAATTTACTGGAAACGCCGACCCATTTAAGCGTGCATTTGGGCAAAAGCCACATTTCCATTCGCGAATTTCTGGAATTGCAGGTGGGCGACGTCATTCAATTAGAAAATTCCACGGACAAGTTATTGGAGATTTACGTGAATAACAAGCACGCTTTTAATGGCGTGGTGGGGCTTAGAAAAAACCGATATGCCGTGCGCATTGAATCCATAGAAGAAGGAGAAAAAAATCATGGTAAAAAATGAATTGCTGAACAAATATAAGGCGCACATGGAAGAGCTGCGTCCGGTTTTGAGCAAAGGATTGGGAGACTTATTCCAAAAGCCGATTATGATTAGCGAAGAGGTGGAAGAATCTCAAAAGATTAACGATTTGCTGAGTAAGGAGGAATTCCCCCAAATCGCTTTGCTTTTCCAAACGGGCAATCCGCCGCAAACCATTTCGCATTTAATTTTGTGTCCCAATGAATTCGTTCTGTCGGCCTATGCCTGGATGGTGGGCGAAGAACCGGCCAAAGAAGTGGACGAAAATCATCTGGAAGGTTTGAAAGAAGTCTTTAACCAGATGATGGGACAGATCCGTATGGCCATTCCCGATGACGAGGGGAAATTCAATGTGCAAAATTTGCAGGCCGGGCTCATCGAAAAGCCGGAAGATGCGGTTGGCGACCAGGGGGATGCCTGCGGAGCAAAAGGCACCATTAAGTTAACCAGCGAAGATCAGGTGTATTACCTGAAACATTACGTGTGGAATGAAAATTGGAGTCTGGAAGAAAAAGCGGAAGAGGATCAGATTACCGTGGGCGAGACGGGGCAGGTAAGCGTGGAACCCGCGCAGTTCGGCGGATTGGGCGGCAACGGCCGCAGTTACGAGGCACCCGGCAACATCGA
>CAYXUS010000071.1:0-57343 GCA_964468415.1 uncultured Caldithrix sp.
TTTCAACGGTTTCCGCATTGAATATGGATGGGGTTCGTATTGTTTTCAACAAAGAAAAATACATTTTTAAATTGTGCAAAGAATCTTCAAACAAAATATGCCGATTATCGCGATTCATAGCAGTGAATAAACCGATGTTTAATTCTTTAAAGACAGGATCGCTAATCATTTTGCGAATATATTGTTCTACATCGTCGGCGTTTCCCAAATAAGCGTACAAACCGCCGATAATGGCACCGATGCTGCAACCGGTAATTTGGGTGATTGGAATATTTTCTTTTTCGAAAATCCGCAAAATGCCTATATGTGAAAATCCTCGCGCTCCGCCGCCGCCCAAAGCTAAACCTATTTTTTTACCCATACGTTTCTCCATTTTGTTACCCTGTTTAATTTAGAGATGAATGGTATGGATTACAATTTGTGAGGGAAAAATTTAGCATGCAAATGTCATTAATAAAAAGCCCCTATTGAAATTTGACGGCAACATCAAGGGAATAGGTAGAATTAAAAAAGGCAATCGAAAACATCGATTGCCTTTTACGTTTTTATTTGTTGCAAAAACTACTTTATGCCCAGCTCTTTGGCTTTGTCAAACGCTTCTTTCGCTTCTTTTGCCTTGTTCAAATGCGTGTAAACCACACCCAGGTTGAACCAGAAGGTTCCATTGTCCGGAAAACGTTTTACGGCTTCTTGCAGGGTTGCCAGAGCTTTGTCGTATTCTTTCAATTGAATTTCACAATTGGATTTGAAATCGTAGGGCTCTTTCATCGTCGGATCGAGTTCGATCACTTTGCCGAACATCTCTGCACATTTTGCCAGATATTGGCTCTGCAAATCTTTACTAACCGAATCACTGGTCGAAAGCTTAAAGTAAATCAAGCCTAAGTTAAAGGGGAAGGCCTTTTCTTCCGGATTCACCTTCATCGCCTTTTGGTAAGCTTCGATGGCTTTTTGCGTTTGGCCGTCGCGATCGTAAGCTTCGGCAATAATTTGTGTGGCTTCGGTGTTGTTCGGATCGAGCTGTAAAGCTTTTTCCAGTGCTTTGATGGCGCCTTTGTAATTGGAACGTACCAATTCGTAACGCCCTAATTTAACATAGGCATCGGCGGAATCGGGAGCCATTTCGGTAAGTTTGGTGTAATAGGTTAAAGCACTGTCCTGCTGCCCGGCCAGGCTGTAGCACAAAGCGACCAAATCGACCGATTTGTAATCGGGCTTAATGGCATTGGCCATTTTAAAGTTATTGATGGCCTCTTCCAGATATTTTTTGGCCTTGTCCGAACTGCGATCGGGAACTTTGGTGTAGGCATTGTAGCTGTTTACACCCCGGTTAAAAAGCGTCTGGAAATAATACATGGTGGCACGATCGATTTTGTCTTTGAAAGTCGGGCTCAAAGAAAGCGACTTGTCGAAGGCTTTCTTCATTTTCAGGTATTGCTCCTTTTTGCCGTACAGTTCGCCGAGCAAATACCACGCTTCGGCATTGTCCGGATATTTTTCGGTCGCCTGTTTTGCCAATTTTAAGGCGTTGTCGAAACGTCCGGCATTGTAATCAACAAAAGCGCCTTCCAGTTCTGGTGGACGGCATGAGCTTAACAAAGCTAAAACCAAAAGTGGTATTGCCAATAGCATCAATCTTTTCATAAAAGATCTCCTTTATTAAATGTTTGGTACAACTTATTAATTTTTTCAAAATTCGGTTTTTCAATAATTCCCTTTTCCGTAATTATGGCCGAAATCAAAGAATGCGGTGTCACATCGAAAGCCGGATTAAACACTCGATAGTTTTCGGGATGCGTAAAATTCCAGCAGTTCAAAATTTCCGCTTTGGGCCGTTGTTCAATGGGAATTTCTTCCCCGGATTTTAGAGCCAGGTCAAAGCTGGAAAACGGCGCCGCAATGTAAAAAGGAATTTGGTGATGATGCGCCAGAACGGCTAAAGCATAAGTTCCGATTTTGTTAGCGGAATCACCATTGGCGGCAATGCGGTCGGCACCGGTAATTACCAGATCGATCTTGCCCTCCTGCATCAACAGGCCGGCCATGCTGTCGGTGATCAAGGTGGCAGGCACCCCGTTTTCCTGCAATTCCCAATATGTCAATCGCGCACCCTGCCCCACGGGACGAGTCTCGTCCACAAACACATCCACATTTTTACCGCTTTGCCAGGCTTTGTAAACAACACCCAAAGCTGTACCGATGCCTCCTGTGGCCAAAAAGCCGGTATTGCAATGGGTTAAAATCGTAGCCCCTTCTGGTACCAGCTGGTTGCCAAAAGAACCGATGGCCTCGCACATCTGACGGTCTTCCTCATGAATGACCAAGGCTTCTTCTGTCAACGAGGTGAGTATTGCTTCGCCGTCGTTTAAACCGGCAATGCGGTCCAGAAGGCGGTTGACCGCCCAGGCCAGATTTACTGCCGTGGGCCGGCTTTTTTTCAAAAGCTCCCCGGCTTCTGTTAAGGCTTGCACGGTAAGGTTTCCTTCGCGGGCCAAATTTCGGGCATGAACAACCAGCCCGTAAGCGGCAACAATGCCAATCGCAGGGGCGCCCCGCACTTTTAAAGAACGAATGGCATCCACAACCGTTTGCAAATCGGCAAGGGTTACAAATTCCTTCCGATTGGGCAAAAGAGTTTGGTCGAGAATGACCAATCTATTGTTTTTAAATCGAATTGTTTCTAAATTCATGTTTCAAATTTACTTTTTACAAATTTTAAATTTACTAAAAAGCAAGGATTACAACAAATAAATTGTAAGGATGACCATGAAAAAAGGTTTTTTTCTGTTTTTAATCGCTTTTTATCTGTTCAATCAGGCAATTGCCCAAACGCCGTTTGACGAAGCCACGTTTTTACAGCAAGTAAAAACGTCGTATTACACCCTGGAAAACACTCAGCTCCAAAATTTTATTGCTTCGGTTTCTTCCGCCAAGTTTGATGTTTTCACCAAGCAAAATTGGGACACCATTGGCATGGCCCCGATAAAAATTATTTGGCAACGGCCGGATAAAATTTACATTTCGGAATTAAAATTCCCGTTTAAGATGAATCCCGGCCAAAAGAAAACCTACCGTGAAATTGTGGATGCCATGAAGTTACAGTTGAAAGGCATCCTTCTGGATTTGCAGCGCTTTTACTTAAACGGACTGCTGGACGAAAACTTAATGAGCAAGTATGTTTTGCGCCACAATGAGCAGCAGGTGCAAATGACTTTTACCGGGATTGACAATCAAGGAACGACCGTGAAATATTTGCTGGGACTGAATGGCTTGTGCCTGATGATCGACATCGAGTATCCTTTGCAAAACAAGGCAATGGTCCTTTACCCGTTTTTTAACACGGTTGAGGGAAAATGGTTGTGCAAAGGCTGGACCGTTCAGACTGCCGTGGCAGGCCAGGTGGTGAGCGGCTTTAAGTTGACGGTGAATTACAAAAAGTATCTGGGCTATTGGCTTCCCGAAAGTTTTTACATCGAAGTGCAGAAGAAGGACAAGAAGGATCGCATTTTCTACGACGAATTAAAACTTTTCGATTATATGCTGGATCAAACCATTACCATTACGGGGGCAAAAAAGGAAGGGCAAAAATAGGATTATTGAATATTTTTAAGTAAATCTTTTAGCCTGGAATTGATCGTTTCCGGAGGTTCCAGGTTTTTAACTTTTAATCGTACAATTTCTTTGAACTTGCGTTCGAATTCCACCTTTTTGTCACAGGGTAAACAATATTCTATGTGTTCTTCAAAGAGACGCCTTTTCTCTTCATCAAGAACATTGTCCAGATATTGTTGCACATATTTTTCCACATCCGCACAGTCAAAATGATCTTTGTGTTCACTTTTTTTGTTTGAAGTCATCTCCAATGTATCCTCTTTGTTTTGCGTAGTTCCACAAATAGCGCTGCAATAATTTTCGGCCCCGATACAAACGGGACATCACGGTACCCAAAGGCGCATCGATAATTTCGGCAATTTCGTTGTAGGAAAATCCTTCTACGTCACACAGAAGGACGACCAGACGGAATTGATAGGGTAAGCTCTCCAAAGCGCTTTTAATGTCATCATCAAACAGATTTTCCAGAAAATCGTCTTTGGAAACTTCCTGAAGCTCTGTTGTTTCATCTAAACGCTTAAAAAGGTAAAATTCTTCCAGGTCGTCAAAACTAATTTTTTGGGGTTCTTTGATCGACTTACGATATCCGGTGATAAACGTGTTAATAAGAATCCTAAAAATCCAGGCTCTGAAATTTGTATCCTTCTTAAATTGGTCTATGGCCCGATAGGCTTTAAAAAGGGTATCCTGAACCAGATCTTCGGCATCGTGCTGATTGCGTGTCATTCTTAATGCCGTGTTGTAAAGGGAAGTTAAATGTGGTTCGATTGCTTTGGAAAATTCTGTTTGCTTCTTTCTATCTTCAGCCAAATTAGACCCCTCGTTTGGTGAAAAACAAAAATTAAATAAAAACGATTTGTGAATCAACGTCGGAAAATCAGTCGGTAGTCAACTTTAACACAATGCGGAACACAGAACCCTGGTTCAATTTTGTCTCTTTCAGAAAAAGTTTCCCGCCGTGGTAGTTTTCGATGATACGACGCGCCAAACTTAGCCCCAGGCCCCAGCCCCGCTGTTTTGTGCTAAATCCGGGACGAAAAATATGGCGCTTGTTTTGAGAGGCGATTCCCTTGCCATTGTCTTTAATATCGATGTAAACCTGTTGCTTTTCGTGGTTCACCGAAACAGTAATGGTAATTACCCCATTGCGGATCGTTTGGATCGAATCGATGGCATTTTTAATTAAATTTTCGAGCACCCATTCAAACAGGTCTTCATTTAATTGCAAAACAAGATGTTCGGTGGGATAAAAAGTTTTTATTTCGATCTTTTTTTGCATGTTGGGTAGGCGACGTCGGTAGTAAGACACGACAGAGTCGATTAAAGGAAAAAGCGCCACCGGTTTTAATTCGGGCTTCGAACCGATTTTGGAAAAACGATTGGCAATTTTGGTAAGACGATCGAGATCGTTTTTGATTTCCGCAATGGCCGTTTCGCGGAGTTCATCGTTAATGCCCAACAGTTCCACCCAACCGGCAATGGAGGTTAGCGGGGTGCCCAACTGATGGGCTGTTTCTTTTGCCATGCCCACCCAAATAGATTGTTGCTCACTTTTTTTGATGTACGAAAAACCAAGATAACCAAGCAAAACGAAAGCGGCCACAGCCAAAATTGCCAGGTAAGGGAAAATGCGCAGGCGATAAATGACATCCGGGTAGCCGTAGTAATAATAGCCCAGAACGATTTTGTTCTGATATTTAATAGGAATGGGAGGATTCTCTTTTTTAATGCGCTCCAGCGCTTTGAATAAAACGAGGCTGTCTTTTTTGGTAAATTCTTCGATGGGTTTTTTGTCTATCTCCGGAGAAATATTTCGCCAGCTTCGCGGATTGTTTTCCGTATCGGTGTAAATCAAAGGATAATCCGCGTTCTGGATGACTTCGTTAAACAGAAAATCGATGTCGGTATTTGAGCTTGGATTGTTTAAACTGACTTCCAGAAATTTGATGCGGAACTTAACATATTCCGTAGCCTTTTCTTCCAGTTTAGAAACAAGCAGCTGGGAATACCAAATACTGAAAATGACGAGAAAAATGCCCACCAAAAAAAGAAAGGCTTTAAAATTAACCTTAGCCCGATCGCTGGAAATGTCAAACTTAACTTTCAAATTACTCAATCCGTTTTATGTGAATAATCGTGTCGCCGATTTCAAGGTTTTCGACCACATTCATGGAATCAATAACTCGGCCAAAGGCCGTATAGTTCCCGTTTAAGTGTGGCTGATCGGAAAGACAGATGAAAAATTGGCAACTGCCCGTATCAAAGCCGGCGGTCGCAATGCCAACCGTGCCGCGTTTGAAGGGATAAGGAGAATGTTCCGAAGGAATTAAGTAGTTGGTGCCACCCCACCCTGTTCCGGTAGGATCACCCCCCTGTACCACAAAATCGGGAACTACCCGGTGAAAGACGAGGTGGTCGTAAAAATGCGATTGAGCCAGATGTAAGAAGTTTTTCACGGTAAGAGGCGCAACGTTGGCAAAAAGCCGCACCCGAAAGCTCCCTTTGCTGGTTTTAATACGTACAATCGGTAAAGAATCACTTGCCATAAGGCTATCGGGCTGAAGAAACGCGGGGAAAAGCGCTAAAGACGCAGGACGGGGTTCCAAATTTTGGCCTAAAATTTGGGCCAGAGATTTTTGCAAAAAAGGGTGCGCCAGATATTTCCGGAGCGTATCGCTTTCAGCAGAGGTTAAAGAGTAATGTTCTTTAAGCAGTTTTGCTACACTCAACTGAATCTCACAGTTTCCCGGGGAACGGAAAGTTTTGTACAGATGAAAAAGAAGATCTTTTTGCGGGGCCTTATCATGCCGTGCGTACCAATCCACAGCCATTGCCACTACGGGGTAGTGCTTGTTTTGAAGCAAAGGGCGGAGTATGCCCGGAGTAAGGGCATGAGCCTTTTCCAGAGCATTCAGTGCGCCCTGAATGATGACGGGATCATCGACGGAAAGAAAGCGGCGAAGCATCTTCATGGCCAGGGGAATCCGGGTTTGTCCCAGAGCCTCCAGAAGAATTGCGCGGAAATGGGCGGAACCTTTATCGAGGTTTTGATTGATTAACAAATAGCCCAGAGACGGATCTGCAGAAGTTAAGGTTTTGATCAAAAAGGCGCGTTGCGCCGTGTAAGGAAGTTCGGCGATCCGTTTTGTCAGCAAGGGTAACGCCTTTTGCCGGTTCAGGCGCAGCAATGTTTGGGCAGCCTGCACCTGCACGGCAGGAGTCCCGGTGCGAATAAAAGGCTGAACCTTTGAGAAAGTTACGCTGTCGGCAAAAAAGGCAGCCAACTTCAAAGCGGGCAATAAAAGATGAGAAGACCGATTTTGTTTTGCCAACACGCCGAAAAGCGCACGTTTTAAGGTTTGTGCACGCAACGAGTCGCGCGCTAATAAAGTAGCCAAACCGTCTTCCTTGGCCAGTTTTTTTAACAAAAGAGTCTTTACCTTTGCTTTACTTCGGGGTAGCCATTCAACCACCTTTTTCAACAAAGAGGGGGTAAAGGGAATTTGGTACAGGTAAAAAGCCTCATCCACGGAAGGCGGAGCGGTTCGGGTCGAATCCGTAAAGTTAAAACGTGTACTATCGTCGTAAACATGCTTTTTGGCTAACAAGCCCAAGGCGTAGTATGCGTAAGAGCGGAACGATCGTTCCTGGGCTAACTTTGCAAGAAGGGGCAAGGACTTACGCCCCCCACAATAACCCAAAGCTTGAATCAGTTTGGGACGCTGGGCAGATGAAAGAGAATCGTTCTTCAAATAGTTCAGAAATAGAGATTCGCTTTCGGAGGGGGCAACTTGAGCCAGACTAAAAACGCAAAGCGTAAAAAGGGAATCATCCTTTGCGGATAAACTATGATGAAAAATTTGCTTGAGCAAAGGAAAAAGCGCGGAATTGCGCGTTTGACCGGCGCTTAATACAAAGGTTTTAAGCAAGTTAGCATCATTCGGCAGGCTCTGGTAAAGCGTCTGCCACTTTTGGGCATCGGGTTCACGTGTAAATTCGAGCGTTTTAATTTGTTGCACAAGCCCAAAGGATTCGGACCCCCTTTTCGAGCAGGTAAAAAAAAGCAAAAAAAGCAAAAAAAGCCAGCCGAAATTCAAACGCATAAAAAAAATCCTCGGTTAAATTAAATTAGAACATCTATTTTAAGTAAAATATTACTTTTACGCAATGTGTAAAACAAAAGCAGGCAAAAAATAAAAAACCGGCAAAAGAAACTCAAACCTATTGTTTTTATGACAATTAAACAATCTAAAAAATGATTGACATTATTTTATTAATTGCTTAATTTGAAATTTGTAAATTATTAAAAATCGTTTTGAAATATATTTAAAAACAGTTTTGGAGGAAGAATGGCTAACGAAAGTGCAAAAGGCTCGATTGTCTTAGAGATATTAATAGTTATTTTAACGGCAGCCTTAATCGCAGTAATTCTGATTCCGGGTAAAATTTGGAAAGAAGAAGCCCGTGAAGAATTGCAAGCTCATCACAACATGACGAGCATTTATGAAGCGGAAAAGTATTATAAAAAGCTAACCGGAAAATTTACGACAGATCCGGGCCAGTTGATCGAAACCATCCATGCCGATTCCAACTTAATCCGGGAACAAAAAGTCGTTAATTTTACCCGCAAACTTATGCTGAAATTCGATACGTATTTGCACAACGACTACATTCACAATATTATCCGCATTAAACGCAACATCGACCAAATTTATGACGATCTGGAAAGCAACCGTTACAACTTTCGCACCATCGAAGACATCAACAACGAAGCCAATGAAATTAAGGTACAGCTAAAAGAATTTCTGAACACCCCGGAACAGCCCTATTTCCCGGTCGTGCTCAAATACATCGATTCTTTGCTGGACATTCGTCAGACTCTAACCGATTATTCGTTGCAGGTAAATGCTTTGCGTATTGCCAACGTAACCGATTCTTTGCAGAAATATCTGCCCTTGGTCAATATGACCAAACTCTCCATCAGTTGGGCTCCGCTCTCTGATCGCATTCAAAAATTCATAAAAACGGTTAAACATTCCGAGCTGGTACGTGTAACCAGCGTGGCCGATCGTGTGCAGGATTTTAAGAACAATGTGGACAAAGCCTTTAAAACATTGACCGATCTGGATGCCAATGCCGAATTGTCCAAGCTGGAAACGTACAGCAAGGAACTGGATGAGCTCTATCAGGAGTTTCTGAAAAATTACAACATTACTTCCGAGCTGGCTTTGTCCAAACTGCCCGAAGCCGATTCATTGATCATCCATTTAACCGAAGAAAATTTTTACAGCCCGGTAAATCATCAAATGTACAAATTGCTTTTCGAGAACGATTCGCAGTTTGTAAAGGTCGAAAGTCCGGTATTGCTGGACGATTTAAAGCAGCGCTCCATGAAGGTGGTTGATGAAATCAATCAGCTTCCTTTCATGAACATCATGAAAGATTATTTAAAGATGCTGGATTCGGTTAAAACCAAGACCGATTTGCTCCGTAAAAAATTCCGTAAAAATACCGACCTGTTTATTGCGTACAAAGAACTGGAAGATTTGGTCGGCCGCTACGACAATATCAGCGTGGTAACCGCTTATCGCGATCTGGAAGATTTCCGCACCATCGTACCCAAATGCCAAAGCTATAGCACCATTAAAGATCTGGTTGAGAATGCCCTCAAAGGCGTTGAAATTTACGACCAGGCTTACACCGAAAATACGTTTGGAAATCTGGACTCGCTCCAGATTAAGGTAAAAGCCAAAATGGACGAAGTAAACAGTATCCTCGAACAAATCAACAAACGTCGTCGCCGCAATAAGGTAATGGGGCTCGCTTCGGAACAGCAGGCGCTGGATTCGTTGTACAACGCTTTCCGCAATGCTAAAAATGATGCGATGTTGAGTAAATTGAAAGAAATGGAAAAAGAACTTAAAGATATTTTCATTTTTGCTCAAAAAGGTAAAAAGATACGGGTGTACATTGCCTTTGACAAAAAGATCAAAAACTTTGGCTACATTTATAAAGACACAAAAAGCTGGGAAGAGAAAAACAAATAAAAATAAACTCAGGGGAGAGGTAACTCTCCCCTTTATTCATTTAAAATGAAGTAGCTTATGGAAGAAATCCTTGGATTATCTTTTACCAACCGATCGGTTGCAATTGCTCAAGTAAACCCGGATGACGAAGTTGGGAACGGCGTTTCCGTGCACGACGTTTTGTATCCCTTTCCTTTTGAGTTTAACATGATTTTAAACGAGCAAAACGTTGAGCTGTTAACCGATCGCATCGGGCACCACATCAGCAACAACTTTCAGGGTAAATTTTGTGCGTTTTCGCTGCCCATGTATATGGCCCAAATTAAACGCGCCGCCTTGCCCGCCGATCTGGATGAAAGGATTGTGCAGAAACATCTGCAATGGGAAGTTGAAAATTTAAGTGCCCGGGAGTTAAATGAATACAAAGTGATCAAACTCGACCACTCATTTTTATTTGGCACGCATCAGGAATATGTTTTTGTTCTGGTCCAAAAAAAGATTTTGCAAACCGTTCAAAAACTGGCCGAAAAAAGCGCGCTGGAGCTAAAAAAGGTTTTACTGGATTTTGATTCCATCCACAAATACCTGGCCCATTTTGAGTTACTCAATGAGCAAAAAAATCAAATCGTATTTCAGATCGACGCCTTTTATGTAACCACATTAGTTTATTTGAACGGGCTTTTTTACGACTATTCCTTGCAGCCGCTAGCACAAAAGGCCGAGGACAAAACATTTGAAGAGCAGGTTATCACAGTGATCTCCGCGGAAATGGAACGCGTGAAGTCCGTTGTTGCTCAACTTCCGCAGGAAGATATGGAATTTCAGGTGTTTACGACGCGCCTGCTAACCGATGTGCTGGCAAAGCGTCTGGATGAGGCCGGAATCAAGGCCACGCACCTTGCTCTGGAAAACCAATTGGCCGGAAACGGATTTTCATCAAATAATATCGAAGCCTATGCTGTTATTTTGTAAATAAATTTTGGGGGTGATATGGCAGAACATGATCTTTGGAGTGAGGACGATTTTTTTGAAAAGTTAAAAAAAGAGAAAAAAGCTGCCGATGAATTCAAGTCACCCGAAAAGACACCGGCTGAAAAAGCTCCACACGGCGAATCGTTAGAAACCGATTTGTTTCAGAAAGAAGATGAACCTTCCCTCGAAGAAGAAATCCCTGCGGAAGAAGATATTTTTGCACAGAACGAAGACGCAGCTTTGCAGCAGGAAGAAGCATTTTCGGAACAAGAGCAAGAACCACAACCAGACTTTGACGAATTAGCTGCCGGGGAAGACGGTGCCGTTGATGTTGATGCTCAGGATTTCGGAGCAGAGGTCGCCACCATGCCCTCGGAAGAAGAACCTGCGGCCGAAGACGAGGCAGGTGAAGAGCCACAGGAAGAACCGAAGAAAAGATATATTATCGAGGATGATTACGAAGACGAAAAATTAGCCCCGGTTAATTACAAACCGGTTATTATCGGGGCCGTTGTCGTTATTGCTTTAATCGCACTTTTCTTTATCCTCCGGGGTATGTTTTTCAAAAAAGGGACCGAAGGCGAGCAAGCGGCCAAAACCGAACAACAAACGACGGCCGGCCAGCAAGGCGCCGAACAAAAAGCAGCTCAGCAGGTCAACCCCTTACAACAGCAACAGAACACATTCTTAGGTCAGATTGCGGCCCTTAATTCCGCTAACGTGCAATTGATTCAAAATATTCAAGAAGCGATACACACTCAAAACAGCAAGCTGAACAGTTTGTTGTTTTACAACGACGAAATTACGTTTGAAGTTAAAAGCAAGAACCGCAGCCACCTGGCTGCCGTAACCATGCGATTACGAAATATTTCCGGGCTTGATAATTTGCAGTTGGTCTCCACCGAACCGCAGGCAAACGGCGGGATAAGTGCTGTTTTTCATGCCAAAATAAGCACCGAGGCTGCCAATGGCCAGCCCGGGACAAAGTTGGCCGATGAGAGTGAACTGCAACAATGGATTACCATGCTGGCCCAACAGTTTTCTTTAAAAATAACGGCGCAGCAGGCACTGGGCACCGCATCGGCAAATTTTGGATTGACCCGTAGCCGCAATTGGTTCCGCATGCAAGGCACTTATGATGGCTGCCTTGGTTTGGTAAGCGCTTTGGCGGCTGCCAAACGAAACATTAAAATCCGTAAACTGGTGCTTACGGCCACGGAAAAGAAAAAGGTTTATCAGATCGAGCTGACGTTGGACTTATTTAAATGAGACGAATGGATGAATGCGCATAATTTCTGGAATTTATAAGGGGCGGAAACTAAAAAGTAGCAATGATCTCTCGATTCGTCCTACAACGGACCGGGTTAAAGAACTTATTTTTAATGTTCTTCAGGATTTTCCGCAGGGGAAAACTGTTCTCGATTTGTTCTCTGGCAGCGGTAGCCTTGGCTTGGAAGCGTTAAGCCGGGGAGCGCGAAAAGTTTATTTTGTGGACAGCTCAAATAAGTCCATCGACGTTCTTAAATGGAACATCAAAAACATCGGTATTCCCGAGACGCAATATTCCATTATCAAACAAAAGGCCATCGACTTTGCCCGAACGGCTAATTTTGCCATTGACCTTTGTTTGTTAGATCCTCCTTTCAAATATCCCGAATTGCAAAAATTAATCGATACGCTGGTGCAGTCTCCTGTAATGACCCCAAAAAGTCTGCTTGTGCTGGAGCACGAGACGATCAATCCGATTGAAAAAGAGAGTGCACTGTACGAAATCATCATTCAAAAAAAAATGGGTAGAAGTTTAATAAGTTTTTTGGTGAAAAGAGAAAATGAATAATCACAAAATTGCCATTTATCCGGGAACATTTGACCCCATTACTTTGGGGCACATCGACATTATTGAACGGAGTTCGAAACTATTTAGCAAAGTCATCGTTACATTGGCAGTTAACCCGTCGAAGAAACCGCTCTTTGATGTGGACGAACGGTTCGAAATGATTGAAGACGCCGTAAAACCGTTCGATAATGTGGAAGTCGCCAAATTCGATGGCCTAATTGTGGAATTTGCCAAGCAGGTTAAGGCCAGGGTAATAATTCGCGGTTTACGCGCCATTACCGATTTTGAATACGAATTTCAGATGGCATTGATGAATCGCTATTTGGCCGAAGAAATTACGACGGTTTTTTTGATGCCGCATGAAAAATACACGTATTTAAATTCGACAATAATAAAAAATGTTGCTAACTTTGGCGGTGACATAGAAAAATTTGTAACCAAATTGGTTTACAAGAAACTAATAGAGAAATTAAAACAAAAAGGAAGCTGAGATGGATTTCATAGAAAAAATTCGCAATAATGCGCACCAGCATGTGAAAAAAATCGTTTTGGCCGAGGGGTTTGACCCTCGCGTTTTAAAAGCCGCAGAATTTTTACATAAAAATCGATTAGTTCAACCCGTTCTTTTGGGCGATCCCGCCGAGCTGCAAAAATTAGCCGGTGAAAATGGCGTTAATTTAGAAGGCATAGAAATCCAGAATCCCAAAACATCCGATAAGCTGGAACGGTATGCCCAGGAATTTTACGAATTGCGCAAGCACAAAGGCATCACCCAAGAAGAAGCCCGTAAAACGGTAGAAAATCATCTGTATTTTGGTGCCATGATGGTGCGCCTGGGCGAAGTGGCCGGTGGGGTGGCCGGTTCGATTGCTACAACCGGCGACGTCTTACGTGCTGCCATTCAGGTGATTGGGGTGGCCCCCGGAATGAAAGCGGTTTCCAGCGCTTTTGTAATGGTGTTAAAAGACGGGCGTGAATTTACCTTTGGCGATTGTGCCGTCATCCCCAACCCGGATGTGGAACAGTTGGCCAGCATCGCCATCAGTAGTGCCAACACCCACCGTAAGCTGGTAGGCAGCGAACCACGCGTGGCCATGCTTTCCTTTTCCACGAAAGGCAGTGCCAAACACGAAGATGTGGAAAAAGTGGTTGAAGCGACGAAAAAGGTAAAAGAACTGGCCCCGGAATTGATGGTGGATGGCGAGTTGCAGTTTGATGCGGCACTTATCCCGGAAATCGGAAAACGCAAAGCGCCGGACAGCCCGGTGGCCGGTAAGGCCAATGTTTTCATTTTCCCCGATCTGGATGCGGGAAATATTGGCTACAAAATTACCGAGCGTTTGGCCGGTGCTCAGGCCATTGGTCCGGTGATTCAGGGCCTGGCCAAACCTTTTAATGATCTTTCTCGCGGTTGCAGCGTTGATGATATTATTAACGTGGCTTGCATTTGCAGCTTGTTGGCAAAAGACTAAACCTTTGGAGGAAAAACGGAATGCCGACCTATGAATATGTTTGCAAAGATTGCGGATATGAGTTCGAAGAATTTCAGAGCATTTCTGCGGAACCAATCAAAATTTGTCCCAAATGCGGCGGACGTGTAGAGCGAAAAATCAGTGCCGGCGCAGGGTTGGTGTTTAAAGGTAGCGGGTTTTACATTACCGATTACAAAAACAAACACAACAGCATGAGCACAAAAAAATCCGAAAGTGGTAGCAATGGTTCGGCATCTGCTAAAACAGAAAAAAAGACAGAAGCCAAAAAAGAATAAAAGCTCACTTTTTAAATAAAGATTTAACCTATTAAACGAAAGGGTTTAACTATGTCTAAGTTAAAACAGAAGTTAGCGGAGAAAATCCCCGAATATCGTGAACGAATTACCAAACTGATGAAGGAATACGGGGATGTCGAGGTTGACCGCGTGCATATTCGTCAGCTTTATGGAGGAATGCGTGGTGTTAAAGCACTAACCACCGATATTTCTTATCTGGATCCGATGGAAGGAATCCGTTTCCGCGGATACACCATCCCGGAAGTGCTTGAAAAACTGCCCAAACCCAAAGGTGCCGAAATGCCCTATGTGGAAGGCCATTTTTACTTGCTGCTCACCGGCGAAATTCCCACCGAAGAAGACATTCAAGACGTGGTGGAAGAATTCAAGGCGCGCAGCCGGGTGCCTCACTATGTGTATGATACGCTGCGTACCATGCCGCGCGATACCCATCCGATGACTATGTTCTCTGCCGCTGTTTTGGCCATGCAACGCGAATCGGTATTCGTCAAACGCTACAACGAAGGCATCAGCAAAATGGATTATTGGGATCCGTATTTCGAAGATGCCATGAACCTGCTGGCCAAATTGCCGGAAATTGCGGCCTACATCTACCGCATGAAGTACAAAGCCGACACACCAATTCCCTCCAATCCCGAATTGGATTTTGGTGCCAATTTTGCCCACATGATGGGAATCGCCCATCCGTACGATGAAGTTGCGCGCTTGTATTTCATTTTGCACAGCGACCACGAAAGCGGAAACGTAAGCGCCCATACCACTCACCTGGTAGCCTCTGCTCTGTCGGACGCTTACTACGCACTTTCCGCAGGATTGAATGGTCTGGCCGGACCGTTACACGGCTTGGCAAACCAGGAAGTGCTGCGCTGGATTCAAAGCGTAATGGAAAAAATGGGCGGAAAATTGCCGACCAAAGAAGAATTGAAAAAGTTCGTCTGGGATACGCTGAACTCCGGTCAGGTAATTCCGGGTTACGGCCATGCCGTATTGCGTAAAACCGATCCGCGTTACACCGCACAACGTGAATTCGCACTCAAACATCTGCCCGACGATCCGATTTTCAAACTGGTAAGCATGCTTTACGAAGTGGTTCCGCCCATTTTGAAAGAGCATGGTAAAGCCAAGAATCCGTGGCCGAATGTGGATGCGCATTCCGGAGTGATTCAATGGCATTACGGTGTTAAAGAGTATGACTTCTACACGGTGATGTTTGGTGTGGGCCGTGCCATTGGCGTTTTGAGCAACATCGTTTGGGATCGTGCTGTTGGCCAGGCCATCGAACGTCCCAAATCGATCACCACGGATATGATCGAAGAAATTGCCGGAATTAAAAAATAACAAACAGGCAACTTCGCAAATTTAAAGGCCACCTTTTGGGTGGCCTTTTTTAATGCATTTTCGCTTGTCGAAGTTTCGAGCAAGGCCTTGCGACTTCTTTACCCCGCTCTTTTTTGTACAAAAAAATGCACGTCACTCTAAAAAAAGTTAAGAAAAGACTTTCATTTCTTGAAATTAGTAACTATATTCTGTATTACTAAATGATCTCTGGTAAAATGTGAGATTGTGTATGGCCCGTTTGCTACAAAAGACCACATTTTTTGTCTTTCTCTTCTGGTTGCTCGTTTCGTGCAAGTCGGATATTTCATTATTACAACATCCACAGCCTTCATGGATTGCAGATGCGGTTTTTTACCAGATTTTTCCCGAACGGTTTCGAAATGGAAATCCGCTGAATGATCCTGACAAGAAATCGCTGTACGGTAGTTACCCGCACGATACGACCTCGGCCTGGCACATTAGTCCCTGGACATCGGATTGGTACGAATTACAACCCTGGGAAAGGGAAAACGGCAAGGGGTTCTGGTACAACGCACAGCGCAGGCGGTATGGCGGCGATTTGCAAGGCGTCCTTGAAAAATTGGATTACCTGTGCGATTTGGGCGTTAATGCCATCTACTTCAATCCGTTGTTCGAAGCGCCGTCGCTTCACAAATATGACGCCTCTACGTACATTCACATTGACGATAATTTCGGACCCGACCCGGCAAAAGACCGGGAAATTGTTCGTACGGAAAATCCGGCAGATCCGCGAACCTGGCGTTGGACCACCGCCGACAGTCTGTTCCTCAAATTAGTTCAAGAAGCACATAAAAGGCACATGCGGGTCATTCTGGACGGTGTGTTCAATCATGCCGGAATGACCTTTTGGGCGTTTGAAGATGTGAAAAAGAATGGGCCCAAGTCACCATATAAAGATTGGTTTACCATCTATGCCTGGGATGACCCGCATACGCCCCAAAACGAGTTCAAATACAAAGGATGGATGGGAGTTCCCGAACTTCCGGAATTTCGCGAAGACGAAAACGGGCTTATTCCGCCGATACGCAACCACATTTTTGCCATAGTCGTCCGCTGGATGGATCCCGATGGTGACGGAGACCCGGCGGACGGAATTGACGGTTGGCGTCTGGATGTGGCGGAAATGATTCATCACAACTTTTGGAAGGACTTTCGGATTCTGGTCAAAGCGCTAAATCCGCAAGCGTACATTGTGGGAGAAATTTTTTGGGAAGATTGGGCCAACAACAAACTGATGAATCCGGCGCCGTGGTTAAGGGGTGACGAGTTTGACGGAGTGATGAATTACCAGTGGGCCGCGCTAATGACCCGGTACTTCATTGACAAAAAGAAAAAAATAAGTGCAAGCGCCTTTGCCCGTCGCCTTGGGGAATTGGATGAGCGTTACGCCTATCCCTTTCGTTACCAGCAGCTCAACTTGATGGACAGCCATGACACCGATCGGCTGGCTTCCAACATCGTTAATCCCGATCTGTTTTACGACAAAAATGTTTCCCCGAAAGACAACCCGGATTACGATGTGCGCAAGCCGAACGCGCGGGAACGTCAACGCCAGAAGTTAATCGCTATGTTTCAATTTACCTATCCCGGGGCGCCCATGCTTTACTATGGAACAGAATCGGGAATGTGGGGTGCGGATGATCCCGATTGCCGCAAACCGATGGTTTGGGACGATTTGCAATATCAACCCGAAAAAGCCAATGTGGGTAAAAAACCCCGGCCGGTAGATTCCGTAAAATTCGATTACGATTTGTTTTATTTTTACAAAAAACTTATTCATTTGCGCAAAGCGGAAATTGCCCTGCGCCGGGGCAGCTTTGAAGTGGTGGAAGCAAACGATCGAAAGGACGTTCTGGTCGTTCGCAGAAAATTCGAAAACGAAGAAATTTTATTGTTGTTTAATAATTCCGAGCATGAGCAAACTGTCACGCTTCCGCAGAAGACACGGGCTGCGTGGCGGGATTTGTGGAACGGGAAAAAGTTGAAGTTCAAAGCGAAGACAAAAAATGTTACCGTTCCGGCCGTTTCGTGCCGAATGCTCAAAAAAATTTAAGCGAACGCAAAGCCAATGCATTTAAAGAAAAACGATAAAAAGCTATTGAGATTTGTTGTTTTGGTTTTGGTCGCCGGCCTTGTGGCAGCGACCTGCCAACAAACGCCAACACTCAACCGGAAAACGGTAGCCGTGGTCGGCCGCTATGCCATTCCTTTTGAAAAATACAAAAAACGCTATGCCGACTATCTGGATGCTACTTCGCAAAAAGACAATTTGTATTTGCGGCTGGGCGTTTTGCGCAACATGATCAATGAGATCATTTTAAAACACTACGACGACAACACAGAAATTTACGATAATCCGGAATACAAAAAGGAGCTTGCCTGGGCCAAACGAGAAATGGTTTTGGGTTATTTGAAGGGCGTGGAAGTTTACGACAAAATAAAAGTAAGCGATGCCGAGGCGCGCCAGGCTTTTTTGCGTGTAAACGAAAAGATTGCCGCCCGGCATTTGTACGCCAAAACCAAAGAAGAGGCCGAGAACCTTTACCGCAAAGTAGTGCAGGGGGCCAATTGGGATTCATTGGCACGGGTGGTGTTTACCGATTCGGTACTTAAAAGCAACGGAGGATATTTGGGTTATTTTACCTGGGGCGATATGGATCCGGCGTTTGAAGACACGGCTTACCAAATGAAACCCGGGCAAATTTCTCACCCGGTAAAAACGGCGCACGGCTATTCCATTATCAAAGTGGAAGATCGAAAGAGAGTACCCATCATCACTGAGAACGAATACCTGAACAAAAAAGAGAAAATTATTCGGCTGCTGCGCATGCGGCGCAAGAAAAAAGCCGAGCGGGCTTTTTTAAAAACCGTTTTCAATGAAAAGGAATTGAATTTTGACACAAAAGGTCTGACGGCTCTGCTGGATTTGCTCAAAAACAGCCCGAACGGGCAAAAAGAGCTTGCACCGCAAAAAATGCGTTTAACCGCGGCAACGTATCAGGAAAACACGTTCACGGTGGGAGCCCTGTACAAAGAGATCATGCAAATACCGGCTTTTCACCGGCAAAAAATCGTCGATTTGTCCACTCTAAAAACCGCCATTAAAGGTTTGCTGATCAATCAAAAACTCTGGAAAATGGCATTGGCCAAACATTACGATCAGGTGCCGGAAGTGCAGGAAGCCATCGAGAATGCCGAGAACAACATTTATCTAAAATACAAACGGGCACAAATTTTGGCGGCCGCGACCGTTCCGGACAGCACCCTGCGCCATTATTACAAGAAAGAAATTTTCAAATTCAATAGCCCGCGCATGATTAATGTGCGAGAAATTCTGGTGGAAAACTGGCAGCAAGCATTAACATTGAAGAAACGCCTGCTGGACGGTGCCGATTTCTCCGCCCTGGCGCGCCAGTATTCGGTGCGCAGTTGGTCGGCGCAAAATGGTGGCGAAATAGGCTATTCCGAATGGGCGCGTTTTGGAAAATTAAAGGACAAACTGTGGAAAGCCCCAATCGGGCAAATTATTGGTCCGTTGGAAATTAAACCGGGCTTGTACGGGCTTTTTCGCGTGGAAGGCAAAAAAGATGCGGCTCCGCTTCCCTTTGATCAGATAAAACAGGCGGTGCTCAAAGAATACAAAGGAGAAAATCAGACGGAATTGATTCGAGCCTATCTCGAACAATTGCGCGCAAAAGTGCAGATAAAACGAAATTTGCCGTTAGTAAAATCGTTTCGTTTGGCAGAAGACCCCAACTAATAAATGAAAGGGTATTGTATGTTTAAAAGATTCTTTGCGGTAATCGGGGCGCTGTTTTTAATGGTTACCCTGAGCGTGGCGGGAACAACAGGAAAGATTGCCGGAAGAGTTGTGGACAAAAATACCGGCGAACCGCTGCCGGGTGCAAATGTATTTTTAGAAGGAACCGTTTACGGCTCCACAACCGACTTGAACGGGAATTACATCATTTTGAATGTTCCTCCCGGCACTTATACCATTATCGTGCAATATGTGGGGTACCGGGAAATTCGCATGTCCAATGTGCACGTATCAATCGACTTAACGACGCGTTTGAATTTTCAATTGGAAGAAGGAACTCTCGAATCGACGGAAGAAATTGTGGTAGAAGGTAAACGCAAGCTCATCCAAAAAGACATTACCTCCAGCCAGGCCAGCGTTTCTGCCGACGAGATTAAGGTGCTTCCGGTTACCGAAATGTCCGATGTGTTGCAATTGCAGGCCGGTGTAACCCGGGATGCCGGAGGCGGCTTCCACATTCGGGGCGGCCGCAGCAACGAAATTGCCTATTGGGTGAACGGTGTTTCCGTTACCGACATGTTTGATAACAGCATGGGCATCGAATTGGACAACAACAGCATTCAGGAGTTGCAGGTCATCAGCGGAACGTTTAACGCCGAATACGGAAACGCCATGTCGGGCATCATCAATGCCGTAACCAAAGAGGGTGGACGCAACTACGAAGGAAACGTAAAGATTTACATGGGCGACAACCTGAGTAATTTTACGGATTATTTTTATTACATCGATCATTTCGATCCGTTGTCGGAGTACAACATTCAGTCCAGCTTGAGCGGACCCGTCCCCTGGACAAAAAAGCGCCTTACTTTTTTCACCAACATTCGCTACAACAAAAACGACGGCTATTTGTACGGTCAGCGTCGCTACAATCCCGATGGCAGTTGGGCCAGCGCCGACACCTTGCTGCCTGTTGCAACGCAGGATGATCCCGACGCACGTTACGTGACCAAAGACGGAAAACTGTACAAGGTGGTACCACCCATGAGTGGCGAGCCGGTACCCATGAATGCCAGCAAAAGATGGAATGCACAAACCAAGTTAACTTTTTACGCTTTGCCCACGCTAAAATTCAATGCGGAGCTACTGTATTCCACAAAACGCTATCAGGATTACGACCACAGTTACAAATGGGAACCGGACGGGAATGTGCACAAATATTTCGACAGCTACAACACCTGGTTTTCCATGACGCACACATTGAACGCAAAAACATTTTACACGGTTTTGGCCTCGTTTTTCCAGAATGAATTCCATGAATATTTGTACAAAAATCCGTATGACCCGCGCTATGTGTACAGCGACACGCTGCAACCTATCGCCTATGCCTTCAGGACGGCCGGAACAAACAATCATCGCTTTAGCCGCATGACGCGCACCTACGGGTTGAAAATGGATTTTACCAGTCAGGTGACCGACAATCATCTGGTAAAATTCGGAATGGATTACAAGACCTACGTTTTGAATTTTGATGATTACTGGTTGCAGGCCAAGCGCGATGCCAGCGGGCAGATTATTTCGCCCTACCAACCCGCAGTTCCGGCCGACACCAGTTTGCGCCGAACCAAATACACACGGCGGCCTATGGAATTTTCCGCCTATATTCAGGATAAAATCGAATTTCAGGACATGATCATTAACATCGGATTGCGGTTCGATTACTTCGACTCAAAGGGGAAAATTCCCAGGGACTTTAGAGATCCCAACATCTATTTTCCGCTCAGGCCCGGCCTGGACGAAATTCCTTTGAGCGAACGCGAAAAGTATTTTTACAAAGACGCAACGCCCAAAATGCAATTAAGCCCACGTTTGGGCATTGCCTATCCCATCAGCTCGCAGGGAGTCATTCATTTTTCCTACGGGCATTTTCTGCAAATTCCTTCGTTCCAGTATTTGTACAATGGGGGCTATTACAAAGTGGGAGAATCGGGACAATTTTACGGCCCTTACGGCAATCCCGACATCAATGCCCAAAAAACCGTGATGTACGAAATTGGTTTGCAACAAGGGTTGTGGGGAGATTTTAAAATTGATGTAACCGGCTACTACCGCGACGTACGCGATTGGATTTCTACCAGTCCGCTTTACATTACTTACAACCGGGTTACGTATTCCATGTACATCAATAAAGATTATGCCAATGTAAAAGGAATTACACTCGTCTTGAAAAAGCGTTACAGTCACAATTATTCTTTTGACATCAGTTACACGTTTCAGGTGGCGGAAGGGAGCAATTCATCTCCGGAAGATGAGTTCAATGCCATTCGGTCCAATCTGGAGCCCACATTGTTCTTGTTGCCGCTGGATTGGGACCAACGGCATCTGGTCAATGCTTCGCTTTATTACGGAGGGGAAACCTACGGCGCCAGTGTAATAGCCCGCTTTGGCACGGGGCTTCCTTACACCCCGCAAATTACACAGTACACGGCCGATCGTGGCATTCGCTGGGGCTTGCAAAAAAATAGCCGCAGAAAACCCAATCAATTTAGCATGGATTTGCGTTTGCACAAATCGTTCAAAGTGTGGGGCTACAAATTTACTACTTTTGTTAACGTGTACAACGTGTTAGACAATCACATTCCGGTTAATGTTTTTGCCGATACCGGCAAGCCGGATTACACCACAGACAAAACACCCGACGATTTCACCAAACGTCCCAACACGGTAGCGGAATATCGCAAATATCCCTGGCATTATGCCGAGCCGCGACGCGTTTTGTTTGGTGTGGATTTCAATTTTTAAGGAGAGGTGATTTCATGAAGCAGGTGCTAAAAATTTGGCTTTTCATTTTTGTCATGTTTAGCGTGCAAGGCCTGTTAGCTCAGGTTACCGAACATATTCCCAGCAAAGAACGTGGCGATCCGCGGTACCGCAGAAAAGCCCAACTGGAAGGCAATAATATTCGCACTACGATTTTCAACTTCGGGCATACGGGACGAACAGGAGCCGTACCTATTTACGAAGAAACACCGTACGAATGGCCGAAAAACACCGGCGAAGTGTACCTGGCACAAACGACCATTTGGTGGGGAGCAGAAGTCGTGGACGCCAACGGAGAACGCCAACGGATTGTTATTGTGGACAACGGGCGTACTTCCGATCAGGGTAAAAGCTGGAACATCGAACCCTGCCCCGGCTATTTTAATCCCGAGGCAAACAGCATTGCCAATAGTGTTGATCCTAACACCTGGCCGCCCTACTGGCCGGACAAAATGAACATTGCTTCGGGAAGCGGGGCCGAACCTGGCTGGCCGGGAAGCTGGAACGGCTATTTCGGCCGGGACAAATTCAATGCCGATCAGGAAATCTTTTATCGCGCATCGGACGACCGCTACGACAATTATTTGTATTTTCCGGATTCAACGGATTTGACCCGCCACGGGTTGGGTATTTTAATGGATGTGCGCGCCATGGCCTGGTCCCAAATTTTGGTAAGCGACGTGGTTTACCTTTTGCATTTTTTGACCAACGACGGCACGAAAGACTTGCAAAAGTTTGCCGTAACATTAGGCGTGGCCGATTTCGTCGGCGGCGACGGAGACTCGCAGGACGATATTTCCGAATACGACTTGTTAAACGACATCATGTGGAGCCGGGATGCGGATAACAAGGCACCGACCTTTGGCAAAGATCCCGTGGGTATTGTGGGAGTGGCATTGCTGGAGACGCCCGGAAATGCCAGAGACCGCATCGATAATGACGGCGACGGCGAGCCCAATGGCCCCATTGTGACCGAAGAAATGTTAAAGGGTGAAGGAACCGAGGAAATTTTGAACAATCCCGGAGATCAACGCAATTCGGACGGGATTGACAACAACCACAACGGCCTGGTGGACGAAACGATTGCCCACATCGCTTTTGGCGAGCAGGTGGGTGTTTCGTATGCCGACCACATCGATAATAATGGCGATGCCGAGGAAGGCAGTCCGCTGGTCACCCAGGAAATGCTGGACAAAGCAAAAACCGATGCGTATCACGATCCGCAGGAAAACGAAACGTACAACTGGAACCGCTGGCCGCCAAATCCTGAAAGCGATCCCATCCAGAAGGGTAGAATCAATCTGATCATGGTGGACGAAACCGACATCGGGCATGCCTTTCGGGACTACATCGATAATGACGGCGACGGCGAAGACAACAGCCCGGTCATTACGCAGGAAATAATCGACCAGGCTGCGCAAGATGCACCGTACTACCGTTATGTCGTTCCAAATTCGAACATTATTCTCTATGATGTAAAACAAGAAGATTTGGGTAAGAAATACGCCGACGGCATTGATAACGACGGTGACGGTGCGGTGGATGAAAACATCGACGAAGGCATCGACGAAATGATCGATGAACGCCGCGACGACTTTATTGACAACGACGGCGATTGGAATCCGCTATTGGATGACGTGGGAATTGACGGCATTGCCGGAACCAACGACTTTGGCGAGGGGGACGGCAAACCGACCTCCGGCGCCGGTACTGACAGCCCCGGTGAGCCCGATGTGGACAAGACCGACGTTTCGGAAACCGACCAGATCGGTATCTCGGCTTCGGCACGTACCCCGGCCGGTGGGTTGAACCTGAACAGTGACGCCACTTTGTGGTTCGATTTTATGATTCCCGGTAAATTTTACGACCCGCGCACGGTGCAGGCCGGAGAGTATGACCTGTGGGTAACTTCCGGCTACTTTCCCATTAAGGCCGGGCAGCGCGAGCCCATTTCGGTGGCGGTCATTCTGGCCAATGCCAAACAAGACGATCCCAACGGAGAATTGCGGAAAAAAGCCGTGCTCAAAAAGAAAATCCGGGCTCAGGAAACCTACAACAACGATTACCAATTTGCCAATGCGCCCATCACGCCGCATCTAACGGCCGTGCCCGGCGACAACAAGGTAACGCTTTATTGGGACGATCTGGCCGAGCAATCGT
Organism: uncultured Caldithrix sp.; assembly: GCA_964468415.1. Lineage (GTDB taxonomy): Bacteria > Calditrichota > Calditrichia > Calditrichales > Calditrichaceae > Caldithrix. Next base: position 24,333 of record CAYXUS010000071.1, read on the forward strand.
ACGACAACTACATCTACAAAATCGGTGGAAATCCCTACGATTTTGAAGGCTACCGCATCTATCGCGCAACCGATCCGGCATTTCAGGATCCTCTGGACATTACGGATGCATTCGGCACATTGCGCTTCCGGACACCTCTGGCCCAATTCGACAAGGTGGATGGGATTACCGGCCTGGATTCTGTGGGATTAGACGGTGCCCATTTTTACCTGGGCAACGATTCGGGACTGAAGCACATGTTTGTTGACTCCACGGCCAAAAACGGATTCACTTATTATTACGCCATTACATCGTATGATTTTGGCTTCCCCTCGGGAGGCATTCTTCCAACGGAATGCCCCATTCGGGTTAATTTGCAACCGGACGGCTCGGTTGTGTTGGGGCCCAACGTGGTACGTGTAAAGCCCGAAGCCCCGTCTGCCGGATACGTTCCGCCCACTCTGGGCACCATTGAACATGAAGAAGGGTCGTCCACCGGTAAAATTTCTTACGAGATTGTCGATCCGAACATGGTGCGGGACGGACACGTGTATTACATCACGTTTCGGGATACGCTAAAACCCGGCAAAAACGGCAAACCGGACACTTTAACCACTTACAGTTACACATTAACCGATTCCACCGCCGATTCGGTTTTAATCAAAGACAACACTCATCTGGAATCGGATTACGAACAGCCTTTGGTGGATGGATTTAGACTCCACTTTTTTAACGAAGGTCAGGTGGGGGTCAATCAGGCCCTGTCCGGGTGGCGTCCGCCGACGGCCAATATTCCTGCCTTTACCTTCCAAAAACTAACGCAAAGTGTGGGACCGGAAGGTGAATTCCGTTTGAATGACTATGAAATCATTTTCGGTGAACGTGGCATGGCAACCTCCACACCGGGATATTACGAAGGTAAATTTTTCGATGCTCAGCCGGTGAATTTTAAAATTTTGCGTCTGGCAGACCATTCCGAGGTCGATTTCGTCTTTGTCGATTTGGATACGGCGAAAGTCGGGCCAGGCATCTTTTCTGCCGGTATTGATACGCTTTTTGGCACGATTACTATTCCGTACAAAGACGTGATTGCCTTTCTTGAACCCAAAACCGTTGATGGGCGCGATACTTTGGTGTACACCTGGCAATTCTTCCTGAGTAGTGTGCCCGATTCGACCCAGCGTATTCCCATGGCGGGTGACACGGCAAAGATTATTCTCAAAAAACCCTTCCTGTCAGAGGATGTCTATCGTTTTACGGCACATGCGGGGTTTGTGGAGAAACGCAAGGCCAAAGTTGAGTTGAATAAAATTAAAGTGGTACCCAATCCCTACGTAGCCACGGCGGCCTGGGAACCGCGTAATCCGTACAATTCGGGCCGCGGGCCACGTTCCATTCACTTCATCCATTTGCCGGCAAGGTGTACCATTCGCATCTTTACGATTAACGGGGAACTGGTTCGCAAAATCGAGGTGAACAATCCCTTTGACAACGGAACAGCCGAGTGGGATGTGCTGACCAAAGATCGCTTGGCGGTTTCGTACGGGGTGTACATTTACCACGTCGAAGCGCCTGGCATAGGTGAAAAAGTTGGCAAATTTGCGATCATTAAATAAAGCGCTTTTAAGTGACTTTGAAAATGAAGGAGAAAAAAGTGCGCATCATAAAAATCATTTTGAATGGTCTGTTTGTAATAGCTTTAAGCAGCGGTCTGGCCTGGTCGCAAAAAGTTACCAAAACGGGAACGACGGCCGGCAAATTTTTGAGCATCGGCATCGGGCCGCGTGCGATCGCAATGGGCGGCGCCTTTACTTCCATTGCCGATGATGCCTCGGCCATGTACTGGAATCCGGCCGGGATTGACCTGCTAAGACAAAATCAGATTATTTTTGTGCAAAGCAACTGGTTTGTGGATATTAAGCTCAATTACGTGGGTGCCGTTTTCAAAGCCGGTTTGTTGGGCACGGTTGGGGTGAACTTAACCGCTTTGACCATGGGGGACATGGAAGTGACCACGCCCAATTATCCGGAAGGGACCGGCGATTATTTTTCGGCCGGCATGTACGCCTTTGGCTTTTCGGTTGCCCGCCATTTAACGCAAAAGTTTGTCATTGGTGCAAATTTCAAGTATGTGCGGGAAGATATTTCCAATTCATCGGCTCAGGGCATTGCCGTGGATATCGGAACGATTTTTGTCACCCCGTTTTACGGTATTCGTCTGGCAACCAGCATTAGCAATTTCGGAACCAAAATGCAAATGCAGGGAGACGATCTGCTTTTTCAACACGATCCGAATCCCAATATTCATGGGGACAATGCGAACTTGAACGCCTACTACGAAACCGAGCGTTACGAAATGCCCTTGCGTTTGCAACTGGGGCTCTCGCGTGATTTTCGCTTTCTGAAAGGGCAGCGTCTTACACTGGCCGTTGAGGCTGCGCATCCCAACGACAATTCCGAATACATGAATGTGGGAGGCGAGCTCGGACTATTCCATGAACGCGTTTTCCTTCGCGGAGGTTTTAAATCGCTTTTCATGAAAGACCGGGAAGAAGGATTAACCCTGGGGGTTGGTTACCACACACCCCACTTCGGCAACTTCAGTTTGAGTGTGGATTATTCTTTTCAGGATTTCGTACATCTCGGCGATGTACATACATTCGGTTTTATTTTGTCTTTTTAAATAGAAGAAAGGAGGTGTAGCGATCGGAAAAAATGTACCCAAAACCCCAAACAGTTTTTTTAAAGTCAACCTAATTAAGGAGGTAAGAATGAAGAAGTTCACGCTATTGCTTTTGGCCTTTGCCTTTTTGGCATTTGCCAGCAACGCGCAAGCGGCCCAGGTGACTTTCAAGTTAAGCATGAAAGTCAAAGTGCAAATGGGCGAATTTGACCCCATGACCCAGCATGTACGTATTACCGGTGATTTGGTCGATCCGAATTGGGACCCGGCCAATGCCCCGATTCTGGACATGGTCGATTCCGTCAATTACATCTATTCCACCACATTGGACATTGCCGCCGGTGATTATCAGTACAAATATTTGATCGGCGATGCCTGGGGCAACGATGAATTGCAAGGCCAGCCCAACCGGACTCTGACCGTGGGCGACAACGACACCACGCTTGCTCTGGTCTATTTTAACAACGTGGAAGCGGTTCCCTTTACTCAGGCTCCGGCCGGCAAAGTAAATGTGATGCTTAATGTAAACATGAGTCGCTGGATGCAAAAAGGAGCTTTTAATCCGGATGCGGACACCGTGCGTGTGACGGGTAATTTGACCGATCCCCAGTGGGATCCGGCGACCGCGCCGATTATGCAGGACAACGACGGCAACCTGGTGTACACGACCACGTTGCAAATTGCTCCCGGAACTTACGAATACAAATATTTGATCGGCAGTGCCTGGGGACGCGATGAATTACAGGGTAAACCCAACCGCAGCATTACGGTTACGGGCGACACCGCTCTGTTCCCGGTTTATTTTGACAACGAACCCTACGTTGTGAATCCGCCGGTTAGCACAGATTCTGTAATGCTGACCTTAAATGTAAATATGCGCGTAAAAACACTGGAAGGCGACTTCAATCCGGCCAGTGATTTTGTGGTTGCCGCCGGCTCGTTTCAGGGCTGGAACCCGGGTGCCGCACCGCACATGACCGATGATGATGGCGACAGCATTTACACGGGCACCTACAAAGTTCCGAGCAAAGCTACCTACGAATATAAGTTCGTTATCAATGCTACCAATTGGGAAACGCGCGATAATCGTCGGGTTGTCATCGGCGATTCGGATGTAACGGTACCGCCGGTTTATTTTGACGATGACAGCATCGTAACCGTCAAGGCCAACGGCCACATGAAGTTCAGCGTCAATACCGATGTTCTGGCCGAAGTTGGTTTGTTCAATCCTAATGAAGATTCCGTCCATGTTCGCGGAAGTTTCAATGGTTGGAATTCCGATGATGCCGCACGCTCGCACATGAACCAAAACCTGACCAATCCGTTCAACTGGTTCCTGAATGTGCCCTTCACCGATTTTGGCGTGGGCGATCCCGTGTACTACAAGTTCTGGATTTACAAGAAGAACCCGATCGTGAACGGTGTGGAATGGAAAGACGGTTGGGAACGTCCGACCGTGACCGGTGGCGGTAACCGTACGGCCTATTTCGAAGGTAAAGACGATCAGGAAGTTGAGGCGGATTACTACGATCACATTCAACCCGATCAAGTGGTAACGACGGGCACCGGCCTGAAAGTAACCTTTAATGTGGATATGAAGCCCGCGGCCGATCCGAACTTGCAACCCATCCCCTTTACCGCTGGTGAAGACACTGTGTACTGGATTTGTGAAGAGCCTGCTTTTGTGGTTACCCAGGGTTGGGAAGACACCGATCAAATGCGCGTGTTGCAGTTAACCGACCCGGATGGTGACATGATCTATTCCGGAACGCTGGAAGTGAAAGAGCCCTCCTGGAATGGTTTTGTGTATCGCTACGCATTCATCAGCAAGAGCGATGGCGGCACGTGGCAAATGGAACCGGCCGGCTTTGGTAATTTCAATTACCGCGTTCGTTTTGTCGGGCAGGATGCTGCACGCAGCTTCCCGTACAAAGACTGGAACATGCCGCTTGATACGTGGACGAATTCCGAAGTGAAAACCGATCAGGAAACCGATCCTTACACCTCGTTAACCGCCATTGGCGACGAGGTGAAAACCTTGCCGACCAAGTTCCAGCTTAACCAGAATTACCCGAACCCCTTTAACCCGACGACGACCATTAGCTTTACATTGCCGGCAGCGTCGCATGTAACCCTGGCGATTTACAATGTGTTGGGACAAAAGGTTCGTACCTTAATCGACAACAAGATGGCTACGGCTGGTACCCATTTCCAGCAATGGGATGGTAAAGACGACTTCGGTCATCAGGTTGCTTCCGGTATTTACTTCTACAAATTGAAAACCGATCATCAAACGGCCATTAAGAAAATGGTTATGATGAAATAACACGAATATGAAAACCGGCCTGCTGGCGTTTGGCTGGGGGCCGGTTTTTTTTATTGCGAACACAGTACTTGGAGACGGTCCATGACAATTATCGATTATTTAATAGTTATTGTGTATTTGGCCGGCATGGTTGGGGTCGGTCTGTATTTTCAGAAAAAAGCTTCCAGCGGTATCGATTCTTACTTTTTGGGCGAACGAGGAATTCCCTGGTGGGCTTTGGGTGCTTCGGGCATGGCCTCCAATCTGGATGTGAGCGGGACGATGATCAATACCGCTTTTGTCTTTGCCCTGGGAGCCAGTGGATTTTTTATTGAGATTCGCGGCGGGGTAACTCTGATCATGGCCTTCCTGATGATTTTTCAGGGAAAGTGGAACCGCAGGGCTTTGGTGATGACTTTAGCCGAGTGGATGCACTTTCGTTTTGGAAAAGATAAACAGGGAGATGTGGCGCGTTTAATTGCGGCCGTTTCCGTGATCATAGTTACCATTGCCATGATTACCTATTTTGCCATTGGTGCGGGAAAATTCGTGGGCGAGTTTTTGGGCATTCCTGCATTTGGAGGAATGTCTTCGGAGTTTTGGGCGGCAACGATCATGATTGTTTTAGCCATGATTTACACCGTGGCCAGCGGGCTTTACGGGGTGGTTTGGACCGATGTTTTTCAGGGCACGTTAATCTTTTTTACCATTCTTTACATGCTGGTTTTGGCCATGACAAAATTCCACTTACCGGAAACGTTTAACGTTTCCGTCCCTCTGAAAGACGGCGGTTTTATGTCGCTGGCTACTACACGTGAGGCCTGGACAAGCATTATTCCCCACTGGAAACTAAATTTGCCGCCGGAATCGGCCTATTCCATTTACAACTTGTTCGGCATTGTTATCTTGTTTTATCTGCTCAAGGTTACGCTGGAAGGGAGCGGCGGAACAAGCCAGTACATGATTCAGCGCTATTTTGCGGCCAAAAGCGACCGCGAAGCCGGGTTGCTTTCACTGTTCTGGACGTTTCTGCTTTCGTTTCGCTGGCCGTTCATCGCTGCCATTGCCATGATGGGCGTGGTTTTTGGCACTCAGCAGGGGGTAATCAGCGATCCCGAGAAAGTGCTGCCCATCGTAATTAACGAATTGGTTCCCGTGGGCATAAAGGGATTAATCATTGCCGGGCTGATGGCGGCCGCCATGTCTACCTTTGATTCCACGGTTAATGCCGGGGCGGCCTATTGGGTGAAAGATATTTATCAGGCTTATATTAATCCGAAGGCGTCGGAAAAAACGCTTTTGCGCCATAGTCGTTGGGCCTCGGTGGCTATCGTTTTGCTGGGGCTGGGCTTTATGCTGCTCATCAATAACATCAATGAAATTTGGGGCTGGATTACCTCCAGCCTGGGGGCAGGCATGCTTATTCCGACCATGGCACGCTGGTACTGGTGGCGTATGAACGGCTACGGATTTGCTCTGGGTACGGTCACGGGAATGGGAGCTGCGATACTGCAAAAAATGTTTCTGCCCGGCATTCCGGAATATTATTCGTTTATTATTGCCACGCTGGCCTCCCTTGCGGGGATGATCGTGGGTACCTATCTTGGCCCGCCGACGGATGAGAAGGTTTTGTTCGAATTTTATCGTCGTACCCGGCCGTTCGGATTTTGGAAACCGGTACGGGAAAAGATCGATCCGCGGCTCCTGGCACAAATCGACAAGGAAAATCACAGAGATATTTTATCGACCTTTCTGGCCGTCCCCTGGCAGGTGATTTTATTTTTAACCGGGATGACCATTGTGTTGCGTCGTTGGGATGAATTTTTGTGGTTGTTTGTGTTGTTGGTTTTGCTTTCTACAGGGTTGTATTTTAATTGGTTCCGTCACTTGTCCACAGAAGTTAAAGTTGATGAAAATTAAGACGTTAAAGGAAATTTTTTAGCAAAAAAAATGAGTTATCCACAATTTACCGACGATTTTAAACAGGATAAAAAACTTCTTTTTCGTACGAAACTTTGGGTTACAATCATACACCTTGTGTTTGTAAGTGTATTAATATTAATGGGTTGTGCAAAAAAGAAAGAAAAAATAATCGTTTGGTCTTCAATGCGCCCGGTGGAACGGGCCGTATTGGATTCGCTTTTGAAGGAGTTTTCCACAAGTTATCCACAATTTGAATTCTCCCAGCTCTTTTATGCCCCGGAGGAGGCGCGAACGAACTTTATCATCAGTGCTTTGGCCGGGAAAGGCCCGGCGCTTATCCACGGTGCCAGCGACAACATCGGGCCGTTCGTGGAGTTGGGGGTAATCCGCCCGATGGAAGATTTGTTTTCCAAAAACTATTTGAACACGTTTATCGAAAAGCCCGTTCCGGCAAAAACATATTTTCGCGGACATTTGTACCAAATTGCCGACCGCGTGGGAAATCACCTGTGTCTGGTGTACAACAAAAAACTCGTACCCACGCCGCCAAAAACCATGTCGGAACTTATTGAAATGGGTAAAAAGCTTACCGTGGACGAAAACGGGGACGGCAAGCCCGACCGTTACGCCATCGCCTGGAACTACACAGAGCCTTTTTTCTTTATTCCTTTTATTACGGGCTACGGCGGCTGGATTTTTGACAAAAATTATCATCCGACGTTGAATACGGAGGCCACGCGCAAAGCGGCCCAATTGATTTACGATTTGGTCAACAAATACAAAATTATGCCCAAAGAGTGCGATTACGAAATTGCCAATGCTTTGTTTAAAGACGGGCTAACGGCCATGATTATTAATGGCCCCTGGTCCTGGGGAACGTACCTTAAAAATAAGATTCCCATCGGTATTGCCCGCATTCCCAAAATCGACGAAACGGGACTTTGGCCGGCGCCGCTGGTTTCTCCTATGGGCTATTCGATGAATGTGAATTTAAGAGGGAAGAAACTGGAAATCACCAAAGAGCTCCTGAAATTTTTGACCAGCAAACAGGCCGTTTTGCGTTACACGCGGGTGAGCGGAACCATTCCTTCGGTAAAGGCGGCCTTTAAAGACAGCCTGGTGCAAAACAATCCGCTAATCAAGGCCTCGCTGGACCAGGTGATGGTAGGACGGCCCATGCCGGTAGTTACCGAAATGCGCTGGATTTTTGATGCCATGCGTCCGGCGTACCAGGGGATTTTTACGGGACAGGTAACCCCCGAACAGGCCGTAAAGCAAATGCAGAAACTGGCGGAAAAGCTTATCAAAGAAAACAGAGAGTGAATGCGAACAGCGTTCCCGAAAAAACAATGAGAAATTATGAGCGGTTACTTTTTTAGTCGAAAAAATCGTTTGGTTTATTTGTACGTTATGCCAGCCATGCTGGTTATGGCCCTGATTGTGCTTTGGCCGTTTGTGTACAATGTGGTCATTTCTTTTTCGGATATGAATTTGACCCATTTTAAAAACTGGAAGATTATTGGGCTGCGCAATTATGTAGCTGTACTTAGCGACACAAATTTTTGGTATTTCTTTTTCAAGACCATTTTGTGGACGGTTCTGAACCTGATCTTTCATGTGGGCATTGGGGTAATGTTGGCTTTAATTATTAACGAAGACATTAAAGCCAAATCGTTTTTCCGTACGTTGCTCATTTTGCCCTGGGCCGTACCCCAATATATTACCGCTTTAACCTGGCGCGGCATGTTTAACAGCGAATACGGCGCGGTGAATTTATTGCTGGATCATCTCTTTGGTTTGCAGGTCCCCTGGCTTTCTACGGAATGGGGGGCGTTTACCGCGTGTTTGATTACGAACATTTGGCTGGGATTCCCTTTTATGATGATTATTGCACTGGGAGGACTGCAAAGTATTCCCAAAAGTTTGTACGAAGCGGCGGAAATTGACGGGGCCTCACGCTGGCAACAATTCAAGGATATTACGGTTCCCTTGTTAAAACCGGTGATGGTACCGGCTATTACCTTAGGGGTTATCTGGACGTTTAACAATTTTAATGTGGTCTGGCTGGTCAGCAATGGGGGCGAACCTTCGGACAAAACCCACATTCTGGTTTCATGGGTGTACAAGGCGGGCTTTACCTATTTTCGCATGGGGTACGCCGCGGCATTTTCCATGATTATTTTTGCCATCCTTTTGGTGTTCGGCTGGCGTTTTATCAAACATACCAAGGCCACGGAAAATGTGTATTCGTGAGAGATGTGAGGTAACAGCCAAGGGGAGCCGATGCGTAATAAAAATTTGGTTAATGACAGGTAACGGAAACAACATTAGAAAGGAAGCCGATGGCTTCGAGTGTACGTAAACTTTCGGGCATAGAAAAAATAATCGCGTATTCCATTTTAACCGCCTTTTCTCTGTTTGCCATTTATCCGATTCTGGTGGTGTTTTCCATTTCGCTGCGGCCGGGCGACCGTTTACTGAGCAAGTCACTGGCCATCATTCCGCCGGATTTTACATTTCAAAGCTACGTCGATTTATTTACCCAGCAACCTTTTTTACGCTGGATGTTTAACAGTTTGGTCGTTTCTCTTTCTGTGACGATTTTTGCCGTTTCTTTGGCGGCAACGGCGGGATATGCCTTTTCCCGCTTTAAATTCAAGGGCCGCGATGCCTCGATGATGGCATTGATCACCACGCAAATGTTTCCGGTTACCATGCTGCTTTTGCCGCTGTTCATCATTATGATTGGCTTGGGGTTTTACGATAGTTATTGGGGATTGATAATTGCCTATTCCGCAACGGCGTTACCTTTTACCGTGTGGCAAATGAAGGGCTATTACGATACCATTCCCTACAGCATGGAAGAAGCTGCAACCATTGACGGGGCCAGCCAGTTCACTACGTTTTACAAAATTATTTTGCCTTTGGCCTTGCCCGCGCTGGCCATCACTTCGCTATTTTCGTTCATGACGGCCTGGTCGGAATATTTGGTAGCGGCGGTGCTCATTCAGGACAAAGACCTTTTCACCTTGCCATTGGGTTTAAAGATGTTTTCCTCGAATATGGAAGTTGCCTGGGGGCTTTATTCTGCCGGGGCCATTGTGGTGAGTATTCCGGTCGTCATTTTGTTTTTAAGTTTAAGCCGCTGGCTAATTTCGGGATTAACCCTGGGAAGTGTAAAAGCATGAAAATGAAAATACGGGGCAGGCAAAAAAGAGCGTTTATCGTTGCCATGCTGGCAATAGGAGTTTTGGCCACGTCGTGTGCCCGAACACCGGAAACGTGGAATGAACTGCTCCGCCAAATTCAAAACGCATCACCCCGGCAAAAGCAAACGGCACTCAAACAATTTGTTCTTCGTAATCATTGGCCTTTGGTCAATGATTCTACCGCTTGTTTTGTCTTTTACGATACAACCGGCGCGTCTGTTTTTTTAAGCGGAGATTTTACGGAATGGAAAGCGGACTCTTTGCCCATGCGACACATCCCCGGAACGGCTTATTACTATCTGCAGAAGGTATTTCCTTATCGGGCAAGGTTGGAATATAAATTTGTGGTTGGCGGAAGATGGCTGCTCGATCCGTTGAATCCGTATCGGGCACAGGGAGGTTTCGGGGAAAATTCTGTGCTGATGATGCCCGGGTATGTTTTTCCTGCCGAGGCATTGCTCCGTTTAAAGTGGCGGCAAAGTACATTAGACACCTTAACGTTTACAAGCCGGCTGCTAAAAAACAAGCGCAAAGTTTACGCGTACCGCCACCCGCGAGGCGATGCTGCGGCGCCACTGCTTGTAGTGCAGGATGGAGGAGACTATCTGCGGTTTGCCAGAGCACGGATCATTCTGGACAATCTGATCGGATCAGGGAAGATTTATCCCATAAATGTGCTGTTTGTCGATGCGGTAGACCGGCGTTCGGAATATTGGCTAAACGATCGCTATTTGCGCATGCTCTTCAAAGAATTGATTCCCTGGGCTAAGCAAAAATTTCTTTGGAAACCCCGGTCGATTGATCTGGGAGGCGCTTCTTTAGGCGGAGAAATTTCTTTGTATGCCTTAAAAGATTACTACCCGCTAATCGGGCGGGTCTTTTCGCAGTCGGGGGCCTTGTGGATTGAACAGGGAAAGCTACTTGACATTTTGGAGAAAATGCCTCGGTTTAAGGCTCAAATTTTTACCAGTTACGGGTTGTTTGAGAACCCCGAAATGGCACAAAGCCACCAGCGTTTCGAAAAGATTTTGAATGAGAAAAAAATAAATCATCGATCGCGTTGTTTCCCGCAGGGGCACAACTGGGGAAATTGGCGTGATCAATTGAGCGAGATTCTCGAATATTTTTATGGGAGCAACGACCATGAATGAGACACGTTTAACCGAGCGATTAAAAGCTTTGGGATTTACCTCCTACGAAGCAAAAGCGTACATCACGCTTTTGAAGAACAATCCCAGTACGCGGTATGAGCTTAGCAAAAATTCCGGCGTTCCGCGTTCGGCCATTTACGATGTGATTCGTAAATTGGAGAATTTGGGGGCGGTAAACGCCATGTACACCAATCCCGAAAAGTACGTACCTTTACCCCCCGAGCAATTGATCGAACTTCTGGAAAGGCAATTTAAAGAACGCCTGGAAGAAGCTCGGAAGGCATTAAGCCATTTTGATACGGAAATTCGGCCGGGACATTTGTGGAACATCGTAGGCTATCAAAATATGTTGCACAAAGCCCGTGAAATGATCAACAAGGCTCAGGAAACCATTTTCATCTCGGCCTGGGAACGCGAGTGTCTGCGCCTGAAAAGCGATTTGGAAGAGGCACTTCGTCGCGGCGTGCGTATTATTGCCTTTTCGTTTACGCCTATCGCTTTGCGCATCGACGAAGCATACAGTTACAACATCCCGGAACGGGAACTACTCAAAGTTTGGGAGAGAAAAATCATTTTGGTAGTCGATCACCATGAATTGCTCATGGGTGAAGCCGACGATCGCTATTCCAAAAAAACGGCCTGGACCGACAACAAAGCCATTGTGGATATTGCCACGAACCACATCATTTTAGACATTACCCTTTACGGCATCCGCATGCGTGAGGACGTGAGCCGCTCGGTAACGGCCATGCAAAAGGAAGGTTTTGAAAATCTGGATCGTCTCATTGAAAAGTACAAGCACAAAGAGGTACAGCCGATCTTTGAATAAACATTGCACACAAAAGGTTAACAACGAAAGCAAGGGATGGATTTAAACATACGGCAAATATTTGCGCAGGTAAAAGAGCGCGTGCCCGAGATGGCCTTTGACCGCGAGTTTATTCTTTTGAAAGATTGGCAGGGCCCGGAGGTGCCGGCCTGGTTGCAGGGAAGAACACTTTACGAAATTTATGTGCGTGCTTTTTCGGAAGCGGGTACATTCAAAGGTGTAACCGAGCGGTTGCCCGAATTAAAAGAGCTTGGAATCGATGTCGTTTGGCTAATGCCCATTTACCCCATCGGGCAACAAAACCGCAAAGGGCGATGGGGTTCGCCTTATGCCATTCGTGATTATTTTAATGTGAACCCCGAATACGGCACGGCTGCGGACTTCCGTACACTGGTGCAAACAGCACATGCCATGTCGATGAAAGTTGTGATCGACATGGTGCCCAACCACGTGGCACCAGATTACGTGGCGTTGCAGGATCAACCGCATTTAATCGCACGCGACGCCCAAGGCCGTCCCAGACGAAAAGTAGCCGATTGGAGCGATATTGTGGATCTGGATTACGGCAATGCCCGTACCCGCGAACACATGGCACAGGTCATGAAGTTTTGGATTGACGAATTTGATGTGGACGGTTACCGGTGTGATGTGGCGGGCTTTGTGCCTCTGGATTTCTGGGAGTGGGTCGTTCCGCAATTAAAAGAAAAGAAACACGATTTTTATTTGCTGGCCGAATGGGAAAGTCCGCGTTTGCACCGGGTGTTTCACAGCACTTACGATTGGAGCACACTCCGTTTGTTGCGGAGGGCTTTTCACGGCGAAGTTGCACTTCTGGCCCGTTGGATTTTAGCCAAGCAGCTCATGTATCCCCAAAACGCTCTTCCCCTGCGTTTTCTGGAGAACCACGATCTGCCCCGGGCCCGGACGATTTTTCCCGGAGAGCAATGGGCGGCTGCGCTCACTGTTTTGTTTTCTTTGCACGGCCTTCCGCTCATTTACAACGGGCAGGAATGGGGAGCCTCCGCGACACCTTCACTGTTTGAGCGACAGCCCATCGAACGGAATGAAAGTGACGAACGTTTTTTGCGAATAACGCAAAAGTTGATCGGATTGCGTAAAAAGCATCCTGCCCTTTCTTCCGGTCAGTATTTCTTTTTCGACACGGCGCTGCGGGATAATGTGCTCGTCTTTGATAAAGGCAATACGTTACGGGTGATGGTAAATTTCTCTCCGCATCCGCTTCCCCCGGATCCCAAATGGTTTGGCGACGTTAAAGATGTGCTGTTTAATTCCCGGGGAGATGAGCAGTCGCTTGAGCAAATGGAAGCATTAAAACCCTATCAAGCAGTAATTTTAAACAAATAAGGAAAGGAATACATGAAAAATAAAAGCATTTTCCAAGTTGTATTTTTACTTTTCTGGATTGGAGCAGGGTGGGCTCAGGTTGTAACGACCGAACCTTCTTACGCCACGGAAAAAGATTCCATCACGGTCTATTTCCACGCCGATCGCGGCGATCAGGGACTGATGAACTATTCCGGAACCGATGTGTACGCCCACACCGGAGTAATTACCAATTTGAGCACCGGCCCTTCGGACTGGAAATACGTGAAAACCGATTGGAACGAAAACACGGATGCCAACCACATGACCAAAGTCGGCGATAATTTGTGGAAGCTGACCATCGGTTATCCGCACCAATATTACGGCGTACCCAGCAGCGAAAAAATTTTGAAGCTGGCTTTTGTCTTCCGCAATTCGGACGGTTCGGTAACCGGACGTGACGTGGGCGGCGCCGATATTTTTTACGAATTGTACGAACCGGGCATAAATGTGGTAGTGGTCCGGCCAACCGTTACCACCACCTATGGCGATCCCGAACGCTCTCCGGTGTTTGCCATGCCGGGCGATTCTGTTCCCATCGCCATCACGGCGGCGGCCATTGGCACACAAACCGCGCATCTGGAATTGCGCATTAACGGAACGCTGGTGGCCCAGACCGATACGGAAGACACACTGCGTTACACCTTTCGCGCTCAGGCCGACGCCCCGGGCAAAAAAACGGTCTATGCTGCGGCTACCGATACCAGCGGCCTGACCAACTCGCAAAATTTCGTGATAATGGTCAATCCGCCGATTACGGACGAAGACCGCCCGGCCGGACTCATCGAAGGCGTAACCTACGACGAAAACAACGTGCTCAAAGCCACGCTTTGCCTGTTTGCACCGTACAAAAAGTTCGTGTACGTCATCGGCGATTTTAACGACTGGAAAGTGGACGAAAAGTATTTAATGCATCGCGATTCCGTGGATGCCGACAGTGCCTATTTTTGGCTGGAGTTAGACAACCTTTCGCCCGGCACGGAATACGCCTACCAATATTTGGTGGACGGCCAAATTCGCATTGCCGATCCGTACACGGAAAAAATTCTCGATCCCTGGAACGACAAATACATTTCTTCTTCTACCTATCCCAATTTAAAGCCTTATCCTTACGGAAAAACCGATTTTCCGGTATCCGTTTTGCAAACGGCGCAGCCGAAATACCAATGGCACGACCAGAACTACGTGCGTCCGCCGCAGGATCAATTGCTGATTTACGAACTGCTGGTACGCGATTTTGTGGCCAACCACGATTACAAAACCATCATCGATTCGTTGGACTATTTGCAAAATTTGGGCATTAATGCCATCGAGCTTATGCCGGTGACCGAATTTGAAGGCAACGAAAGCTGGGGCTACAATCCCGATTTCTATTTTGCGCCGGACAAATATTACGGTCCCAAGCACGATTTGCAGGCACTGGTCGATAGCTGCCATGCACGCGGCATGGCTGTCATTCTGGACATGGTACTTAACCACGCCACATCCCAGTGCCCGTTGGTGCGGTTGTACAATGTGGGCGATTACGGGCCGCCCACAGCGCAAAATCCCTGGTTTAATACCGAATCGCCCAATCCGGCTTACAGTTGGTTTGACGATTTCAATCACGAAAGTCCGGCCACGCAAAAGTTTGTCGATCGGGTCAATCGTTTTTGGCTAAAAGAATACCACGTGGACGGCTACCGCTTTGATTTCACCAAGGGCTTCACCAACACGCCGGGTGACGGCTGGAATTACGACGCTTCCCGCATTCGCATCTTAAAACGCATGGCCGATAAAATCTGGCAAACCGATCCCAGGGCCTACGTAATTCTGGAGCATTTTACGGACAACAGCGAGGAAACGGAACTGGCCAATTATGGGATGATGATTTGGGGCAATTTGAACGGCCCGTACAACGAAGCCACCATGGGTTACAATTCCAACGGAAAATCGGATTTTAGCTGGGGATTTTTCAAAACCCGCGGTTGGAGCAAACCCGGCCTGGTGACTTACATGGAAAGCCACGACGAAGAACGCATCATGTACAAAAATTTAAAATACGGAAATTCCAGCGGCGATTACAATATTAAGGAATTGTCCACAGCCCTGGAACGGGTGAAGATGGCCGGTGCGTTTTTCTTTTTGTTACCCGGGCCCAAAATGATTTGGCAGTTCGGCGAGCTGGGTTACGATTATTCCATTGATTACAACGGTCGTACAGGCAACAAACCCATTCGCTGGGATTATTTTCAGGATTCGCGTCGGCGCAAATTGTACCAAACGTTTGCGGCCTTAATGCGGCTGCGGAAAACATACGATGTGTTCAACAAACCCTATTCCACGGTGAACATGTCCGTGGCCGGAGGCATGAAGCGCATTAATTTGATGTTTGCCACTCTAAACGTTTCCGTTGTGGGCAATTTTAATGTGCGCACAGGAACGATTCAGCCTTTATTCACGCACGGCGGCTGGTGGTACGACTTTTTCAGCGGCGATTCCCTGTACGTGCAAAAAACAGATACGACCATTACCCTGTTGGCCGGAGAGTTTCATATTTTTACCGACCAAAAAACATTCACGCCGCCGGCCGGGTTGATTTTAACCGGGGTAGAACCAATCGAAGCTGCCGTACCCGAAGATTTTGCTCTGCGGCCCAATTATCCCAATCCGTTTAATCCGACAACGACCATTGAGTTTTCGTTGCCCAAAGCGGCACACGTGGTACTGGAAGTGTTTGATGTAAATGGCCGGCTGGTGAAACGTTTGGCAGATGGCTTTTTGAAAGCGGGAACGTACCGCGTGCAGTGGAATGCGACGAACGGACAGGGCGTGCCTGTGTCCAGTGGTTTGTATTTTTACCGATTACGTGCGCCCGGGAAAGTGCAGTTCCGGAAAATGATGCTATTGCGCTAAAAGAAGATGCTAAACAAAAAAGGCTGCCCGCGGGCAGCCTTTTTATTTTGATGCAAATCGAGATGTGCGAATTATTTCATCAGAATCATCTTGTGAACCTGACGGAAATTCTTGGCGCGCAATTCGTAGAAGTACAGACCCGAAGCAACTTTACGTCCGCTTTCATTCTTGGCATCCCAGATTACTTTGTAGGTTCCGGGTGTCATGGGCTTGTTGATCAGAGTGCGGATCCGTTGCCCGATGGCATTGTAGATGTAGAGCTTCACATCACTTTTTACCGGAAGTTTAAATTCGATAGTCGTCGTCGGGTTAAAGGGGTTCGGGTAATTCTGTGCCAGTTCGAATTTATCCGGCAGCATGGATTCATTGGCAATACCAACGCCAAGCTCGAAAATAACGCGGAAGGTATCGCTTACGCTGTAAGCCCCTTCTGTATCCACAGATTTGACAAACCAGTAGAAGAATCCGCTGGAATCCGGTGGCTCGATACTCAGGCAGGTATCACCACTTGCCAGGGTGGTATCGAACAGGGCTTCTTTGTTTTCGTCCAGAACAGAGAAGACATAATGCACGGTATCTTGCATATCCGGATCGTAAGCAGATGTCCAGCAGAAAGTAACCATAGAAGTGTCGCTCGGGAAATCGCTTGCAGTGAATACCGTACTATCGGGAGGTGCAAGCAAGGTTACGGCCGTCGGCGCGGTATTCTGCGGGAAGTTAATTGCACCGGGCGTTCCGCCGTCTTGCAAACTGGGGGCCCAGTTTTCGGGAAGCGTGTTGTCCAGATCCGGGCTCTTCAACGAAAGTGACGGGCCGTCACCATCCGGAGAAGTCGGCCAGGGATCTTTGTCGTCGTAAGTAACCGAATCTAAGGTCATACCTTCTGCATTGTTGAAGACAACGGTTTCGCCCTTGTTGCTTAGACCACCTTCGTATTGATAAGGTGTGGCAAAGCCATAGAATTTCCGGAAAGCTGCCGTATCCGAAGCAATGACCACATACGCACCCGGATTGATGGTTGCACCATCGGGGAAGGTAAAGGTAATTCCGTCGGAGAAATAATATCCGGAAAGGTCAATGGCAAAATTTTCGGCGTTGTACAGTTCCAGAAATTCGGTGGTGTCGGTGCCTGCCGGATTGTAGTTAATTTCGTTGATTACGATGTTGTAATAGGGCAGAACATTTTCCGGTTTGGTAACGGAAAAGTTGTCAAACATAATGCGGGCAGATCCGCTATTGTATTTGAAAATGCCGGGATAACCTTCACTTAAAATCAGGTTGTCATCTTGCAGAGGGCAGCCGGGCAATTCTTTACCGTCCAGATAAGCCCAGAATTTGTTGCCTTTTACCGTAACTTTCAAATTATGCCAACCGGTTTTAATGGGTTCAAAATCAACACCCGGTTGCCATACTTTGCTAATATGCCAGGAAGAGCCATCATAGCCTTGTAATTTTAAGATACCATTGTCGGAAGAGGAAGAATTGCGGTAAACAAAACGATAGTAGCCAAGCCCTTCGTGCTTGGTTTTAATGGCTAAACCGGTGTAAAGAGCGGCATTCGGATCGGGATCGCCATAAAGGAAAATGTCGGCGGAGATGGTGTAATCTTCGAAAACCGCATCTTTGACATGGAGCAAACCGGTGTAGCTTTGATCTTCAAAAACACCGACGTAGCTGCCCCAGGCGCTTGCGGTCGAATCGACGATCATCAGCGTGTCACCGGCTGCGTATGTAGTGGTGTTGTAATCCCACTCGAGGTCGAATTTACCATCCGTGAATCGTTCGTAGAGCGGCAAGCTAATTTCTTTGACAACTTCGGTAATTTCACTCGAATCTCTGGGCTCCAGCTTGTAATTGCCGTAAGAGTAGTAACCGATTCCGGCGATGTTGTACTGGGCATCCTGAGTAGGGGTGAAAGCGTAGAACAGATCATCCACGCGCATGGTGCCCGTTGCATCCTGAACTTCCCATTCTCCGTAACCCAAGTCGGGATTGGTGCAGGTTACCGTATCGACTTTTACGGCGACCGATTCGTACGGTTCGCCAAAATCGGCAGCGGTAATTTTAACCGGAGAATAGGGGGTGTTATTGCTGGAAACGAGCAATGTTTGCGTCAGGTTTTTCAATTCCGTTAAGTTTTTGTATTCGGCTACGGTACCGGTAACGAGCAGTTCGTCGCCAACACTGGGTCGCAATGAATCGGCGACATTGCCGGTGTAAACATAGATGCCATTCCAGGCACCGGCACCATCTTGCAGAAAATAACCGTATTTGCTCACTCCGGAAACAATACCCTGAACGGTTACAACCGAATCGACCAAAGGTGAAGCATCGCTGGTATTGGGATCGGTTGGCGTTTGGATGGTGGCAATGGAGGTAAGGTTCATTTTGGTTACTTTAAAGTTGTCGAACAGGATTTGGCTTTCGCCGGAATTGTACTTAAAAATTCCGGGGTAGCCTTGCACGATGAACAGATTGTCATCAACAACCGGACATCCGGGCAGCAGTTTGCCGTCAAAGTATGCCCAGAACTGATTCCCTTTTACGGCCACTTTAAAATTGTGCCAGCCAGTAGTAACACTGTCAAAATCCACACCGGGCGTCCAGACCTTGCTGATGTGCCAGGAGGAACCATCGTAGCCCTGTAATTTTAGAATGCCGTGGTCGGAAGAAGATGAATTCCGATAGATAAACCGGTAGTACTTCACCTGATCGTTTAGCATTTTAATGGCCAAACCGGCATACAGCGGAGCATCGGCACTGGGCGGACCGACCAAATAAATATCGGCGGAAGCGGTGAAATTTTCGTAATAAGCATCCTTGGCGTAAAGAAGCCCGGTGTATCCCTGATCCTTAAAGACGCCGACATAGCTGCCCCAGGCACTTGCGGTGGAATCGGCCACGGTTAAAGTATCACCGGCCGTAAAAGTGGCGGAGTTAAATCCCCAACTTAAATCCGGGGTGCCGTCGGTAAATTCTTCTACCAATGTTTGAGCATTGGCAGTGTGCACTGTGAGGGCAAGGAAGGCCAAGAGCAATGCCCCCAGGGTAAAGGGTTGTAAGAAACGCCTCATAAAACACTCCTTTCTTTGTGTGGTTTTGTTGGGTTTCAGCGAAAATGCACGAATAAATTAATAAACATAATGGATTAACTCAAACAATAGATAAAGAAAATTCGGCACTCAGGCGGTAAAATTCCTTTATTTTAAGTGTTCATCCTGATAAAAAGGTTCGATATGCGTAGAAACGAAAATATCTTTTCCGTAAACCCGCTTTAAACGATTCTCAACTTCGGTTGCAATATCATGCGCCTTTACGACCGATAGCGTAGGGTCGACCTTAATTGTAATTTCTATAGCAATAGTGCTACCAATGCGTCGGGTGCGCAAATGATGGGGATAGTACACGCCCGGCGTTTGGCTTACAACCTGTAATATTTGTTCGTTTTCTTCTTTGCTTAATGAAGCCTCCAAGAGTTCGTTAATAGAGTCCTTTAGAGAAACGCGGACATAATTTAAAATAAAGAGGCCAACCAGAACGGCGGCGATCGGGTCCAGAACGGCGAACTTTTTACCCAGCAGGAAAGCACCGGCAATGCCCAGAGACACGCCGATCGAAGTTAGGGCATCGCTGCGATGATGCCAGGCATTGGCGATTAGAGCATTGCTGCGGATCATCTTGCCGCGCTTTATGGTGTAGCGGTAAAGGCCTTCTTTAATAAGGACGGAGATTATTGCGGCGAGTAAGGCGGCTAAGCCGGGAGTTTGTAAAACCTTCCCCCGGTACACTTGTAAAATTTTGAGCGAGCTTTCAATCAGGATGCCCGCAGCGACGAAGAAAAGAAAGATGGAAATGATAATCGAGGCCAGAGTTTCGATTTTGCCATGTCCGTAGTGGTGAGTTTCGTCCACGGGACGATTTGCCAGACGTACGCTAAATAATACGGCGATGTCGCTGCCAAAATCGGAAACGGAATGGAAGGCGTCGGCAATCAAAGCCGAACTATGTGCCACCACGCCGGCGGCAAACTTTATGGCAATAAGCAGCACATTCCATAAAATGCCCCACCAGGTCACCCGGCGGGCAATGCGTGCGCGTTCTTGCAAAGAAAAAGCGGGCGGTAAATCAGTCTTCATCGTTTTCACTGAAAATCAAAGCGCTGAATTTGTAAATTTCCGTGTTCGGGTCTTGCCAGGCATCGGGTGGCAAACCGGCCTTAATACACGTCTCCTGTAAAAAGGTAAGTACGTCCCAACCGTACTCGGTGGCCACCTGCGGGAGTAAAAGGCCTTCGTAAAAGCCGTTTTTAACCAACAAACCATCCCGGCCGATTTTTATTTCCGCAATGTCCTTCACCGGGGTTAATGGCGTAAGTACCGAAATTTCGATCTCAGTCTCGGGCAGTTCGTCTTTGCTTAAAGGCGGGAAGCGGGGATCGTTAAAAGCCGCGGAAAGCGCCAAATCCTGAATGGCCTGATAGAGAGGCTTAATGCCCTGTACATAGCCAATGCATCCCCGAAGTTGCTTGCGTTTATTCAGGGTAACAAATGCTCCCGTGCGTGTTTTCAGGTTTTCTGTGATGGGCTCGGGTACGGGTAAAGGGCGGTTGTCCAGCTTTGCGGCAATGGTTTCGCGTGCCAGACGCAGCAAATACTCTTTTTCGCTTTTTGTTAAATCAAACCCCATGACGTTACCTCCGTTTTGTCAGCCCTAATTTATGAATTTTTAGTCAAATTTAAAACATTCATTTTGGGGCGGTTGAAGTGCGGTTTTTTCAGGCCGTGTTGATTTTGCAGAGCGGCACGGCCTCGGTTGCTTTCCGTGCCTGCAATGTTTGCGTATTGTCCGGAACATCTCTAAATTGCCGGAACGCGAAGTTGCCAATAGTTTACAATGCATTCGGAGAAAAACATGACGTTGCAAGAGGCCTTAACACAATATTTCGGCTACCAAAATTTTCGCAAGCCGCAAAAAGAAATCATCGAACTGGTACTGCAGGGAACGCACGTGCTGGCCATTATGCCCACCGGTTCGGGCAAATCTGTTTTGTACCAGCTCCCGGCATTGCTGCTACCGGATTTAACGCTGGTTATTTCGCCGTTGATTGCCCTGATGAAAGATCAGGTGGATGCCCTGCAAAGCAAGGGAATCGAGGCCACCTTCGTTAATGCCTCTCTGAGCAAAAAAGAACGGGAAAAGCGTTACGCCGAAATTCGTCAGGGAAAGTACAAGCTGCTTTACGTCACTCCGGAGCGTTTTCGGAAGGAAGATTTTCTCGAAGTAATTCAAAAGCGAACGATTAGTCTTTTTGCCGTGGACGAAGCCCACTGCATCAGCGAGTGGGGAAACGGCTTTCGGCCCGATTACACCCGCCTGGGCGATATTCGGGAGATGCTGGGCAATCCGACCACAATTGCCCTGACCGCCACGGCAACTCCGGCCGTGCAGCAGGACATTATCAAGCAATTGCGCCTGAGCGATGTGCGCATCTTTCACGAAGGCATCGATCGGCCGAATTTGTTTTTGGCTGTAAACGAAGTGTGGGGCGAAGAGGAAAAGCTGGCGATTATTCTGGAATACATTAAAAATCTGAAGGAAGGTTCGGGCATCGTTTATTTTTCGCTCATCAAGGATTTGCTTAAAATGAGTGAGCGTTTGCGCAAAATGAAAGTTCCCCATCTAATTTACCACGGCAGGCTTAGTGCGGGCCAGCGCAAAAACATCCAAAACCAGTTCATGCGAAACGATCGGCAGGTGGTACTGGCCACCAACGCATTTGGCATGGGCATTGACAAGCCCGATATTCGTTTTGTGCTGCACGCGCAAATTCCCGGTGCGCTGGAATCGTACTATCAGGAAATCGGCCGGGCCGGCCGGGATGATAAGCATTCGGATTGCATTTTGCTTTACGACCAACAAGACCTGAATATTCAGTTGGAATTTATCCGCTGGAACAATCCGTCGGCGGATTTTTTCCATCGCGCCTACCAGATTCTTCATGACCATCTGGAAGAGGTGAATGCGCTGGGGCTGGATTATTTTAAGGAACAGCTCACCTTTAAAAATCGCCATGATTTCCGGGCGGAAACCGTTCTGGCCCTGTTCGATCGCTGGGGGGTGACCATCGGCAGCATCGAAGAAAAAAATTTGCAACTGATCGGAGATTTGCCCGAAGAGTGGCTGGATGAAGAGCATCTGGAGCGCAAACTCAAAAACGAGCAACAGCAACTGTACAAAATGATGCAATATGCCAAACTGGAGACCTGCCGCAAAGCCTACATTCACGAATATTTCGGGCTGGAGCACGGAACGTACTGCGGGGCCTGCGACAACTGCCTTAAACGTGCGGGTGACGAATAAACGACCGGAGTTTTCAGTCTTTAAAAAAAGCCTTACTCATTTGTCGGGCGAAGCGATTCTTCCGGTTCTTCCATAAAAAACTTTCCGTTAACCCATTCCGCAATCTCGAATCCGACCGCCATGCCAAAGCCCATTAAAAATCCGAGCGGTATGTTTTTGAACGGGAAGAAAGGAATTCGGCCGGAGTAATAAATCAACATTAAAATAATTGTAACCACTAAAAAAACAGAGGACAGAAGTACCCCCAGAATGAACGGTCGGGCCAGTTTAAAAACTACCCGCGCGTAAAGCCAGATAGCGTAAACGTAGGCAGAGAAAATCATGGCGGAAAAATAAAAAACGAGGGTAAGCACATGGTGCCTTCCCCAGGCAAGGTAGAAAAGAAAAAACAGCAGAAGGTTCATGTACGCCGAATCTCGGAAACGCCGGAAACGAAAAAGCGCAAACGAAACCGAACCGATCATTCCGAACGTAATAAATTGAAAAAACGGAGAACGAACGTTAAAAATGTCTGTCCCGAAAATTAAAAGCCCGATAAGAATGGAACAAGCAGTCCCAAAGAGAATAAAGGAAAAAATGCTAAGGAACAATTTTTTGGAGTTCATTTTTTAATCTCCCGGAAGCTTTGTGAATTTTAGAGGTGAACCGAATAGAATCACCCGGGAAACGGGAGCACAGGGAGGGCAGAAAAAAATCATCACACCAAGGCCAGTGGCAGTAAAAAAGAAAGGGTCGAATTTGGTAAAAACGGCAGATGTGCTTTTACGCTATTTGGGTTTCCGAACGATTTTCCTCGGTTTAAAGATCGTATTTGCAAGGCGGCCAGGCGGGCGGGCCATCCGAGCAACCCGTTAAAAGACCAGCGACGAGGCTTTAATAGCCGCAATGATTCCCGTCGGGTAAACGCCAAGCCAGACCAGTGCAATGGTTAAAAAGGCCAGAACCACGCCCGTTAACACACCTACATTGGGTTTTGTTGCAGTAGTGACCATATCGGCCTGGGAAAACATTTCTACGATCAAACGCAAATAGTAATACACGCCGATGGCACTGTTAACGATCAGCACAATCACCAGCCACCAGAGATGGCTACCGATACCGGTAGAAAGCACGTAGTATTTACCGACAAAACCGGCCGTTAAAGGAATGCCGGCCAGAGAAAAGAGCATGGCCGAAAGCGCCACCGAAAGGAATGGATGTCGCCAGTACAGACCGCGGTAGTCTCCCATGTCCTGTGCCTCTTTTTCTTTTGTGGAAAGCACGCCCACAATAATAAAAGCACCGATAATCGTCACAAAATAGGAGACAAGGTAAAAGGTAGCCGCCTCGATGCCCCGAAAGTTTGACATCCCGTTTCCGGCCAAAAAAGCGACCAAAATGTAACCGAAATGGGCAATGGAAGAATAGGCCAGCAAACGCTTGACGTTTTTCTGCATCAAGGCCAAAAAGTTACCGCCAAACATGGAAAGTACGGCCAGCACGGCAAAAATCAGAAAGAGCGCCGGGGATTGCGCCAGATTGTAATGAGAGAAAAGCCGAAACAATAAGGCCAAAAAGCCGCCCTTGGAAACCGAGGCAATAAAAGCGGTTACCGGAGCAGGCGCGCCTTCGTACACATCCGGCGACCACATGTGGAACGGAACCACGGCTAATTTGAAACCGAATCCGACGATCATTAAAGCCAGCCCACCAATCGTGATAACAGTGAGATGGCCGGGTGCGGAAAGAAAACCCATTACGTCAGAGAAGGCCATCGAACCCACCTGAGAATAAATAAGAGCCATGCCAAAGACCAGAAAAGCGGAAGAAACCGCCGCAAGAATAAGATATTTTAAGGCCGCCTCGATGCCTTCGTTGGTGTGGCGCAAATAAGCGACCAAACCGTACAGCGATACACTCAAAATTTCCAGTCCCAGGAAAAAGCTAACAAAGTGCACGGCCGAAGCCAGAATGGCCGAGCCCAGCGCAGCCGTTAAAATGAGCAGGTAATATTCTTCTTTGTTCCCCGAAAAACGTAATTGTAAGTAGGAATAGGAAGACACCACAATAAAAATAGTGGCCAGGAAAATCAAGGAATAGTAGAACAGTGCGTAACTATCCACAACCAGCAATTCTCCGACGCGGTCGATACCGATTAAGCGTGAGGCGGGAATAAATGCCAAAGCCGCAGTCAATCCGACAACCGATAGTAACATGGTCGTAAAATGATTGCGCCGAAAGGCAATAACCAGCATAAGAATTAACGGCGTGGCCAGTACAATAATCAAAGGCATTATTTTCGAAATTTCCTGGGCGGTCATTCCAAAATCTCCACGTTAATGAATTCCGAATTACAGACGCATGGGATCGGCGAGGTGCCCTTCCTCATGCGGTTTTTTCTCCGTCCCAACCGGGCGGGTGCGTAGTTCTTTAATTTTTAATCTTTACCTGTTGGGTGGTTTGCTGAGCTTTGGTTAAATTCAACACATGCTTAAATGCGGTTTTTGATGTATTCAGCACCGTGTTAGGAAAAAGTCCCAGCCAAACCAGCGCCACCGTCAAAGCGGCAAAAATCGAGATTTCCCGTGCATTCGCATCGGGTAATTCCCATTGGTTTTTGTTTTTGCCAAAGAAAGTACGTTGAATCATCCACAGAGAGTAGATGGTAGCCGCAATAAAGCCCAATGTGGCCAGTGCGGCAATGGGAACACTAACCTGAAACACGCCCAAAAGGACGAGAAATTCTCCCACAAAATTTGCCAGCCCCGGCAGCCCCAGCGAGGCCATTGCGAAAACCATTCCAAAGCCTCCGAAGCGAGGTACCACATCCCACAATCCGCCGAGTTTGTCCATATCGCGTGTGTGAATTCGGTCGTAAATATCGCCGACCAAAATGAAGAGAGCGCCTGTGCTCAAAGCGTGGGAGATGATAATCATCATGGCGCCCTGCAGGGCCAATTCGTTCCAGGCAAAAATGCCCAGCAAAACAAATCCCATGTGGCTTACGCTGGTGTAGGCCACCAAGCGCTTTAAATCGGTTTGGGCAAAAGCCACAATGGCCGCATACACAATTCCCACAATACCCAGCACCATTGCAAACATGGCAAATTCTTTACCGGCTTGCGGAAAAAGCGGCATCAAAAAACGAATGAATCCGTAAGCACCGGCCTTTAACACCAGCCCGGCCAGCACAACGCTACCGGCGGTTGGTGCTTCGGTGTGGGCGTCGGGCAGCCAGGTGTGCACCGGTACGATGGGCAGTTTAACACCAAAGCCCAAAAAGAATCCCAGCATAAGCCAGAACGCGATTTTGGGCGAAACCTGCGTGCCCAGCAACTCCATGTAATTAAAGGTGTAATGGCCGGTCTGATGTCCGTGAATAAAAAACAGGCCCAGAATGGAAATTAGCATGAACAATCCGCTGGCCTGGGTAAAGATGAAGAATTTTAAGGTGGCGTAAATGCGATTTCCGTGCCCCCAGATACCAATCAAAAAGTACAGGGGGATGAGCATGATTTCCCAGAAAAAGTAAAAGAGAAAGAGATCCAGCGCCATGAACACGCCGGAAATTCCGGCCAAAATCCACAGCAGGTTAAAGTGGAAAAAGCCGACCTTTTCCTGAATGCCTTTCCAGGAACAGGCAACGGCCAGCAGACCCAGAAAACTGGTTAAAACCAGCAACAGAATACTCAGGCCGTCTATCGCCAGATAATATTCGATGCCCCATTGGGGAATCCAGGGAAGTTTTACGGACATGAACCAGACGTTCCGGCCAAGCTCCATCCCGTTTTGTGCTAAAAAGGCAAGCCAGAGCTTTACAGTAACCACCAGATGTACGGCCAGCACCAGAAGCGAGATCCAGCGCGGCGCATTTTTGCTCCAGCGGCCGGAAAGCCAGGCAAGCAAACCACCAAAAAGTAACCAAACGAATAAAAATGTCAATGTCATAGGAACACCACAATTGTTATTGATACCACTGCTCCAAGGGCAATGCCCCAAATGTAACGACGCACTTTGCCCGATTGCGTGTAGCTAAAGGCGTAATGGAACTGGCGCGAAAGCCAGGGAAGAAAGACAAAAAACAAATCGATAAAGTCGCGTTTGTTAATGCGTGCAATCCAAACATACGGCCGAATAAAAAGGCGTTCGTAAACCCAATCGAATCCCAGACCCGAAAGGAAAAAACGTTTCAAGTCGCCGCCCCAACGCGTGTCGGTAATCGCCGCAACGAGATGCGGTTTTTTAAGGTACAGCACATACGCCAGGTAAATGGCAGCCAAAGCCAGAGTTGCCGTTAAAATTTGTGAGAACCACTCCAGAGAGGCGCTTTCATGGTGGGCCATTTCGACCGGCAACACCGATTTTAAGAAATCGGAAAACAAGGTAAAATGTCCCATTGTGCCCGGCAGTTCGATAAATCCGCCGAACAGGGCAAAAAAGGCCAGCACGATCAGCGGCAGATGAATCGTCCAGCGCGGATAATGGCTAATTTCGATTTTCTGTTCGCCAAAGAAAGTTACAAACACCATGCGAAAGGTGTAAAACGCGGTAACAATGGCTCCGAAGACGGCCGCGGCCCACAAATAAACGCTACCGTTTGGTCCGGCCCAGGCGAACCAGATGATGGCATCTTTGCTGTAAAAGCCGGCAGTAATCAATGGCAACGCAGCCAGCGAACCGGAACCGATTAAAAACGTCCAGAACGTGATGGGCAGGGCTTTGGCCAATCCCCCCATTTTGAACATATTTTGTTCGTGGTGCTGAGCAATAATAATGGCGCCCGCACCCAAAAAGAGCAAGGCTTTGAAAAAGGCATGAATCATAAAGTGAAAAATCCCGGCACTCCACGCTCCCACGCCCAGCGCCAGAAACATGTAGCCGATCTGGCTTACGGTAGAATAGGCTAAAACACGTTTGATGTCTTCTTGTGCCATTCCGGCAAACCCGGCAACCAACAAAGTGGCCGCTCCCACCACGGCAACAGCCGTCATGGAAAACGGGGCCAATTCGTAAATCCCGTGCATGCGGGCGATTAAATACACACCGGCTGTTACCATAGTTGCCGCGTGAATCAAAGCGCTGGTCGGTGTAGGACCGGCCATAGCGTCCGGTAACCAGACCTGCAACGGCAATTGAGCCGACTTGCCAACCGCCCCGCCCAGTAGCAGCAATGTGGCGATGACGGCCGTCTGATTACCAACCGACCAAACCTGCGGCGCTTTGTTCAGAATTTCCTGAATGTTCAGCGTTCCGAAGGAAGAAAAGAGCAAGAAGAGCCCCACGGCCATTGCCGCATCACCGACACGGGTTACAATAAACGCCTTGCGTGCAGCGTAGCCATTGGCCGGATCGTTGTACCAGAATCCGATGAGCAGGTAACTGCACAGGCCAACGCCTTCCCAACCCAGGTAAAGCAAAAGCAGGCTGTCGCCCAGAACCAGCAGCAACATGGCCCCGACAAATAAATTCATGTAGGCAAAGAAACGGCTGAATCCTTTGTCTCCTGCCATGTATTCGGTAGAGTAAAGGTGAATGAGAGATCCGACAAATGTAATGACAAAAATAAACACCAGCGAAAGCGCATCGAGGTGCAGGGCAAAGTTCACCTGAAATTTACCGGCGGCCATCCACGACCAAAGCACCTGATGAAAGGCGTGGCCTTCCGGCGGGTTGCTCAAAAAACGCAAACCAATTAACAAAGTAAGCAAGGCAGAAAGCGAAACCGAGCCCACTCCGATAAATGCGGAAAGCCTGGTGCCTAATTTTTTCCCGAAAACGGCTAAAATAAAAAATCCTGCAAAGGGCAAAGCCGGAACAAGCCAGAGAAAATCGTACATATTAACCCCTCATGTTACTAACTGCATCGGAATCAAGGGTTTTGAATTTTTGGTACACCTGAATCATCAGGGCCAATCCCACAGCCACCTCGGCCGCGGCCATGGTTAAAATAAAAATAAGCATAATTTGTCCGTCTGGCGCGTGCCAGCGCGCTCCCGCAAACACAAAAGCCAGGCCGGCCGCATTCAACATAATTTCAACCGAAATAAGCATGAACAAAATATTTCGGCGAATCATTACGCCCAAAAAACCGGTAAAAAACAGAATGGAAGCAATGATCAAGCCCGTATTTAAAGAAATTTCGCTCATTCATCCGCTCCTTTGCTTTGTAAAAAGCGATGGACTACGTGCTTCTTTTTACGCGCCAGATGGTAGGCCCCCACAATGCCGGCCAGCAGCAGCACGGCGGCCAGCTCAACGCCCAGCAAGTAGGTGGTAAACAAAGAATAGCCTACCTCTTTGGGGGGGACCATTTTCCCGGCAAGGGGGCTAACCGGCGAAGCAACAATGAGATAAACGACTTCCGCAAGTAAAACAAAACTGAATAAAGCGGGAATGATCCAGCCGGAGGCAGAAAGCCATTCTTTTTCTTGCTCAACACCTTTGGCCCCCAGATTCAGCATCATGATGACAAAAACGAACAGAACCATAATGGCTCCGGCGTAAATCATGATTTCGAGCGCGGCCATGAAGGGCGCGCCGACGATAAAAAACATGACAGCCGTAGCCAAAAGCGAAATTACCATGTAAATTAATGCGTGAACCACATTGGCCCGCGTTACGACCAGCACAGTCGAAAGAATGGCAATAAGCGCTGCAATGTAAAAAAACACGGTCATTTAATTATCCCTAAAGTTTTTCTTAACCGTTTTGCTATTTGTTGGGGTTAAAAGCAAACGTCACGCTTTTAACCGTCAGGCCCGCAAGTCGTGAATGTCGATGGGCGGATCTTCGTGTTCGGCTTCTCCTTTGCCCTTTCCGCCAATGGCGTAACCGGCTACCCGGTAAAAATTGTAATCGTGATATTTGCCCGGCCCGTCGATGAGCAGTTCTTCTTTTTCGTACACCAGATTCTGCCGATCGTACTCGGCCAGCTCGAAATCCGGAATTAGTTGAATGGCATAGGTAGGGCAGGCATCTTCGCAAAAACCGCAAAAAATGCAACGGGAAAAGTTGATGCGGAAAAATTCGGGGTAGCGCCGTCCGTTTTCGTCTTCCGTTGCCTGCAACGAAATACAATCGGTAGGACAGGCAGCCGCGCACAAGTTGCAAGCCACACAGCGTTCCATCCCGTCCGGGTCACGTGTTAGCACAACACGCCCGCGCCACCGTGCGGGAAGTTGAGGCTTTTCTTCCGGGTATTGAACGGTGAAGCGCTTGCTAAACGTGTGCAACAGGGTTAGCCAAATACTGCGTAAAATGCTAAACATTTATGCTCCTTACGAACCTATTTTTTAACCGACGGCCAGAATTATGGCGGCCGTAACCAATAAGTTTAACAAAGAAAGGGGCAAAAGCACCTTCCAGCCCAGAGACATTAATTGATCGTACCGCGGCCTGGGCAAGGCTGCGCGTAACAAGATAAAAATCGTAATAAAAGCGAACGTTTTAATAAAGAACCAAACGATCGGAGGCAAGAAACCCGGGCCCAGCCATCCGCCGAAATAAAAGGTGGCAATCATGGCCGAAATAAGCGTGATGCCCAGATATTCACCCACAAAGAACATTCCGAATTTCATCCCGGAATACTCGGAATGGAATCCGGCAACCAGTTCGCTTTCCGATTCGGGCAAATCGAACGGAGCACGGTGCGATTCGGCCACACCGGCAATGAAAAAGATGACGAATCCGATGAATTGCGGAATAACAAACCAAACGTTTTTTTGCGCATTTACAATATCGACCAGGCTAAACGAACCGCTCATTAAGACAACGCCCATGAGCGAGATTCCCATGAACACTTCGTACGAAACCATTTGTGCGGCGCCGCGCAACGAACCGATGAGCGCGTATTTGTTGTTCGATGAAAGCCCGCCTAAAAACACGCTGTAGGCACCCAGAGAAGACATGGCCAAAAAGAAAAGCAAACCGATGTTCATATCGCTGACAACAATGCCCGGAGCAAACGGCACCACGGCAAAGCCCATCAAAACCGCCATAACAACAATGGTCGGGGCAAAAATAAACACCCATTTGTCGGCAAAGGGAGCGATCCAATCTTCTTTGAAAAAGATTTTAATCATGTCGGCCAAAACTTGCATTAGCCCGAAGGGGCCCACGCGGTTCGGCCCGTAGCGGTCTTGCCACAAGGCTAACATGCGCCGCTCGTACCAGATGAGCAAGGCGGCAATGGAAAGCATAACCACTAAAACACCGACAATAATCAGCAAATACATTAACGTCTCGTTCATTGCACTATCCTGAAATTTTAACCCGATTAGGAAATACGATGGCCTCTGTGTCGGGCAGGCCTACCGGTAATCCGGCAGCGCCCCGCGGAAACACATCGGATTTTTTGAGCTCAACTTCTTTGTCCCACTCGCCGATGTGGATGTGCACACTGTCGCCAAGGCCTTCGGCATCGGCGGTGTTCAGCAAAACGTACGGCCTGGGAGTTAATTCCGCTACTCCTTTGGTGTGCATGCTCAAATCTTCGCTGCCAAAAATGTGGTACAATGGCACGCCCAGCCAAACGTCTTTTTGTGCTTTAAAAGTTTCGGGGATCTGGTCGTAAAAGTGACTTTGTGTTCCCTGACCCAGTTTAAGGACACGCACACCGGGATCGCCTCCGTGCAACCCGCCTCCGACTTCAATCTGAAACTTGTTCAAGGCTTGTACGGAATTCCAGCCCGGATACCAGTAACGCGAAAGCAGCGGTGCGGGCGGCTTCCCCTGGTAGCCTTCCATGGTAAAGCTCATGGCCGAATCATGGTCTTCGGGCGGTTTGGGTTCGCTCACATTAATGTGCGCTAACTGGGAGGTGCGGCCGGAATAGCGATGGGACTGGCGCGGAATTTTCTGGCCGTTAATGCGGAAATCCGCAGGCGGAGCCGCTTCTTTGATTCCCGCCAGGCTCGGGTAATCGGTGACAAAAGCCTGAATAAAATCGTCCAGGTTTTTCAGCGTAATGTTTTCTGCCATCCGGTTGTCGCTCATTATCAGGCCCAGCCAGCGCCAGCTTTCTTTGATGAGATCGCCCGGGTAAAAAACCTGGAAAAAACGTTGCGCCCGGCCTTCGTTGTTGATCAGCGTGCCGTCTGTTTCGGTAAACGGCCCGACGGGAACAACCAGATGCGCCCGTTCGGTTGTCCGGTTGCGTAAATAGTGGAGCACAATAACATGTTCAAACGAATCGAACAATTGGTCGATTTTATCGCTCTCCAGACGACGGTACAGATCGTTTTCCAGAATGACCAGAGCGTTGTATTCGCCGGATACGGCCTTTTCGATGGCGTGATTCAGATTTTTTTCGTCCAGCAAGGCAAGACCCACGCTATTGGCTTCGGGCACGGTCAGGAAAAGCCAGGGGGTCTTGTCACGCCGCTTCAGGGCCAGAGCAATGTTGGCTGCGGCTTCCAGAAGGCTTTCGCTCATTAAAGAAGTTCCGCTGACAATTAAGGGCTTTTCCGCGCTTAAAAGATGCTCGGCAATTTGCCGGGCCAGGGTTTGCTCTTCCTGACTCAAATCGGACACGGCAGGGGCCTGAGCGTCGATGGCATGGGCCACGGCCTGAGCCAGTCGGGCCAGGTTGTCCGGTACGTGGCGGTACGTTGCAGTGGCCACGTCGTCTAACTTGGTTGGCGTGGGAGTGAGCACGTAAAAGGGGCTCCGCTCGTCTTGAATTAATTCGTTAACGGCGTTTTCATTCCATACGGGAATGTCCATTTTAACGGGCAATTCCATAGCCCGCACGCGAGAAGCCTGGCGCAAACTTAACGCCAGCATGGGAGCCGTGTTCGTTACGTCTTCGCCTAAAACGAGCACGGTATCGGCTTTTTCCGTTTCTTTCAAAGAAGGCACGTGGGCCGGTGTTTCCTGCAAAAGGCGCACGGCTTTCAACGTCAGGCGTTGTTGGATTTCCGAAACGCCGGCGAAGAAGTTTTCTTTGCCCACAAATTTTTGCAAAGCGTAGTTTGCTTCCAGCGAAGCCTTGGGCGAACCGATGCCCATGAAACGGGCGTTTTTCGATATTAATTTTTTGAAATAGGTACGTACCGTTTCCTCATCGACCGGCTCCAGTTGCCCGCTGGCTTTACCGCGTCGCAACGGCTCTTTGATGCGCTGATCGCTGTTGACAAATTCGTAACCGAATCGTCCGCGGTCGCAAATGAAGTATCCGTTTACTTTTCCGTTGTAACGGCTTCGAATGCGACGGATGGTGCCGTAACGTTCACCGGGAATGATGTTGCATCCCAAACTACAAAGATGGCACACACTGGGCGCTGTGGTTAAGTCCCATTTGCGGGCAAAATGTTCT